>DJWZ01000092.1:0-1136 GCA_002449535.1 Prevotellaceae bacterium UBA7017 | reverse complement strand
GCTCCCATACATCAAAGGTCAGCAACGGTTTCAAACCCCTCACCACAGGATTAGACGCCCCTTGCTCTTGTGTGATGACCAGGGAGCCATCAGCATCTGCCGATAGCCATACCCAACCAGAACCAAAAAGTCCAACACCTTTGGAATTGAACTCGGCCTTAAATGCTTCCACGCTTCCCCATTGCTTTTCTATCTGGGCAGCAAGCGCACCCTCTGGACCTTGAATCGCCTCAACGGCATGTTTGAACTGCATGAAATACAGCTCATGGTTCAGTATCTGTCCCGCATTATTAAAGACTGGTCCGGCAGGAGCCTTACGCACAATCTCCTCCAGTGCCATACCTTCATACTCACTGCCAGGAAGCAGTTTGTTAAGATTATCCACGTAAGCCTGCAGATGCTTGCCATGATGGAACGACAACGTCTGTGCACTGACCACAGGCTCCAGTGCCTCCATCGCATAAGGTAATTGAATTAATGAAAACATAAAAAAATTGTTATTAATTATATTATTCGACTTTCGCAAGTTATTCTTGCTCAGTCTTTAGAGGTAAGTGGAGAGAGGTTTTTGTAACTACTATTCTTAATTCATTACCAGCGCATGCGGGTAACGAATTTCTTTCAGTTTGAAGCCAAAGTCAAATTTAGACTCATTATCAGGCGAATATACCTCATCAGCCATCACGGTCATACCCATCATGCTTCTTATTACTACGTCTAAGACAGTGCCTGTTATAGCCTGCACACAACATATGCTGTTGCAAAGATAACGCTTTCCTCCCGAACTTATTGCATTCCTTTACAAGATTTATTCTTTCTTAACTCTTTCTGTGCTATCTGTGTGACTATCATCGTCTAATTGAGGTACTATCGACGATAATAAGTAGCACCGACAAAAAAAAATAAAAGGCAGAGAATCACTTACGACTCCCTGCCTTATCTGCCAGTTCCACGCTCATCCCGTCCAACATCTGATGGACCGACCTGTCTGCGTGTATGTACTTGTGCTAATTCGTCCTATATTCGTGTCATTCGGGGTCGTAAAACTCCTTGTACCACTCTGCGAACTTCCTCAGACCTTCTCGTAGCGTAATCTTTGGCACAAACCCGAAGTCACGTTCAAGGGCTGTGGCATC
>DJWZ01000090.1:6919-20647 GCA_002449535.1 Prevotellaceae bacterium UBA7017 | reverse complement strand
TTTTTTTCCAACTGACCAAATTTTAAATGAGAAAAGTGATAAAAAAAATCGATTTTTAATACATACGTTGATAAGTGTCAAGCCGTATGTAGCAATTTTGGCTTTATCTTGTCACTTTTTGCTTTTCAATTTTAAAAATGGAAAATTAACGGGGTATCTGCAAAACTCTGTATGCTCAAAATAATATCCCCCGAGACTGTAGAGCAGTCCTGGGGGATATATTTCGGGATATCCTTGAATATGTTATTCTATGCTAAATTGAAAAAACCTTCTTGCCTTCGAAGTATGTGGCTACGGGCTTGGTGGAGTGAATCTCATTCACAGGGCAGGTCAGCACATCTTGATTAAGAAGGAGGAAATCGGCATATTTCCCTGTACTGATACTGCCTCGCTCATCCTCGATAAACATCTGTTTAGCCACGTTGATGGTCATGGCAGCGAGAGCCTGTTCGCGTGTGACGAGTTCTTCAGGCCACCAAGGAGAACCGTTCTCAGACCAAAGTACTCCAGTCACGGCAATCTCCATGATGCCGAATGGGTCGTCAGGACTGCCGCTCAGTGCAGGATAGTCGGAGTGAATGGTTACGGGAATGTTGTTGTCGAAGAATGACTTAAAAGGATACGATTTGTCTTCCTGACCTATTGGAGTCATACCACGATCCCGAAGGATGTCAGCCAACCCTGTCATGGCGTGATGCCAAGTCACACCAGAGGTGACGTAGATGTTATGCTCTGCCATACGTTTGTAGTCGGCATTATCGACGTTACGCACATGAACCAGCGTATTGCGCATTTCATCCTTTCCACCATTGACGAAGGCGTTGACCACTTGATTTACACCCTTGTTTCCCATCACGTGTATGTGGATTGTCAAGCCTTGGGCATTAGCCTTGCGCGTCAGTTCTGTCACTTCCTCTTCCGTCCAGTTTGCAATGCCCTGATGACCGTCGGGATAGAGTGGGTCCACAATTCCGGTTCCTGCCTCAACCCCACCATCGTAGAGCAACTTGATCCATCTTGGTAAGACGCGCTTGGAAGCGAACTTCTTGGCATCAACGGCTCTGCCCAGAGCCTCGTCCATATCCATCCAGCTCTCAATTTCGTAGGGCAGGCCCACCACGAAGTGCAACTTGCCGGCGTTGTCCAACTGCTGGCAAGCCTGATAGTAATTAGTGTTTACGAAATAGTTACCCCAGCCCCCGTGGTACATCGTATATCCCACTGACAGCATGTATTGCTCGATTTCAGCGAGGTTAGCTATAGCCCTGTCGAGGGTATAGAGATTGTCATTGTCCAGGAACTGACGCACGTAGGTCTGTGCCTGCTCTTTCAGCATGCCAGTAGGCATACCTTGGGCATCTGTCACTATCTCGCCGCCACGCAAGGTCGTCTTGCCTGCTGTTCCGTCTTCGTTGATGATGCCGGCTTTCTTCAGTAGGATGGTGTTGGCCAGTGCCTTGTGGCATTCCTCGTCAAGAAGGTATATTGGTATATCGCTACAGATTGCATCCAGATCCTCACGGGTTGGCACTTGTGGCTCAAGGCTCTGCAGGCGCCAGCCCTGTGCAAATATCGACGTAGCTCCTTCAGCCCTTGCTTTCTGGACAGCAGCTTTGATTTTATTCAGGACCTGCTCCGCATTGTCCTGTATGTCGAACATCGTACCGATGGTCTTGAGGGCGTAGCCCAACATATAGTGGGAATGGCCGTTGCCGCAGCCGGACATCACAAGGCCCTTGCCGGTGTAATCCACCACTTCGGTCTTGCCCTTCTCGACATAGGCTTCGGCTCCAGCCTTGTTGCCTACATAGACATACTTGCCGTCTTTCACGGCAAAGGCTTCTACAATCTTGTTGTCATCGGAGGTGAAAATCTTGCCATAGACCACGAGGTCGGCACCGTCCTTGATAGAAGAGGTGTCATCCTTAACAGGGTTGTCTGAACTGGTGCAGCCGACAAACATACCAGCTGCGATGCATGGTAGCATCTTCTTCATTAAACTCTTTTTCTTCATTTGTTTTGTTTTTGTTAGTTTGATTATGATGATTCGTTACTCATGATTCCACGAATTCTGTGGGCAAAGGTAATGTTTTCACCTCAAAAAAGAATCACGGCTTGTGTCGTAAGCCGTGATTCTTGCAGATTTTACCTGTATTTTTGCAGATTTTTCCACTTCAGCACTCACCCATCCTTTGTTGGGTCTTCATCCAGCCTGTTACGGTCTGTCCCGTCAGGTGCTTGAAGGCATTGCTGAAAGTGCGGTAATTGTGGAAACCGCTCTCCATAGCAAACTGCTGGGCGGTGAAGAACTGCTGGGTGGCGACTGCCTTGTGATAGAGATTCATGAAGTGTTCGATGCGCTGACCGTTGATGTAAGCATTGTAGGTCGTGCCTTGGCTTGAGAAGTACTGACTGAGATAGTAGCGGTTGGTCCCGATGGCCTTGGCAAGTTGCTGGAGCGACAGGTCGTGTTGCAGGTAGAGTTGGGTGTCGATGCAATGTTGTTGCAGCAATATGCCGATATGGTCGTGGATGGCTTGTGGAAGATCGTCGCCGTTCATGACTGTTGCAGGGGGGTGACGTTCAGTTCGCTTAACGTTTCTACCCGCCATACGAGATAGCATACAAGTATGATGTTATTCACCTGTGTGGCGTATTGGTAGGCTAGCCCGTGGGGATCTAACGTATATATGCCGAAAAACAGCAGAATGACAGCCAGCACCACGAAGCTCTGCCACACCTCCTTGTGCTCTAGGTCGGCATAGTTGTCGCGCAGCCATCGCCCATATTGCCGCACCTCGCGCACCATATATATTATCAAACCGATGCCCAGCGACAGGTAATAGATATATACTACTGGTAGGTGGGTGATGCTACAGTTTGCAATGCACACTGTCATGACTGCGATGATAGGCACCATCATTACGCCTGCGAGCCACAGCGGTCGTCTGCGGTCTTGCAGCATAGACATCAATACAACTATCCCCAGGGGGACAAGCGTCAGAAAATCGAGCGTCGCCCCTATAAGAGTGCCCAGCAATTTGTCATCGTTTGCAGTGAAATAGAAGGTGGGCAGATACCATATGTGACTCAGCGTCATGCTGGCAAAGAAGGCTGCCGTCCACCAACGCAGGCGTACTGGCGACGTCACATCGGGGACTATGGCATTGGAACGGCGTAGCAGCAGGTAGCAACATGCCGTCAGTGACAACATGGTCGCTGCTCCGTAGAGTATTAGATAGAGTGTCTCTTCTTGCATTTGTTAATTGTACGAGAGTGATGAGCGTTCTGTTATACACACTTTTGTCTGCAAAGATAACAAAAATAATGAGATTGCCAAAATAAAACTACCAAAAAATAATTCCTCATTTCCTTTTTTATACTGAATAATGCACGTGAAAGAGGTTTTCAAATGGAGAAAATACCATTCAAAAACCTCTTCTTCCTGTGTTTTCTATTCTGCCGATTATAAGTAAGCCTTTACCTCATGCCTTGACGTGCATGATAATAGTGTCATGCACATCAAAAGTAGCATGATGTTAACAATATATGTTTTACCACCTTTTTGTCAGTCCTTTATAACTTTTTGCTGCATTTTGCAAGGTTTCTTCTGTGGTGTACTTTTGATACATCGTGCAACGTGCGACAATTGTCTGCGACGAGCAGCGATCACAATCCACTAATACCAGTGCCCAACCTTTCAAATCATCAGCAAATTCCTCAATACTTATCTTTAACCTTCCCCCCTTAACCGACAATGGGATTTCCATTTGCCCTTATACCCTTCTAACTTCCTCCTAATTCCCATTTCCCTCCCTCTTTCTTCCCTCTTTCCTCCCAGTCACCTCCAACTTTTGTGCGTTTGTTGTTCGATTGTTGCTCGATAACATAACGCATAACAGACGCATACCTAACGTATATCAATCGCATAAGATTGGGCGCAACTCCCTATGAGCATGGGAGGTGCATACTACTTGTGACGGACTATCAAACAGCAAAATCTATTCCCCCCCCAAAAAAAAATGGCATAGGATGCTTGATAGCAAGCTATGCCATTTTTTTACCCAAATCAGTCATTGGACTTTCAGTGCAATCAAACTGTCTTTATGGCAGCTTTTTACAGCTTTTCAGCTGCCGCGCAGGGTGTGGGGGAACGCGCGGCGGATTTTGCGTTTTTTGTATGTGACGATTTGGGTTTAAACAACAAAAATATTATTGTTCTATGGAAAAAGACACTATTCTGCTTCCATTATCCTGAGGAACAATGGTTATTTTTATTGTCTCATCGGGTAGGGCGGATTCTGCCATTTCAGGCCACTCTATAAAGCATGGATTACCGGAATAAAAGTAATCATCGGCACCGATATCATAGAGTTCTTCCTGCTTTTTGATGCGATAAAGATCGAAATGGTATATGGAAAAGTGCTGTGTTGTATATTCGTTGACAATGGCAAATGTAGGTGAGGTTATAACATCGGTTGAGCCAAGTTCCTCACAGATAGCTTTGATAAAAGTGGTTTTGCCAGCTCCCATTGGAGCATAGAAGGCAAAACATTTGACAGCATTGTTGTCATCGAAATAATCGTGGAAAGATGAAATGAATTCACGTGCCGCCTCGTGGATGTGTTCTATATCTTGGATTATTATTTCCTTGTTCATTTCTTACGTCCTTTCATACTTATTAATGGTATTATCATTTCTTCCATTGATATTCCGCCATGTTGGAAGGTGTCTTTGTAGTATCCAACGTAATAATTGTAGTTGTTGGGATATGCAAAGAAATCATTACCAGTTACGAAGTGGTATGTGGTGGAGATATTAGGTGCAGGCAGATGTGCTTTCTTCGGGTCTGTAATGACGAAAGTGTCTTTGGAACTACAATTGAGGTTTTTACCGAATTTATATCGCAGATTTGTATTCGTATTTCTATCGCCGATAATTTTGACAGGTTTGTTGCAGCGTATTGAACCGTGGTCGGTAGTAATGATGATGCGATAGTCCGTCTGTGCGAGGGCTTCAAGGAGTTCGCGCATTGCTCCGTGGCGGAACCATGATAGTGTGATGCTGCGATATGCAGCTTCATTGTTTGCCAACTCACGTACCATTTTAGATTCCGTGCGCGCGTGCGAGAGAATGTCAATGAAGTTGATGACGATGACATTGAGGTCATAGTTCTTTAAATTTTTGAACTGGCTCATCAATTTCTCGGTTCCTGTACTGTCAATAATCTTATGGTATGAGAATGTCTCTTTGCGTCTATATCGCTGCAGTTGTGTTTGGATGAGTGGTGACTCATTTATATTCTTCCCCTCTTCTTCATCTTCGTCAACCCACAAGTCAGGGAACATTTCTGCTATCTGTGTGGGCATCAATCCAGAGAATATCGCATTGCGTGCATATTGTGTTGCAGTTGGTAGTATAGAACAATATAGTCGCTCGTCGATGTTGAACATATCACCGATTTCCTCTGCCAGTATGCGCCATTGGTCATAACGGAAATTATCTATGACGATAAAAAAGACCTTCTCACCATTGTTGAGTGCAGGAAATATAACATCAGGCATGACTCGATTAGACATGAGAGGTCTGTCTTCAGAGTTGTCCATCCATCGGAGATAATTCTTTTTGACGAATTTGGCAAAATCGGTATTCGCTTCTTCCTTCTGCATTGCGAGCATCTCTGTCATATTACTGCCGGTACGGGCAATATCAAGTTCCCACCTTACAAGTCGTTTATATACCTCCTGCCAATCGTCGAAGGTACGGCAATTCTGTATTTGTATGGAAATGTCCTGAAAAGATTGCTGATAGTCTTGCTGTACAATTTCTGTTACGATATCGCGTTGATGAACATGTTTTTTTAGTGTCAGCAATATCTGCATCGGATTAACAGGCTTTATAAGATAGTCTGAAATAGACTTTCCAATAGCTTGATCCATTATGTCTTCCTCCTCGCTCTTTGTTACCATGACAACTGGAGTCTGAGGTTGAATCTCTTTTATACGCTGCAATGTCTCAAGCCCTGTAAGACCTGGCATCATCTCGTCAAGAAGAATAAGGTCAAATGTATGTTGCTGACATTGCTCTATGGCATCTATGCCATTGCTGGCAACAGAGACGTCATAGCCTTTTTTTTCGAGAAATAGGATGTGGGCATGAAGGTGTTCTATCTCATCATCAACCCATAGAAGTTGTGCTGCCATGTTTTATTGTTTATGGTGTTTCAATAAGCACCCCGACATCGGCTATGCCAGGAAGCATATTGTCTTTCATGTTATGTTTTATATGGATGTCAATAGTGTCACCAGTTTTTATATTCATGGTGCAGAATGGAATTTGGTGGGTCATATATGTAATACCCTCGCCGTTTTTCTTACCGTTGTTGTCAATGACATCGTATGCAATTGTCTTCTTGATGTTTTGGCTGCCGTTACGCAATGATTGTTCCATTACGATGGATATATTGCGATATGGGTACTTGGCGTTGGTGCGAAATTCTAATATCGTGTTTAAATTTCCGTTGATAATGGCAGAATCTATTTCAAAGTGTAAAGAGTCATCATATCTCCACTCTTCATTGTCAATGGCTTTATACTCATGGAATAAGGTTTTATGTTTACCACATGAAATGATAAGTATGGAGATGCATATAATATAATAAGGAAATATTTTTTTATTTGAATTCATTGCTGACTTCTCTGTACCTTGGCCTCCTGACGTGTTTTTTTCTTCTTTTTCTTCTTTTTGGCGTTGTCAAAACGTGTAATGTCATTATCATGAAGCATGTCTTTTGGCTTCTGTGGCTCTTTCGCCTTGCTGTCTTCCTGCAGTGATAGGGGCTTCTTGCCTTCTTTGTTCATGGCAATGATGGCATTGGCGCGCTCTGCAGTAATGGTTTCAAGATTGGCAGGATTCTTCTTGTCTGTGGAATAGGTGATGAGCCCAGCCAAAATGTCTTGCTTGAAATAATAATAATCATTATCAAGTGTCTGCAGTATTTCTTCACGATTTGGAAGTTTTTTGCTTGCTTCCATATAACAATCGATTTCATAGTTCATGCAGCACTTTAGCTTTGCACACATACCTGCAAGCTTTTGTGGATTTGGGGAGATGTCTTGAATGCGAGCAGCTGTAGTACCAACACTTGAGAAATGGGTCATCCAAGTAGCACAGCACAATTCTCTTCCACATGGACCTGTTCCGCCAATGCGTCCTGCTTCCTGACGTGCTCCAATCTGCTTCATCTCGATGCGTACATGGAATCTTGCAGCAAGGTCTTTGATAAGTTGTCTGAAATCCACACGCTCATCAGCAATATAGTAGAAGATAGCCTTGTTGCCGTCACCCTGATATTCGACATCGCCAATTTTCATGTCAAGTCCTAAGCCTTTAGCTATTTGGCGACTTTCAATCATGGTATCTTGCTCACGACTTTTAGCCTCCTCATAGGTCTGCATGTCGGAATCTTTGGCTATTCTGTAGATTTTACGAATCTCGTCAGGGGATTTGAGGTTCGCCTTTTTTACTTGTAGAGATACCAGTCGTCCTGTAAGGGTTACAACACCGATATCATGACCGGGATTTGCCTCTACTGCGACCCAATCGCCTTTCTTGAGATCCAGGTTGTTTACATTGTGGTAATATCCTTTGCGGGTATTTTTGAATTGTACCTCAACCAAATCAGTCGATTCATTATTGCCTGGAATGTCTGCAAGCCAATCATATGTGTTAAGTTGGTGGTCTGAGCGTCCGACACCTTTTGCGCAGAGTCCTCTGCCACAAGGGAGGGTACCCCATTCCCAACCTTTTTCTATCTTCTTGTCCATATATAGTTTATGTTGTGTGTAGTAAGACAGCTACTTTCATGGTAATGTCAAAGAAAACCATTTTGGCATTGGCATTTTGTCCGATGTCGCGTATTGCTGTTTGGTATAATTCCTGAAATCCTAAAACGTTACCTTCATTGACAAAACGAGCGAATTTTATACAGAATTGTTCTTCGTCATTTGTCATATAATTTAATTCTGGCTGTCTGAAGTTGTACATGAAGGCTTCACGTGTCATGCGGAGAAAATATGTCAGCATGCGCTTTTGTTCCTCGCGTCCTAATGCCGAAGAATTTTCTGACCAGCGTTTCAAATCTTTTACATCTTTCATGTAGGCTTTGCGCATAAGGTCAACAAATGACTTGAAAAACATTTGATTCTCGTTGCCGGCATTTAATTCTTCCAATGCTGTCAGCCAGTTTCCATTGCAAAGACGTGCTACCATGTCAGCATCCTCCTGTTCAAGTCCTCGCCGTTGCATTAATGCCTGCCGTATATCATCCGTATCTATCGGTTTTATATCAAAACGCTGAACACGTGAGCGTATAGTTTCCAATAAATTCTCCGGCTCACGACATACAAGAATAAAAAGCGTCTGAGTTGGTGGCTCTTCAATAAGTTTCAGCATCTTGTTGGCGCATTCAATATTCATGCGTTCGGGTAACCAAATGATGCTTATTTTCCATCCTCCCTGATTGGATTTCATCATCAGGCGCTTAATGAGCTCATTAGCCTCTCCAACAGTGATGACTGCTTGCTGGCGTTCCGCATGCATTGCCTCCATCCATTGTGCCAATGAAAAATAAAAGCCTTCAGCAAGCATTTCGTTCCACTGCTCAATGAAATCATTGCTGATTGGTTTGTATTCGCTGTTCCATTTCGAGAGTTTGATGGTAGGAAATGTGAAATGCAAGTCAGGGTGTGAGATGCCCTTTACTTTATAAGTACCTTTATTAAGAATGTATTTTGCGAGAGAAATAGCCAATGCCATTTTTCCACATCCATCGGGACCGCAAAGCATCATAGCATGTGGCAGACGATTTTCGTCAGCCAGTCCTCGAAGACGTTCAAGCATTTCGTGTTGTCCTATGACTTCCTCAAAATCCATTCCCAATAAAGACTTTGTTATGATGAATTATTAGAATTCTGCGTTGTTCGGAGTGCGTGGGAAAGGAATGACATCTCTTATATTCTGCATACCAGTAACAAAGAGAATCAGTCTTTCAAAACCTAATCCGAAGCCTGCGTGAGGACATGTTCCAAAGCGTCGTGTGTCAAGATACCACCATAGGTGAGTCGTGTCCATCTGACGCTTGTTAATTTCTGCCATCAGTTTATCATAGTCCTCTTCACGGACGGAGCCACCCATGATTTCACCTATCTGTGGGAACAATACATCAGTACCTTGCATGGTAGAGCCTGGAGCAACACAACCTTTATATCCAACAGAACCTCCATCTGAAGTTTCTTCATTCTGTTTCATGTAGAATGATTTGATGGCTGTTGGATAGTCTGTCATGATTACAGGTTTTTTGAAATGTTCCTCTACAAGATAACGCTCGTGCTCTGATGCGAGGTCATCGCCCCAGTCACAGGGGAACTCGAATTTCTTTCCGTTTGCTTTTGCTTCCTGCAGTATTTTGATACCTTCAGTATATGGCAGACGAACAAATTTGTCTTTTAAGATGCCTTCCAGGCGTTCGATGAGTCCCTTGTCAATCATCTTGTTGAGGAATTCAAGGTCATCCTTGCAGTTATCTAAAGCCCATTTTACACAGTATTTGATGAAGTCCTCTTCGAGGTCCATCAATTCTTCCTGATCCATGAATGCGATTTCTGGTTCTATCATCCAGAATTCGGCAAGGTGGCGTGGGGTGTTTGAGTTCTCTGCACGGAAGGTGGGACCAAAAGTATATATGGCACCAAGGGCTGTGGCTCCGAGTTCTCCCTCCAGTTGTCCTGATACTGTCAAGGATGTCTGCTCGCCAAAGAAATCGTCGTTATAGATGATTTTGCCATCCTCATCCTTTTTCAGATCATACAGATTTTTCGTCGTAACCTGAAACATGTTGCCGGCTCCTTCACAGTCGCTGGCTGTGATAAGTGGAGTATGGAAGTAGAAATACCCATGTTCATGGAAATATGTATGTATAGCCATTGCCATGTTATGACGTATGCGCATCACGGCACCAAAGGTGTTGGTACGTAGGCGAAGATGGGCATACTGTCGCATGTATTCGAAAGATTGTCCTTTCTTTTGCATTGGATAGTCGGCACCACATAAACCATATATGATAAGTTTTTCGCAATGAATCTCAGATGCCTGTCCTTGTGCTGGGCTTTTTACAAGTTTTCCCTCGACACATACGCATGAACCAGTTGTTACCTGTTTTAAAACTTCTGCGTCAATGGCTCCTTCATCTACAACAACTTGTATGTTCTTGATGGTAGAACCATCGTTTACGGCAATGAAATCTACTGCTTTGCTGGAGCGATGGGTACGCACCCATCCCTTTATACATATTTCTTTATCGTAATCTGTGCTTTGAAGAGCATCAATTATCTTTGTACGAATCATTTTTATAATCCTTATTCTCTATTTAACAAACTTATTCGAAAGCTCCCATGCGTAGCATGTCAACTTCTTTCTCGGTCAAGAATCTCCAATCACCACGACGAAGGTTCTTTTTGGTAAGACCGCAGAATTGTACGCGGTCAAGTTTGATTACACGATATCCGAGAGACTCAAATATGCGTCTTACAATACGATTCTTTCCTGAATGTATCTCTATACCGACCTGTTTCTTGTCAGTTTGGTGTGCATACTCAACAGCATCAACTTTGATAGGACCGTCTTCCAATTCCAGTCCGTCAGCAATTTTCTGCATATCGTGTAAGGTGACATTCTTGTCAAGCACAACATGATATACCTTTTTCTTCAAGAAACGTGGATGGGTCAACTTGGCTGCCATATCTCCATCGTTTGTAAGTAGAAGAACACCAGTTGTATTGCGGTCTAATCGGCCTACAGGATAAATGCGTTCTGGACATGCGTTCTTTACAAGATCCATGACAGTTTTTCTTTGTTGTGGGTCGTCTGAAGTAGTGACATAATCCTTAGGTTTATTAAGGAGTACATATACTTTCTTTTCCAGTGTTACAGGTTGGTCATGGAACATAACGACATCACTTCGCATGATTTTTGTTCCAAGTTCTGTAACAACTTCTCCGTTGACGGTAACAACACCTGCATGTATGAAGTCATCAGCCTCACGGCGGCTGCAAACACCTGCATTGGCAAGGAATTTGTTCAAACGAATAGGTGCTGTGGGGTCGATATGGCTTTCATTGTACTCTATTCGTTTTTTCATAGAATATTTTGCCTGTGGATTGTAGGCTTGTCTGCTTTGTGGGCGACCTTGTGTTTTTCCGTATGATGCTTTTCCGTATTGAGGACGACCATATCCAGAGTGTTCACCATATTGTGGTCTCTGTGATTGTCCATATTGTGGTCTCTGTGGACGACCATACTGAGACCTTTCACCATACTGTGGACGCTGTGGGCGACCATATTGTGTCCTTTCACCATACTGTGGACGATCGCCACGCTGTGACCTCTCACTGTATTGCGGGCGTTGTGGTCTTCCATACTGTGGCCTTTCACCATACTGAGGTCTTTCGCCGTAGTTAGGGCGTGCAGTTGTGATGCGTACACGCTGACGAGGTTGCTTAGGTTCGTTAGAATCCTGAATTCTGTCTTTTCTTTCCATAATTCTTTTTTTTGTTTAATCCCTTTAAAACTTTAGTTTTCTTTAAATTCCTAATTTCTAATTCTTAATTTTTAATTAAAACTACACTCCCGTGTAGTTGCTTGGTGTTATTGCCATAAGTTCTGCTTTCACAGCATCACTTACATTAAGTGTCTGTATAAATTCGTGAATAGTTTCTTGGTCCATGTGCTTGTTTGTTCGTGTCAGAGCCTTCAGTGCCTCGTATGGGTGAGGGTAGGCTTCACGACGTAGAATTGTCTGTATTGCTTCGGCTACGACAGCCCAAGTGTTATCGAGGTCTTTCTGTAGTGCCTCTGGATTTAGTATCAGCTTACGCAGTCCTTTGAGTGTGCTTTGAATTGCTATGATGCTATGTCCGAGAGGAACTCCGATATTTCTGAGAACTGTAGAGTCTGTCAAATCGCGTTGCAAACGGCTTATAGGCAATTTCTGTGCCAAGAACTGTAAAATGGCATTTGCGATGCCCAGGTTGCCTTCAGAATTTTCGTAATCGATGGGGTTGACCTTGTGAGGCATTGCGCTTGAACCAACTTCGCCAGCTTTGATTTTTTGTTTGAAATATTCCATTGAGATATACATCCAGAAATCCCTGTCAAGGTCTATTATGATAGTATTTATGCGACGTATAGCATCAAAGATGCCTCCAAGATGGTCATAATTGGATATCTGTGTAGTATATTGCTCGCGCTCCAGTCCTAATTTCTCTGCTACGAATTTATTGCCAAATGCCTTCCAGTCATATTGGGGATATGCTACATGATGAGCGTTGTAGTTGCCTGTTGCACCGCCAAACTTTGCTGTAAACTTGCAAGCCTTCAGGGCATTGAGCTGTTCGGTAAGCCTATATACGTACACCATGATTTCTTTACCCAAGCGAGTAGGTGAGGCTGGTTGACCATGTGTCTTGGCAAGCATAGGGACATCCTTCCACTCGTCGGCATATTCCTGTAATTGGGCTATCAGCTCCTCTACTTGTGGAATAAAAACATCTGTCAGTGCATCCTTTACCGAAAGTGGGACGGAAGTGTTGTTGATGTCTTGAGATGTCAAACCGAAGTGGATGAATTCGCGGCTATGCTCGAAATATCCTTCGCCAAGACCGCCTTTTTCCATTTCGTCAAATTTTTCCTTGATAAAATATTCTACAGCCTTTACATCATGGTTGGTTACTTTCTCGATATCTTTGACACGTTGAGCATCTTCTTCTGAGAAGTTCAGATAAATGTTTCGTAAACGTGGGAAAAGCGAATTGTCAAAATCTTCCAGTTGGGGTAAAGGTAATTCACATAATGTGATGAAATACTCTATTTCCACCCGAACCCTGTATTTTATCAAGGCAAACTCTGAAAAATAGTTTGCAAGTTCTGCGGTTTTTCCACGATAACGTCCATCAATAGGTGAGATGGCTGTCAATAAATCTAATTCTAAATTCTTCATATGGGCTACAAAGTTAGTAAAAATATGTAGAAAAGCGGTTGATTTCCGACGATTTCGAAAATTTTGCGCGAAAAAGGTGTTAAATTTGTTTAATTCCTTTGCATATATATAAAATATATGTAATTTTGGGCTCGAATTGCGATGAGTGATTATTATTATTATTCTTTTATATTTATAAACTTTTAAAAACAAAAATCAATGAAAAAGATTACTTCGATTTTTTCGTTAGCATTGTTTTCTGCTTTGACTCTTTCGTTGTCTTCTTGCAGTGATTGCGATGGAGGCGATGGCAGCGGTTCTGAAATCTCTGCTGATGTTCTGGCGAAAGTTTCTGAGTTGGAAGCAAAATTAGCTGAGCAAGCACAAAAGATTGCTGCTCTGCCTTCTGACGGCTCTAGTGTAGTTACCTACAAAGACGGTAAGTGGTATTATTCTACTCCAGGTGGTGCTCTCGTTGAGTTTACTCCGTCAGAATCTTTGGTAACATATGACCCTGCTACAGGACATTGGTTTGTCAATGGTAAGGACACTGGCGTTCCTGCAAAGGGTGAAAAAGGTGACAAAGGTGATCAGGGTATCCAAGGTGAAAAAGGTGACACGGGTGCCAAAGGTGATCAGGGTATCCAAGGTGAAAAAGGTGACACAGGTGCCAAAGGCGACACCGGTGACAAAGG
>DJWZ01000090.1:0-6789 GCA_002449535.1 Prevotellaceae bacterium UBA7017 | reverse complement strand
GGCGAAGACGGTAAGTCTGGTATCGCTGACGCATCTGGCGTGTATGTAACCTATACAGATGAAGCTGGAAATGAACAGAAACAGTATTTCCCAGTGTTTGTAGCTGACGATGCCAATAATTTGACAAAGATTCAGGTTGGTGGTACTACATATAATATACCAAAAGCTTGCAGTTGTTCAATTACAAAGAATGCTGATGGTTCTTATACTGTCAAGGCTGGTGATACACAGGAAACTATTACCGTTCCTACCGTTCCTGCTTGGACTAATACATACGAGGTGACATATAACAACACTACTGGTCAGTTCGAAATATCTACAACAGATGGTAAAAAGGTTGCTGTACCTAAGGGAACTGCGGAAGTTTCTGTTGATGCAACAACTGGTGTTGCTACAGTAACATCTTCAGATGGTGCCACAACTATAAAGTTGCAGAAGACTCAGCCAGTTGTTTATACTGACGGTGCCGGTAATGTCGCTATTCAGAATTATGACTTAGATGGTAATCCAGTTGGTGCAGCGTATGCTCTGCCTACAGCAGGACAGTTCGCTACATTGACTTCTACAGTAAATACTATCAATACAAACCTGACAAATGTACAAAATAATATAGGTACGTGGGATGCAACTGCTCAGGGTAAGACACTTTCTGAGGCAGTCGAAGGTATATCTTCAGACCTTAATTCATTGGAGACAAAGGTCAGCAGTATGTTTGAGGCTGTTTTGAAGGCTATTGCAGCTTCTATAACAAACATCCAGGTAGAGGAAGTAATGTCAAATGCTCTCGGCTCTTACAATGGTATGTTTACAAACCTGAAGAGTACTAAGTTGGTAGGTTACTTCGGTACAACAGACGAGATTGTCTTCCCAAAGCATGATCCTCAGTTCTATAAGCCAGCTGGAGATCCAGCAATGACAGAGAATATTGGTGACATCCAGTTGACAGTGAACCCAATCGGAACAAACTTCTCAGGTGTTTCTGTATCACTTGTAAACTCTCTCGGACAGGAGAGCAGCATAAAGTTGAGTAATCTTGAGTCTTCAGACAAACTTCTTACTACAGGTCTTACTCGTGCTGACGGTTCTACAGGTCTTTATAAGACAACCGCTACAGTAGAAGCTGGTAAGATTACAACCGATAATCGTCTCCATATTGCTGTAGATAAGTCTGTTGTCAAGAATGCTGTCAAGGATTTCTATAACGATTTGAAGAACAGGAAACTCCAGGGTGGTACAATCAATGAGTTGGCAAATGCTATACATAATGTAGTAACAGGTATCCAAACAGAACGTCTTGCTGTTAAGACTGAATACACAACAACAGTAAAAGATCCTGTGACAAATAAAGACGTTACTACCACCAAGTCTATCGTTTCTCCATACGACCTCAGTGGTGTTGCTGTTCAGCCTCTTGGCTTCGAGTCTCTTCCTGAGCAGTACAGAGATTCTCTGCGCTTCTTCAACAGAGCAAAGACATTGTTAAAGAAACTGAATACCAGAATAGCTAAGAAGATAATCAAGACTGTCAATCAGAAGGCAGACCTTGCAAATATTTCTAAGCAGATTAACGACCTTCAGATTAAGATTAAGAAGGTTAAGGCAATTCCTGAGAGCATGAAGATAATCAAGCAGAAGGTTGATATTGATACTACAATTACTATTAAGGTTCCTGTTGATTATACTACGAACATAAGCATTGATACTGTCCTTGCTCTTAATGTACCAGTTGAAGTAGAATTTGAGGCTGTAGTACCTGATCAGTTCGAATTTAATGAAGATACCAAGCAGGTAACAGTTATTCACAAGAGCGATCTTAAGAAGACTGTCAATGTGAAACAAGACATTAACTTTGTTTACTCAAGAGATGTTCAATTCAAGAATACTTTCGAATCAGATGTTCATTTCTGGATTGAGAAGGAATTCTCAATGGATATCTCAGACATCGTAGATAACGTTAATAATGCTTTGGATGTTGTTACTTCAGTTAACGGATTGTGCGAAAGTGCTAACAAGATATTTAAAAATGTCTATGAGATGGAGGGTAAGCTTCTTGCTGGTAACTATCTCAACAGAATTTTCAAGTATATTGACAAGGCAAGTGCATACAGCGCAAAGGGTATCTATAAGTTGTTCCAGCCGGTTCTTCTTGTGAACTCAGAGTCTGGTTTCGGCTTCGCAGGTATCCGTGGTGTTCCTGCAACAGTATCTGGCAAAGTAGAGGTTATCCCAACAACTTACTCTAATGGTCTTGTTGCTCCTGTATATAAGAAGTATATCAGTGTCAACGGTGCTAATGGTAAGGTTCTTGATGAAGGTCAGGTTACATTGGATATAACGTCAGACCTCAAGACTGGTATCAATACGGTTGAGTATTATGCTGTTGACTACTTTGGCAATGAAATCGGTACAGAATACGTCATCATTAAGAAGTAGTTCTGCACTTAATAAATCTCTAATACATCTCTTCGCCCTGGCGTTTTGCTTGATGCTTATGGGCTGCACTGGTTGCAGCAATAAGCAGTCACAAGACTCCAGGGCGGAGTCGCCTATAAACCCTCATGTGGAGGAGGTTGACAAAAAGGTTGTAGAGGAGGCACGGAAGGATTCTGCATTATTCAGGTCATTATGCAGCCAGTTGGAAGGCATGTGGTATTATGATTTGGAAGAAATGCGTGGAATATCCTTTAATGCAGGTGGCGGAATGACCAGCATCAATACTGGTGAAATAGCTTTTAAAGAATGGAAAGTGATAAAGGGTAAGATTTATTTCTATTATTTAGAGGAACAGATGCTTACACATACAAGGGAACAATATCTTGTGGAAGAAGCACAGATAACGGATCTTACTCCAAATAACCTCACGTTTGTCTTCTTGGGTAAGACTTATTATTGTCAACGTCCTCCTAAGAAGCCTTTAATGACAAATTAATTACAAACACATCAAAATAGATAATTGTGAAGAATAAACTGATTTTATACGCATTACATTTCTTCTTCCTCTTTAATATATGCGCGTACGCGCAAGATATTACTCCAGGTTACTATCGTGTGACAAATGTCGGTTTAAAATCTCTTGGAGGAACTATAAAGGGAACAAAGAATGTTAAGGAAGAATGCTATGCATACGTGGCAAATGGCAGCTATAAAGTTGCCACCGGCTCTGGCGCAAAGCAGAATATCCAGTCAATGCAGATGTGGGCAGGAATTGAGAATGCAATAGTTTCCCCACAGACGGTAGTTTATATTGCCAAGAAAGGCAGTAACTATAATCTTGAGGCACAGGGAACAAGTGTGTCACAGATGACAAGTTACGATATAAAGGTAGGGCAGGTTTCTGGCACTACAGATACTTATACGCTTAGTACAACAGTAAGTGGCATAAACGCTTCCTTGTGGGTTGATATCGTAAAGACCGGTATGTATAATATGCAAGGCGAGATGGCTTATCCTACAAATTATCAGGCTACAACGACATCACAAGGGGCAGAGGCATACAGACAATGGAAACTTGTACCAATATCAAGTTCTTCCAGCAATTATGCTGCGGTTAATGCGTCCTTAAAAGTAAGGGACGAAGAAGATGCTACAAAATATAAATACTATGCTCCTTATTATGCCTCCTATCCGTTCAAGTTGGTGTCACCTGGGATGAAGGCATTTTATGTCAGCAGTATTACTAATACGAAATACACATTGCAGGAAATAAAGAGTGAGGTTATCCCTGCTGCTACACCTGTAATAATAGAATGTACTTCTAATAATCCTGCAGAATGTAAAATAGAACCTCTTCGTGGCAGTTACGGAAGCGTTAGTGGCAATAAACTGAAAGGTGTATATTTCTGTAATCTGTCAATGGCTCCAAATACTTATCCTGACTGTCGTACTGAGTTTAAGTCGGCTTCGATGAGGGTTTGGGCTGTAAAAGACGATAAATTAATCCTGACCAACAACCCAGACAAAACAAGAGCTGTCCCATTGAAACAGTCGGGTTATTCCGGTATATGGCTTCGTGCTAACGAGTCATATCTTGCCAACGTACCTTCTACAGCTGCAGCAGAATTGGTTTCTGCCGGAAAAGCAACGACAATCAGTTTCGATAGCGATGGCGGAACAGATGTTGAGGCTATAAGTGGTGGCGAGGGAGATCCTGTTACCATTCCTGCTAATCCTACAAAAATCGGTTATACCTTTAATGGCTGGAATCCTACATTGCCATCTGTGTTCCCAGCAGAGGACATGATGGTAAAGGCACAATGGAAGATAAACCAATATACCATTACATTTAATACAAACGGCGGTACTGAAATAGCACCTATTACACAAGATTATCAGAGTGCTATTACAAAACCAGCAGATCCAGCAAAAACTGGCTATACCTTTGCTGGTTGGGATGCAACGATTCCTGACCTGATGCCGGCAGAGAATCTTACGATAAACGCTCTGTGGACGACAAATAAATATACCATCACTTTTGATACTGATGGTGGCACAACAATAGCTCCTATAAATCAGGATTATGGTACGGCAGTCACAATTCCTGCTAATCCAACAAAGAAAGGTTATACCTTTACAGGATGGAACAGGGAAATTCCAAGCACAATGCCAGCAGATAATGTTGTCATCAAGGCATTGTGGAAGGTAAATCAATATACGATAACCTTTGATACCGATGGTGGCAGCGAGGTGGCTCCTATTACGCAGGACTACAATACAGCAGTTGCGAAGCCAGCCAATCCTACAAAGGCAGGCAGCAGCTTCGCTGGGTGGGAACCGGCTATTCCTGATTATATGCCAGCAGAAAACATTACTGTAAAGGCTTTGTGGACAGTTGGTAAATACACCATTGCTTTTGATACCGATGGTGGTACAACTGTTGATCCTATTTCAGGAGATTACGGTATGGAAATCACAGCTCCAGCAAATCCTACAAAGAAGGGCTATACCTTTGTTGGATGGGATAAGGAGATACCAAGCACTATGCCGGCAGAGAGTTTGACAATCAAGGCTCTTTGGGAGATAAATAAATACACAATTACCTTTGATACTGATGGCGGAAGCGAAATAACTCCTATAACTCAGGACTATAATACTGCTATTACGAAACCTTCAGATCCTACGAAGGCTGGAAGTGTCTTTGCTGGTTGGAATAAGGATATACCTGCCTTAATGCCAGCTGAGAGCATAACGATCAAGGCTTTATGGAATAAGCTTTATACCATCACTTTCGATACTGATGGCGGAAGTGAGGTGAAGCCTATAACAGCGGTTAGTGGTACAGCAATAACATCTCCAGATGCTCCTACCAAGACAGGATATACCTTTACAGGTTGGAATCCTGTTTTGCCAGAGACAATGCCTGCTTCAGATGTAACATATAAAGCCCAGTGGTCTGTTAACCAGCACAAGGTGACATTTAAGAACTATGACGGTTCGATATTGTATGAGGCAACATTGGATTATGGAGCAGCAATACCGCTCCCTGCAAATGACCCTGTCAAGGAAGGCTCTGTATTCAGAAACTGGAGTCCTACACTGGCAGCAACAATGCCTGATGAAGATGTGGTATATACAGCTACATTCGATGACTCAGAATATACCATTACGTTTAATACCGATGGCGGAAGTCCAACTCCTAATGCAATTAAAGATTATTATAACAAGGACATTACCGACCGTACAAAGGATATTATAGCCCCAGTAAAGGATGGCTACACCTTCAAAGGCTGGGAGCCGGCAATACCTTCTGTTATTACGAGCGATATGACGATCAAGGCCCAATGGCAGATAAACCAATATACCATCAGTTTTGATACCGATGGCGGTTCAGAGATAGCCTCGATAACTCAGGATTATAGTTCTGCAATCACAAAGCCATCTGATCCTACTAAGGAAGGTTATAGATTCGTTGGCTGGGATAAGGATATTCCAAGCACTATGCCTGCAGAGAATATGACTATCAAGGCTCAATGGCAGATAAACGAATATACCTTGTCATACTATGTTGATGGTGAGTTGTATAAGAGTGAAAAGGTTACTTATAATAGTGAGGTTGCAGCAGAGGCAGAGCCAACGAAGGTAGGTTATGAATTCTCTGGCTGGAGCGAGATACCTTCAGTAATGCCTGCTCGTGATGTTGCTGTAACCGGTAGTTTCACTATTAATAAATATACCATAACCTTTGATACCGATGGTGGCTCAGATGTTGCATCAATTACCCAAAATTATAATTCTGCAATCACTACAAAGCCATCTGAACCTACTAAGGAAGGCTATCGTTTCGTTGGTTGGGATAGTGAAATTCCAAGCACAATGCCAGCAGAGAATATTACAATCAAGGCTCTTTGGCAGATAAATCAATATACCATTACCTTCGATACAGACGGTGGTTCGGAAGTTGCTTCTATTACTCAGGATTATAATACTGCAATCACTAAGCCTTCTAATCCTACCAAGACAGGTTATACCTTTAATGGTTGGAGTATGGATATTCCAAGTAACATGCCAGCAGGTGATATTACAATCAAGGCACAATGGCAGATAAATGAATATACCATTACCTTCGATACAGATGGCGGTTCGGAAATTGCCTCTATTACTCAGGACTATAATTCTGCAATCGCAAAGCCATCTAATCCTGTAAGGGAGGGTTATACTTTCGTCGGTTGGAACAAGGAAATTCCAAGCACAATGCCGGCAGAGAACATTAATATCAAGGCTCTTTGGCAGATAAACGAATATAATTTGAATTATTTCGTAGATGGTGCGTTGTATAAGAGCTTTAAGGTGACA
>DJWZ01000117.1:1762-2524 GCA_002449535.1 Prevotellaceae bacterium UBA7017 | reverse complement strand
GTTCAAGAAATTAGGACTCATCATAATCGATGAAGAACACGAGACAAGTTTCAAGCAGCAAGACCCATCACCACGCTATCATGCACGTTCTGTTGCCATGATGATGGCTTCATGGGCTAAGGCGCAAGTAATATTGGGAACGGCAACACCTTCCGCAGAGAGTTACTATAATGCCACACAGGGAAAGTATCACCTCATTAAACTGACAGAACGCTATAAAGCAATCAAGTTGCCACATATCCAGGTTGTAGATGTCAAAGACCTGCGCCATCGTAAGATTATGCGTGGATATCTGTCTCCACAACTCAAGGAAGCCATCTCACACACCTTACATGATGGCGAGCAGGCTATCATCTTCCAGAACAGGCGAGGATTTTCTCCTATAGTGCAATGTCATCAATGTGGCTGGTCGCCAAAATGTCCTAACTGCGACGTTTCTCTAACCTACCACAAGACTACCTCTTCCCTGACATGTCACTACTGCGGATATTCCTACCACATGCCTAATGAATGTCCTGAATGTAAGAATCCGGAACTGAAGGATGTCGGTGCAGGAACAGAAAAGGTGGAAGATATTATTGCCGACGAATTTCCAAGTGCTCGCATTGCCCGTATGGATCTTGATACCACACACACACGCAATGCCTACGAACGCATCATTGCTGACTTCTCAGCAGGCAAGACCAATCTTCTCATAGGAACACAAATGGTTACCAAGGGGCTTGATTTCGACAATGTAAGAGTTGTCGGAATCCTCAATGC
>DJWZ01000117.1:0-1683 GCA_002449535.1 Prevotellaceae bacterium UBA7017 | reverse complement strand
GATTTTCGCGCTTATGAACATTCGTTCAGCATGATGACACAGGTGGCAGGACGTGCAGGAAGAAAGAACAAGCAGGGACAGGTAATACTGCAAACATCGCTTCCTCAGTTGCCTGTTATACAGCATATCGTCAATAATGATTTCGAGGCATTTTTCTCTTCTCTCATGAAGGAGCGAGAAGCTTTTCACTATCCTCCCTTTACTCGTCTGATATATATTTACCTGAAACATCGGGACGAAAACATTGTCAGCAGTGCTGCAACCGAGTATGCATCCCGTCTGAGACAGTTTTTTAAGGATAGAGTCTTAGGTCCAGACAAGCCTTCTATCGGAAGAGTCAAGATGCAATACATCCGCAAGATTATCCTGAAGCTGGAACCATCGCTGAGTATCCCTAAAACAAGACAATGCATCCGTGAAATCACGAATGCATTGCTCTCAGACCCTTATAAAAAGAGTGTTCTTATTTCTTTTGATGTTGATCCGCTTTAAGGTATTCCTTAGCGTATTCAGCATAATGTGCAGCATAGCTTTCTGCTTGATTGGGAGCTGTCTTCTTTATAAATTTTGCCGGCACTCCACCCCATATCTCGTGGTCACCAACCTGGGTTCCTCCCAAGACCAATGCTCCTGCGGCTATGATGGCACCTTCGCCAATAACAGCCTTATCTAAAACCGTTGCCCCCATACCTATCAGACATCCTTTTTTCAAGGTGCAGGCATGAACTGTAGCATTGTGACCTATCGTCACATCATCTTCCATAATGGTAGGACCTGTGGTATTCGTGACATGTACGCAGGCACAGTCTTGAACGTTACATCTGTTGCCCATTGTGATAGGAGCAACATCTCCTCTAACGACCGCACTGAACCATACAGAACATTCATCTCCCATTGTCACTTCACCTACGACAGATGCTGTTTCTGAGAAATAGCAATCTTTTCCCCATTTAGGGGCTTTTCCATATACTTCTTTTATTATTGCCATTGTTTTAATAATTTTGGTCTTGCCAGTTGTTTTATGTTTCCGCCTAAGTTCCTCGGCTTTAATTTAGGCGCAGTTCTAATAGTATTTGCAGCTTTTGTGGTTGACTCACCCTTGTCAAATTTCTTAAAGGTTTCATAGTCAAACTTCCAGCCAGAACCATTCGCTATTCTGTTTATACGCTTGTATATCGCCATACGGGAAACTGTATTAAACTCCAAATCTGCATAAGTTACTACATCGCCCATAATACTGAGATTTGAGCATCTGTAGAAATGGGATTCGCATAAATAGGGCTCTACCTTTAGTATTTTACCATCATCATCTATGTATTCCAGTTCTTGTCCACACTTGTCATTTGTCAACTTTATGAAAGTATATCCACCCTGAACCCATTTATGTTCTTCGCTGACATAACGGCTGTCATTGGCAAAAGGCACCATCACATCATCATCACCCTCAGGGTCAACCGTCTTATGAACATAATACCTTCCTGTTTTGTCTGCCTTATATATATATTTAGGAGCTATCGTTCCAGTCGTTACATCATCAAAGTATTTTATATTGGTTGACCAGCCGAACTTTCTACTCCTCTTATAATAATCTATATCCTCTTGATTAGGGGCAGATTCATACCAATACTCATCAGCCAGTTTTCCTATACCATGCCCTATAGCCTCGTGCATAATAAGGTCTTC
>DJWZ01000112.1 GCA_002449535.1 Prevotellaceae bacterium UBA7017 | reverse complement strand
AAAGCATGATACCCACCTGCATGTTGCACATGTTTCTACCAGGAAGGAACTGCCTCTTCTTGGAGGCAATATTACCGGAGAGGCAACAGTGGCACACCTGCTGTTCTCAGTACCCGATTATAGTACCCTTGGAACACGCATCAAGTGCAATCCTGCAGTAAAGACAACCCTTGATCGTGATGCTCTTCGTAAGGCACTTTCCGATGGCACTATATATACTGTAGCAACAGATCATGCACCTCATACCCTTGCTGAGAAACAGGGTGGGGCATTGAAGGCGATGTCGGGCATGCCGATGGTGCAGTTCTCGCTTGTGTCAATGCTCGGATTGGTAGATGAAGGAGTGCTGACTCTCGAACAGTTGGTGCAGCTGATGTGCCATAATCCATCGCTACTGTTCAGCATCCGTGAACGCGGTTTCCTGCGTGAGGGGTACAAAGCCGATATCGCGATAGTGAAACGTTCTGACACTCCGTGGACTCTTGACAAGTCTATGATAAAGAGTAAATGTGGCTGGAGTCCACTCGAGGGGCGGCTGTTCCATTGGTCAGTAGTCGAAACACTCGTCAATGGTCAATGTTCAATGTTCAATGTTCAATGTTCCGCTCGGCCCAAAGGGACGCTTTTACAAAGCGAAGCGACTAAAAGAATGGTCAATGTTTTCGGACAGCCCATAGAATTCAGATGATATATAAGCTTTATCAAATATGTGTTTTAGCACCAGTGGTTGTTGTTACCTCTGCATGGGCGGGCACCACGATGGCGGTGATGTGCAGTATATCTCGTCATCCCGATTGGTGGAGCTCTTTTGTTTCTAAATGGTGGGCTCGCATCATTCTTGCAGCAGCCCTCATACCAGTGGAGGTGAAGGGTAGGGAGCATATTGTCAAGGGCGAGTCATATATCTATGCAGCCAACCATCAGGGTGCCTTCGATATCTTCCTAATCTGCGGCTATCTCAATGTTCCATTCCGCTGGATGATGAAACGTGCTCTTGAGAAAGTGCCGTTTTTGGGATGGGGATGCAAACATGCTGGTTATGTCTTTGTTGACAACAGTAATCCCGGTGAGTCGCGTCGCACATATCGCGAGGCAGAGCAGATACTACTCTCTGGCATGAGTCTTATGATGTTCCCGGAAGGTTCTCGTACTAAGACTGGTAACCTTATGCCGTTCAGAAAGGGAGCTTTTGCCCTTGCTGATGAGATGCATATCCCAGTTGTGCCTATGACTATCAATGGCAGCTATGCAATACTTCCCAAGGGTAAGAAGATAAATTTCATAAAACATCATAAACTTTCCCTTACCATCCATAAGCCTATCTACCTCGACAATTCCGATGCCCTACGCGAAGAATGTTATCGCAGCATCCTCAGCGGATTGAAATAATCCCAAATCGGTCATTGGAAAATGGAATGGAATAAATCTCTAATGATCGATTTGGGATAAATATTCCAGCATTTCACTTAACCATATATGGATAGCCATATCCCACAACAACGCAATGTAAAAGCTTCGATTAAGCAAGGACAGGATGATGCTTGCATCAATCCTGTCGATAGCGAGAAGGCTCGGCGTTCAGCCAATATGGCTGCCATTCACGGCAAGAATACGAAGCCGGAGATGGTGGTGCGCCATTGGTTGTGGGAACATGGGTTTCGCTATCGATTGAACCATTCGAGACTGCCAGGAAAACCAGATATTGTGATGCGGAAGTATAGGACTTGCATCTTTGTGAATGGATGCTTCTGGCATGGGCACAATGTGAGTCTCACCCCCAACCCCTCTCCAAAGGGAGAGAGGTGTAAAGAAATTGAGAATTCTGAGTGCTGTAAGATTCCGAAGACGAACAGAGAGTTTTGGGTAACCAAAATTCGAAGGAACCAGAAGCGAGACATTCAGGTGCAGCATGAGCTGGCATCAATGGGTTGGCACTGCATCACCATTTGGGAATGTGAACTGAAACCAAAAGTTCGGGAAAAGACGCTGGAATCACTTGCCTTCACACTCAATAAGATTTTCCTGCAAGACCATAGCATCAAGCGGTATGATATACCTGACGAAGAGCCAATGATGGCGGCAGAGGAAAATCCAATAGAATAATAATGCGACACGATAATACGTCGTAAAGTATATAGTTACGTATAATTGCTCATTTAAGGATGCAAAAGTGAAGAAAAAGGCATAAAAGTGACTGCATTTTGCAGAAAAAATAATTTTCCTTCGTTATTTCGTGGGGAATTAGCTAATTTTGTACACGTATTATTATATAATAAGTTACAACTCATCAAAATAGGAAGTATATTAAAGAATCGGCATTATGTCATACTCAAAAATTAAGGATATTAAGACCCGTCTCTGGGGCAAGTACGATGTGAGTATTATCGCCAACGAAGATGTAAATATCATCGTTGGTATCAATGGCAGTGGGAAAACCACCTTGCTGAATGAGATTTATAAGCTTGCACTGGAAAATCTCGAAGATAAAAATCAAGTTATATATGTGCCGTCTATCGATAATATAGCCATGCGTGACAAGCGTAAAACATCCAATGCTCTGACGCAGGATTTAGAGTTCTATATGTTCGATATGAAAACAGGGCCATCAATGATGTACTATCGTATGTCAATGATAGATGCTTCCGCTGAGAAACAGGCTGAGATGAAAGCACGAATTGAGGATTTCCGCTCTGTCATCAATGGGCTGTTTCAAGAGACAGAAAAACATATTGAAATTGAAGGGAACAAATTCAATATTGTTTCCAAGGGTCAGGTATTACCTATTGACGCTCTGTCTTCTGGCGAAAAGCAGATATTGCTGATTATGCTTCGTGTGTTTCTTCTGGAAGGCAAGGAGTCTTATGTATTACTTGATGAGCCCGAAAACTCCCTCGACATCAGTTGGCAGTATAAACTGATTGATACGCTCACGAAACTCAATCCCAATGCCCAGTTCTTTATCACTACACATTCCCCAAGTATTTTTGGTGCAGGATGGGGTGACAAGATTATATAT
>DJWZ01000136.1 GCA_002449535.1 Prevotellaceae bacterium UBA7017 | reverse complement strand
ATTCGCAGAAGTCCTCGAACAGAGAGTTGTCGAATGCAGGACCCTGACCCTTGGCATTTGTAGTGTATGGTGTAGAAGGAATAGAAGCTGAATAGATAGAAGAACAACCAGTAGCGTTAGCGATTACCTCACGGTCACCGAAGAGCTGAGAGATAAGCTTAACGTATGGTGTCTCACCGCAACCAGAGCAAGCTCCAGAGAACTCGAAGAGAGGCTGAGCGAACTGTGAGTTCTTAGGACTCTGCTTAATGTCAACGAGATCCTGCTTAGAAGAAATGCACTTCACGCTGTAATCCCAAAGCTTAGCCAGTTCCTTCATATCCTCAGCATCTGGGTTGTAAGGTACCATAGTGAGAGCCTTCTCACCCTTCTTGCCAGGACAAACGTCAGCACAGTTACCGCAACCGAGACAGTCAAGCGGACTTGGAACGATAGCAAACTCCATACCCTTCAGAGCTGCAGGAGCCTTGATTTCCTGTGTAGGACCATTGAAACCTGCCTTCTCTTCTGCTGTCATCACGAATGGACGGATAGCAGCGTGAGGACAAACGAATGAACACTTGTTACACTGGATACAGTTCTCAACATTCCATGCTGGAACGAATGCCTCTACACCACGCTTCTCGTAAGCAGCAGTACCGTTCATCCATGTGCCGTCAACAGTGCCGTGCTTAGCGAAGTCAGAAACCTTCAGCAGGTCACCTGCCTGTGCATTGATAGGACGAACGAGTTCCTTAACGAATGCTGGTGCATCGTCCTCCTTGACAGGATCTGCTGGGAGGTTCTTCCATGCTGGGTCAATAGTAAGTTTCTTGTACTCACCGCCACGATCAACAGCAGCATAGTTCTTATCAACAACATCCTGACCCTTCTTGCCGTATGACTTGACGATGAACTTCTTCATCTGCTCTACAGCCATATCAACAGGAATTACCTCTGTGATACGGAAGAATGCACTCTGGAGGATAGTATTGGTACGGTTGCCCAGACCTATCTCCTGTGCTATCTTTGTAGCATTGATATAGTAAACGTTGATGTTCTTCTCAGCGAATACCTTCTTCACCTTGTTAGGAATGAAGTTGATGAGTTCCTCGCCGTCGAAGATAGTATTCAAAAGGAATGAACCGTTCTCACGGATACCACGTGTAACGTCGTACATGTTCAGGTAAGCCTGTACGTGACATGCAACGAAGTTAGGAGTAGTAATCTGATATGTAGAGCGGATTGGCTCGTCACCGAAGCGGAGGTGAGAACATGTGAAGCCACCAGACTTCTTAGAGTCATAAGAGAAGTATGCCTGGCAATACTTGTCAGTGTTGTCACCGATAATCTTTACAGAGTTCTTGTTAGCACCAACGGTACCGTCAGCACCAAGACCGAAGAACTTAGCCTCGAATGTAGATTTACCACCGAGAGCCATTTCCTCTACCTTTGGCAGAGACAAGTTAGTAACGTCATCAACGATACCTACTGTGAAGTGGTTCTTTGGAGCTGGGAGCTCGAGGTTGTTGAATACTGAGATAACCATAGCAGGTGTAACCTCAGCAGAACCGAGACCATAGCGGCCACCAACGATAGCAGGACGGTTCTCTACATCATAGAATGCAGACTTAACATCCAGATACAGAGGCTCACCCTCAGCACCTGGTTCCTTGGTACGATCCAGTACAGCAATCTTCTTAACGCTCTTTGGAACAGCAGCAAGCAGATACTTCACTGAGAATGGACGATACAGGTGAACGTTAATCATACCAACCTTCTTACCCTGAGACATCAGATAGTCGATAGCCTCTTTTGCTGCCTCACAAGCAGAACCCATCAGAATGATGATGTTCTCAGCGTCTGGAGCACCATAGTAGTTGAAGTTATGATATTCACGACCTGTAATCTCAGAAATCTTCTGACAGTATTTCTCTACTACGTCAGGAATATTCTCATAGTAAGAGTTGCTTGCCTCGCGGTGTGTGAAGAACTCGTTAGGGTTCTCAGCAGTACCACGTGTTACAGGACGCTCAGGAGTCAGTGCACGGTTGCGGAAGTCCTCAACGCACTCCATTGGAGTAATAGCCTTGATGTCCTCCATGTCCATCAGCTCTACCTTATGATACTCGTGAGAAGTACGGAAGCCATCAAAGAAGTTGATGAAAGGCACCTTTGTCTCAAGAGTAGAGAGGTGAGGTACGGCAGTCAGGTCCATTACCTCCTGCACAGAAGCAGAAGCGAACATAGCGAAGCCTGTCTGACGGCAAGCCATAACGTCCTGATGGTCACCGAAGATACACAGAGCATGAGAAGCCAGTGTACGAGCAGATACATCGAATACGCATGGGAGCAATTCACCGGCAATCTTGTACATGTTAGGAATCATGAGCAGCAAGCCCTGAGATGCAGTGAATGTTGTAGTCAGTGCACCAGCCTGCAGTGAACCGTGTACAGCGCCAGCTGCACCACCCTCACTCTGCATTTCCTGTACCAAAACTGTCTGTCCCCACATGTTCTTACGTCCATGTGCAGCCCAGTCATCAGTGTGCTCCGCCATTGGAGACGATGGTGTGATAGGATAAATAGCAGCTACCTCAGAGAACATATAGCTCACGTGAGCAGCAGCCTCGTTACCATCACAAGTGATAAACTTTTTTTCTTTTGCCATTTCTTTTTTGTTAATAGATAAAATGAAAATTAAAAACTATTTATTTAATTAGTAATTTATTTTTATTGTTGTAATCAGCCTCCTTTACATTGAACCTCGTAACCCGCAACTTGTCCCTAATAGAGAAACCCCAGCAACCATAGCGGAATCACGTTGTCCGTAACCATGTTCGAGTCGTACTGACAATACAGCGTTCCCTTGTTCTTTGCTGTCAATTTTGTCAAATCCGACGAGCGGCACACCTTAAACCTCATTGTTCCGTCAACGGTATAGTGTATTTCCTTGCCACTTTGGTTCACCTTGTGGTCTTTCCACAATGTGTTCACCATAAAGGTCTCCATCAACTGCTGCCTGTCCTGTTCCATTTCTGTGAATACCTGATACAGGTTAGGGTTATGCAGCATCACCTTCGTAGGCTTCTTCGGATAGTCCTGTCCCACGGGGTATATGATGTTTATCAGTCTGGCATCCGCAAGATACTTTATATAGTTCATCACGGTAGCTCGCGATGTCTGTATCTCCTTCGCCAGAAGGCTTATGTTCAGAGAATGCAGTTCGTTTGTAGCCAGTAGGTAGAAGAGTTTCTTTATCTTTGTCAGATATTTCAGCTCAATCTGTTTTATCATCAGTATATCCACCTCAGTCATCATGTTCATCGACTTCAGCAGATTCTCAGCAAAGTCTGACTGTTCACGGAACAGCGGATAGAAGCCGTGTTCTATGTAGTCATTAATGTAATCCAGAGGATTCACCTTCGACGTTATCTCCTCTATCAGTTTCTCTCTGTCGCTCAATATCTCCCCCAGCGACATGCTGCGGAATCTCTCCCCAGTACATAGGTTCAGGTATTCCCTGAATGAGAAGCCCCTGAGGTTATAGCTCTTTGTAATGTCACAGAGCTCTGGATTTTCCTGTTTTAGTCGCATCACGCTCGACCCTGAGAATATTATCTTCAGCTTCGAGTACATGTCGTAACACGTTCTCAGTTCCCTGCTCCACTCTTGCTGTTTGTACACCTGGTCTATCAGCAGCACCCTACCCCCTTGGCGGTAAAACTCACCAGCAAAGTCAGCAATACCCCTACCCTGAAAGTAGAAGTTATTCATATTGATGTATAAGCATCTTCTGTCGTTAGGCTGGAAGCGTTCTTTTATGTATTGCAGCAAGAAGGTAGTCTTTCCGACGCCCCTTGTTCCCTTGATGCCAATCATACGGGCGCTCCAATCTATCTCGTCCATCAATCCTCGACGAACGGGAGCATTACAATGCTCTACTAAGTAGCGGTGTGTACGATAGAATCCATCCATGCAGTGTGCAAAGATATACAAAAAAGGTAGAAATGCAAAGCAAACATTACAATTCCACCTTATTTTTAATATCTTTTAACGCCAAGAAACATTAAATCACGGACTTTAAGCCCTCAGATATACAGCCAATAACATTGACCATTGTCTTTTGACCTTAAACCTTGCTCACAAGGTCAACAATCTTTGCCTTTGTCTCGTCAGTTTTCTGCTCGTCAATTTTCGCAGTTATGACGCCAAGGTTCTCTACCTCCCAGTAGTTGCAGATGTCGCGGAACTCCGCAGTGGCACCATCATATACATTAGGAGAATACGAAGACACCATCATTGCCATCTTCTTTACTTTCGCAGGTTTGTTTACGCAGTACATACGCTGTATCGGTGCCTGTATCTGAGCATCAAGGGTAAAGTAATAGATAGGTGCAGCCAGTACCAGCATCTCCGCCTCTGCCATCAGCGGATACAGTTCCTGCATATCATCCTTCTGGATACATTCGCCGTTACCCTTATTATGACAATATTCACATGCCAGACAACCTGCGATTTTCTTTTTCGCAACATTCATGACAGTCACCTGATGACCAGCTGCTTCAGCGGCATTCTTAAACTCCTCAGCCATCCAGGCTGTATTTCCCTTCGCACGTGGCGAACCCTGTAAAATAAGTACGTTCATAATCTTTTTGTTTTTGTTACTACTTACGAATGTTTAGTTATTACTTAGAATAGGTCTCTCATTTGCTTTATCAGAAAATGCGTATGACATCTTCCGAAATTCCGCGTGCAAAAGTACATAATTATTTTTAATTAGCCAAGGGATTTTTCTTTAATTTTTCGGACATCTTTGATGTTATCAGAAAATGACATGAGTATTCATGTGTCAGATGATATGAGTATTCATGTTTGTCACCTCTTTTGAAGATGTTTTACACTGTTTCTTTCTTGGAAAAAGCATAGTCCCTGCCGCATATATAGTGATGCATTAAGTTCCTTTGTTCCTATTCACCTACCTTGCCTCGCAAGAAGCAAAGATGGGGAACTATGCTTTTATGATTTTCAAGTCATGTTCCTCCTCCCCTAACTGGGGGAGGTCGGGAGGGGGCTATTCCTCCGGGAACTTTCCGTTCAGTATATAGTTCACGATATACATCACGTCCGGCATACCTACCTCGCCGTCAAGGTTCGCATCGGCAGCCTCCGCATTGAACGAAGCGTCAGGAGTGCCCAGTATGTAGTTTACTATGAACATCACATCCGGCATGCCAATCTCCCCGTCACCATTCGCATCACCGCGAAGGACGATTTTCTGTATAGATACTGGAACAGTGATTTCTGCACTAAGGTCAGAACCATCTATTGTTCTTGCCTGAACAGTAACGTTTCCTTCTCCGCCTTTGCCATGCAGAATGCCTTTGTTGTCAATAGATGCAAGGCTGTTTCCCTCTGTTATTTCCCACATAACGGTAGAAACCGTGGAGTATGTAGGTAAAATCAAGGTATAAAGTTGCAAATCTTTATGTTCATCATTCAAAGTTTTATCATTATCCAACGTAATTATTTCTATATTTTCTGCAGTTACACCTTCAATCGCACTCTCTGTTGAAATAACATTACTGCTTATCGTTTCACCTGAAATGTCAGTAATTCCACGGGATGCACTGCGCACGCTCTGAGAAGTTCCATTCTGGATGGTTACTGCATAGTAATTGGTGCCACTTGGTGCCGTAATGTCTGTATAATTGTTTATGCTTCCTGCTACTTGGGCAATAGGTTTCATGTTGTCAGGAGAAGTTCCCCTTAGAATATCATACCCCTGTACGCTTATGCCCTCATAGTAATTCCATATCAGATTATATCCGCTGGTTGCCTTCATAAGCATTACGTGAAGAGGTTTGTGAGGCAAACTGCTTTCACTTATCTGCCCGTTGTCGGCTATCAGTTGAATTGTGTAACGTGATGTCTGGACTACAGGATTGGATGATTTGTCTATGAATTGTCCTTCCTTCACGTCAACAGTATCTATTGCAGAGAATACCCCTGTGGTCGTACTCTCCTTGCTGATTACTGCCTTGCTGATGCCGGATGGTAATGTTCCGGCATTCCAGTTGATTGCATAATATCCGGTTCCAGCATCTACACCTACCTGTTCAATGGCAGGTTTTGGCATGCTTGCTGTCACGTTTACTGTTTGCTTATAACTGTTTCCTCTTATGTCATCCGTGCTGTAGGCTTCAAGTTCGTAAGTTCCAGTGGAAGGGAATGTTACTGTTGCAGTTTTGCTGCCTGCTAAATACTCTACCTTTATCTTACTATTGCCTACGACACGCATGCCTACGTCTTTCGGCTCTGCTGCCATCTCATCATTGACAGTGATAGTCAATGGAGAATTTGCAAATACCTGTTCCAATACGCTAAATGTCAAGTCAACAGGCTTTACGACTGTAACAGTTGACTTTATTGTCTTAGTACCTGCTGTAAGAACAAGTTCCTTTACTCCTTCACTTGACCACCTGACGGTAAATTCTCCGTTGCCGTTGTTGCTGACTATAGTTGCGTCAGTTCCTGCAGCCAGGCTGTATGTGTCGGACTGGGCACCCATTAACCTTACTTCCGTTTCCTTTCCTACAGCCACCTTCTCTGCCACATCAATATACACATTATTGTTCATTGTGAATTCTATCGCCTTGGTCATGGGTGAATGCTGGTTCCACAAGTCTAAAGCCTGTACCTGTATCTCGTAGGTGTCGCCTGCCGTCAATACAGATGCTGGTACCAGCATCTGTGTTGACTTCTTGTATATCACAGTGCCACAAATGGTAGCCTTATCCTTCAGACCATTCATCGGGGAGATGACAAAACTGTTGTCCCCCTTCTTGCCTTTACGCTTTACGCTGATGTTGTACCGCATCTGCATTGCAGGTGTATGGTCATCCTGCGCGTCGCTCCACGTTATCAGCATTCCGTCCTTCGTCTGCTTTGCGGCAACGGTAGCTGGGGCTGATGGCGGAAGGTTCTTGATGTTGCTTAAATAACCGTCTGGATATCCACCGTTTTTCTGCACCATGAATTTTCCATGAGAGTAGTAGTCACTGGTCATCTCTATAATGTCGGTCTTGAAATCTGCACCAAATTCAACAAGATATTTTTTATATTTTTCATCATAATATACTATATCCAAATAACCGTCATTGTTGAAATCATATGTTCCAGATGTTCGTATAGAATTTATTGGTACGGGTAATTCGCATGTGACAGTTTCTGTACATGGCTTTGTTTCAGACCCTTTGATTATAATAAGTTTTCCGGAAGACACTCCTATCAAGTCCACATATCCATCATTGTTCACATCCTCTACCATCCAATCGGACATTGATTCATTTGGTTTAAATAGAAGCTGTGGTTCCGTATAGTTCATGTCAGCAGTCTGGTCTTTGTACATAACATAGAAATTCCTTTCGCTACTGTCTTTTTTCTTTCCATAAACAACCCAATCCATCACACCATCACGGTTCACATCATACATAAGCTGGTTATGATCCCATGCTCCGAAATTTTCTGTTAATATTTTGGAATAAGAAATCCAATATGTATATGAGCCGTTGTTATAATACGAATTGGAAGGGTCGTATTTGTCCATATATCCGTCATTGTTGGCATCAAATGCATATCCACCTAGTGGGAAACCTGTATAGGTAGTGTTATCTTTGTATGCTTTAAAAGTTTCTGTAAAAAAGTCGAAGTCATTATCCTGCTCCCCCATATTTACATAGACTCTGTTGCTTATTACAAAATCTGGATAGCCATCAAGGTTATAGTCAAGAAAATCTCCAGTACCACTCGGTATATCTGTCACATAGCTCAACAACACTTTCTCTATATTGCCCTCTCCATCATTTGCATATCCAAAATATTCAGGATAGCCGTCTTGGTTGATGTCTACATAGCCCAGGGTTCTTGAAGAACTCCCATATTTGGCAGGCTCTACCTTTAGCATCAAAGGCTCCGCATTTAACGTCTTGCCATCATATATCATAGCAAGGTTGACGGTATGTTTGCCGTCATGCTCAAATACGTATTTTGCATTGTTACCATCATTCTCTATCTGTCTGCCTTCGCTTACAGTCCACTTGTATTCAGCACCATTTATTGGAGTTTTCACGTTTAGGCACAGTGTATCGGCAGCAGTCATCTGGTTCGTATAATTGGAAACGATAACAGGAACCGCAAGCTGGTGCTCATACACGAAGTCGTCAGACCATGCGCCACCCCTTCCGCCGGCATCAACGGCTTGTACCGATATGTAATATTTGCCGGGCTTCAAACTGTTTGCGTTGAATAATGTCTTGAGTTGGAGTCCCATGTTTCCACCTTCCAGAGTTCTGCGGCTTCCGTCTGCCAACGAAGTGCCAAACAGTACATCGCCGCTTGCAGGTTGAGTTCCTATGCGCAATTCATAGGTCAGGTCGCACGGAGATGTTTCTGCATCCTTTCCTTGTTTCCATGTAATAAGCAAACGCCCGTTTTCTGCCTTTAGCACCGCCTTGGGAGCGTCCATCTTTTCAGGAGTCTTATTGATTGCATCCTGTGAGAATATACCATATTTGACAGAATTGGAACCAAAGCTATATCTGTAATCAATCCTTCCATCGTTATCAAAGTCACCAACAGCTATAGCTCCTCCATATTCATATTCATCAGAAAAATCAAAATCGCTTTCGGCAACTGTCAAGTCTTCTGAAATCCGTAACAGTTTCTTTACCTTGTTGGTATAGTCTGTCACCATCATTTCATACAGACCATCAGCATCCACATCCTTAACATCAAGCAATCCAAGATTTAGCGCAAAGTTACGTTCCCTTCGCTTAAACGACAAATCGCCATCATTTCGGAAAAACACAAAATACGTAGTTCCACTTGTACTTGTTTCATATGATGCATCATTTATATATGCTAAGATGTCGATGTCTCCGTCATGGTCGAAATCCTTATATATAATCTGCTTAACGTTTTTATTGTTAAACAAAGCTTTTTCATCATATGTATTGTTTGTTGACCGCGTCATTAAAAGGATAGCATTGCCATCATAACAAATATAATCGAGTTCGCTGTCACCATTCAAATCGCAAGGGTAAAGTACACCTTTCTTGGAATTTGCGAAGAACTTGTTGTCGGCATAACTATACAGCACCCCTCCTTTATCAACACCCATCATATCCTGAATACCATCATCATTCATGTCAAGGCTTGTCAAACGTTCAGGATTAGAGGAGCTACCTCCAATCATCATACCAACAGCAAAACTTACAACTCCGCCGGCGCCCTTTTTACTCGCCTCCTTCGCTATGGCTTCCGCATCTAAAGACACGACTTGCTCTGTTGCCTTAAAAGTACCATCAGGTTGTTGGTAATAAATATTGAATGGTTTGCCTGTGAATGAAACATAATCAACAAGATCTTTTCTGCCATCATTGTCTATGTCAACAAGCAAACTGTATTTTTCGTTATTCTCATAACCATTAATATCGTATATGCCACCTCTGTCGTAATAACTATAAGACAACAAAGTTCCCTCTCCATTAATGGGGGTAACATTAGGCAGTTCATGAGAATATGAACTTGAACTTTCAAATTCAAACATACAGTGTTTTAGGTTTCCCGACCTGTCAAACAGCCCTATTTTTTCATTGTACTTACCATCTACTCTTTTAATTTCACGTGACAAATATTCCATCACACCATCGCCATCATAATCATAGTATGTGGTAAAAGAAGTTGGAACACCGAAATGCACCTCTGACCAAACCTGATCTCCATCCATCTCATACATACAAACTTTGCTGCTGCCACCTAAATACTTATATTGACTGCATGTTCCCTTGGGAATATATATACTTTCTAAGCCCGTGCATCCAGAGAAAGCAGAATTTCCTATTGATGTTACGCTGTTAGGGATGGTCACAGATGTCAGGCCGGAGCAACCAGAGAAAGCACTGTTTCCTATTGATGTCACGCTGTTGCCGATTGTTACTGATGTCAGGCCGGAGCAGTTATAGAAAGCACTGTTGCCTATCGATGTCACGCTGTTGGGAATTGTCAATGATGTAATTCCAGTACAGCCATAGAAAGCATTACTTCCAATTGATATAACACTGTTAGAAATTTCTACAGAAGAAAGATTGGAACAATTATAAAAAGCATAGTTTCCAATAGAATCAACTCCTTCAGATATCTTGATAGAACTGAAATTTGAACCATAGAACACACCATCGTAATTGCTCGATGATGAAGGTATTTTGCAATTAATGGTGAGTTCACCTGTGCAGCCATAGAAAGCATTGCTTCCAATTGATTTTACTTTGTTGGGGATGGTAATCGATGTTAGGCTAGAGCAGCTTGAGAACGCGCGACTTCCAATTGATATTACGTTATTAGGAATAGTGATAGATATTAGTCCTGAGCAACTAGAGAACGCACTATTTCCAATACTTGTCACGCCGTATGGAATTGTAACGGAGGTAATTCTAGAGAAGCCAAGGAATGCATAATCTCCTATTCTTCTCACACTACTTCCCATAATAATTTCTTTCACAGATGTACTAAAAATGTGAGATAAATTTGTTTCATAATTTGTTTTTGAAACAATACTATTACTGTTAAGCGTAACTTTTGTCAATTTTGAGCAACCAAAGAACGCATTCTTTCCAATACTCGTCACATTGCTTGGAATAGTGATTGAAGTAAGGCTTGAGCAATTCTGGAATGCATTTTCTCCAATACTCGTCACATTGCTTGGAATAGTGATAGAAGTAAGGCCTGAGCAATTCTGGAATGCATTTTCTCCAATACTCGTCACATTACTTCGAATTGTGATAGAGTTAAGACCAGAACAACCCTCAAAAACACTCTTCCCTATACTCGTCACACCGTTTGGAATTGTGATGGATGTAAGGCTTGAACAGTATCTGAAAGCGTAATCTCCGAGCCGTGTAAGACCGCTTGGAATTGTAATAGAAGTAAGGTTAGAACAGCCATTGAAAGCAGACTGAATAATTCTTGTAACACTGTTAGGAATGGTAATTGAAGTTACCTTTGAGCAATTATAGAAAGCAGCATATCCAATACTCGTTACCTTTAGTGTCTTATTATTATAAGTAACTTCACTAGGAATAATAACATTTTCTGTATATTCATCGTCATAAGCGTAATATTCGGTACCACGATATGTTACAGACAGTTCGTCGTTACCGTTTGCAGCATAGTTATAATAGATTGTTTGACCTTCTGCATTTTTGACTTCTATATCATGAGCTGACGCTAAAATAGGAACAAGGCTCAATAGAGTCGGAAAAAGTAATGTAATAATTTTTTTCATGATGATATATATATTTAAGCTATTTGACAAATATTGTTCATTTTTGGTACATGCAATATTTAATGAATAATGTTGGCGATTGCAAAGAAAAGGAATATTTTTTATTCGTGCAAGAAAATATCATAAAAAAATCAACTCACGTCTTTGTGTACGTGCACGTTGATAAGCTTAATAGCCTAATTAGCGAATATTTTTATTTTTCATGAACAGCAAAAGAAATACCGGAAAGTATACATCCGAAATCACCAAACAGCTGATATTTAAACCTTTAGGGCTATAATA
>DJWZ01000125.1 GCA_002449535.1 Prevotellaceae bacterium UBA7017 | reverse complement strand
ATGTTGAGCAGCGTTGACTTGCCGCATCCCGAAAATCCCAGCAGGCAGATGAACTCGCCTTTCGATACCTCGAAGCTGATGTCGTCGAGCACGTGTATTGTGCTCTCGCTGCCGTCAGCGTTTCGCCGTGTGAAGTCCTTGCTTACGTTTCTTACCTCAATGTACGCCATAATGTGTCAAAACCTTCTTTTCAAATTTACCGATGAGGAAGTCGAGCAGGAAGCCTATTCCTCCTATCACTATCATTGTGGCAAGCAATATGTCGGGTCTGAGGTTGTTCCTTGCGTCTATAATCATGTATCCCAGTCCCGACTGCGTTCCCACCATTTCTCCCGAAACGAGGAATATCCATGCCGAGCCCAATGCTATGTGCAGCGCGTTAGCTATCTGCGGAAAGACCTCCGGCAATATTATTCCGAATACCGTCTTCAGCCGTGAGATGCCATAGTTGCTTGCCACCTTCAGGTATGTCACGTCCACGCTGTGTACCCCTCTTGCCGTTGTCAGCAATACGGGGAAGAATCCCGCCAGGAATATTATCACGATGGCGGGTGCATCGCCTATGCCAATGAGCAACACTATGAACGGCATCCATGCCACGGGTGCTATGGGTCTGACCATCTGCACCACAGGGTTCGTAAGCCTGAAGAGTATGCTTACGTTGCCTATCAGCAGTCCCAATGCAATCCCCGCCACTACCGATATCAGGTAACCTATGACAAAGCGACACATGCTGGTCACGATGCCGTCGTATAGAGTGCCGTTGGCAACAATCTCGCTGAACGCCTCTGCCACATCCTTCGGCGCAGGAAACAGCGCATCGTCATAGTTGCCTGCCAGCACTGCCAGCTGCCATACGGCAAGCGTCAGGGCAAATGATGCTATCGTGTATATTACCGTCTTCATTTCACAAAGTCTTCGTAAGATGGCGGATTGTCTATGATTCCGTATTTCTTCACCTTTTCAGCCAAGTCGGAATAAGCCTCCTTCTTAATCTTCAGGTCGGCATAGCTTATCCATTGCAGCGACTTCTGCAGGACTTCCTCCGGCTGTGTCAGCAGAGTCTTTGCCCTCTCCAGCGCCACCTCCTTGTCCTCCAGTTCCTTGCCCTGTTTCTCATAGGCAGAAATGACCTTGTCTATCAGTGCTTTCTTTTCCTTGTAAGCCTTGTTGTTCACCACCAGTCCGCAGCAGATGCTCTCGTGCCACAGTTCGTCGCTGCGATACAGCACCTTGCCTTTGCTTGCCAAAACCCCGGCAGCTCCAAACGGCTCGGCGACGCAGTATCCTGCTATCTGCTTGTTGGCAAGTGCGGAAGGCATCTCAGGCGGAGCCATCTCCACCACGTTCACGTCGTCTATGGTCAGCCCGTCCTTTGCCAGTGCTTCCTGCAGCAGTATGTGGTGCGACGATGCCCTGTGCGGAATGGCAAAAGTCTTGCCCTTCAGGTCTTTGGCGCTGTTTGTCTCTTGTGTGACAACAATCACGTTGCCGTCGGTATGTCCCAATGCCACCGCTGTCAGCCCTATGCCCTGCGCTTTTGCCTTCATGGCAAGTTCTATCAGCACCGATGCGCCATCTACGCGTCCAGTGTTCAGCGCGTCCAGCAGTTCTGGCCATGAGCCATACTTCACCAGTTCTACCTTTACGCCGTCAGCCTTCTCCAGCCCCGCTAATGGCAGAGCGTGGGTTATGGGCAGATAGGCTATCTTTACCACGTCTTCATTTCCCTTCCTGCCACAAGCCGTCAGTAGCAGTGCCGTCAGTGCAGCAATTATATACAGTCTTGTCCTCATAGTCTTATCTCCTTCCTTTATTTATTAATGGTTCAATGTTCAATGGTTTTCCCATCCAAGCAGCCGCCTTTTTTCGTTCATGTCATCTACCAGTTGTTGTGCCAGTTCCTTGGTGTCCACGTTCACTATCATCTCGCTGCCCAGTATGGGTTTCGTACCGTGTGCCATGAATTCGTGCACGTTGGGTGCTCCCTGCGTCGGTGCATATACGCTGTGGTAAGAGTTCATGCCCAGGAGCCTGAAAGCCAGTGCCGCGCAGATGCCTTTCTCGTTGCTCCATTCCGGCGACATAAAGGCGTATGGCAGTTCTTTTATCGGTGTGCCCAGTGCTCCGCTGATGCCATTGAAGAAGCCGCTTGCCCTGGCGTTGTCCAAGCACTCGCCCAGATGCCATACAGGCGGAATGTTTCCGTGCTCCTCGCAGAAGCGTCTCAGGCTGTCGCCCGTTATAGCCAGTGCCTTGCTTGAACAGAAGCCTAACTTCAGCAGTGCAAACGATGCGCATCCGTTGGTCAGTATCAGTATGTCGTTCTTCAGCAATATCTCCGCAGCCTCCACGATGTGTTTCTCGTATATGAGCCGTGGGTTGTTGCATCCTACAAGGTTCACGATGCCTCGTATCTTGCCCTCCCTCAGAGCGTCGGCAATGTCGCGCAGCCCTCTCTCAAAGTGGCTCGCAGCCCATTCTACGGAGAATCCCATCTCAGCCTCCACCTCATACTGCGGTATCTTCACCGGCACGTCGCGACGGTCCTTGTATGCCTCTATGGCTCTCTCTACTATGCGCCGTGCCAGGTTCTTGATGTCGGCAATGTTTGAGTGTTCGTGGTCAAAGCCATAGTGCTCTGCGCCAGGCAGTCGTGCCGAGTCGCTGGTGGTCACTACCACCGTTCGGAAACAGCGTGCCACGTCCATTATCGTTGGGAAGACGTCCTGCACGTCAGCCACCCAGAGGTCCAACGCTCCTGTGCCTAATACCAGTTCCGACCCCACGGCGTTGCTCAGCGGTATCACTCCGCCATAGCGGTACATCGCGCTAAGTCCCGAGCAGCATATCCCGTAGAACTGTATGCCCCCGGCGCCAGCCTCGCGTGCCTTGCCTTGCCATTCCTCGCTCTGTCCTATCTTCACAATCTCGCGTATCAGGAGCGGCGAGTGTCCGTGTACGGCAATGTTCACCCATCCCTTCTTCAGTGCTCCCAGATTTACCTTTGACGTAGAGCGGTGGGGCAGTCCGTAGAGGCAGTCCATCGCTATTCCGCTGCCCAAGCATGATGTCCACGCAAAGCTCACCCCCGTGCGCAGGAACTGCTGCATTACGTTGCGCCAGTCGCCGTCGGTGCCGGTGGTGGTGCGGTGCAGGCTTTCAAATACCTCGTGGTAGGGCGATATGGGTATGATGCCAGCCTTCTCCCATGTCTCTATTCTCTCTCTTGGTGCGTGGGTATATATGGTCTTATGCTTTCCGGGCACCGTCCTGCTGAGGTCCTCCAGCAATATGTCGGCTATTTCGCCAGCCAGCCCTCTGACGTCCTTTCCCTCGGTGTCCAGACCGTATGTCTTCGCCTCTGCAAGTATCTTCTTCTCCCCCTCGATGTCTATGGGTGCCTTGCCCTCTGCGGCATATTTCAGCGCAAGCATACTTGCCCTGCCTCGTGCTCCGTGGCTTGCCGTTCCTGCTGCCAGATGTCTCAGCAGGTTGCGGGCGGCAATAAGGTCGGCATCGGCGCCGCACACACCTCGCGGGGCTTTCTTCGTAATACGGCACGGCCCCATGAAGCAGTTCTTGCAACAGGTGCCCGCAATGCCAAAGTTACACTGCGGCTGCTGGCTGTCAAAACGGTCGAACACCGTCTCGATGCCCACTTCCTGCAGGTGCAGCAGCATCTCCCTCACGGCAGGGTCGGGCGTCTGCTCTATCTGCTGCTGCTTGTCGGGGAATGTCTTGCGATATTCGTTCACTGCCGACATGTAATCCTTCGTGTCACCGTGCACATGAGGGTGCGCGGCATCGTGATGATGGTGGGCGTGCGACTGCTGATGGGCGATTATCTCCTCGTCGCTGCGCTTGCCTGAGAATGCCTCTTCAAACTGCTCGTTGAGGTCATGATGATGGTGGTGTACTGCCATTGTTGTCTGAATGTTTTTGAAGTTGTCTGATTTCGGGTGCAAAATTACGAACTTTGGCTTTTCCCACCAAATTTCTGCCGTAATACGGAAAAATACGCTGTCAGCCATAATCTTACAGAACAAAAATCTTTTGCCATAGCGGAAACGGCACCAAATATAGAAAAATTTTCTACATCTGTTTGGTTGATTCAAGATTTTTGTTTATCTTTGCAGCCGATGACTAATATAGGGGAGAGAAAAAAAACAAGGACATGCGCGGGGTTTGGAGGCGCGTCCTTTGAGGTAAAATAAACAACGATACAATATAATAAAAAATGTCAGACAACACGACAAACACACAGAATTGGAAAGCAGGCGAGGTCGTCAATCTGCCAAAGGAGAGGAGGACGCTGAAATCTGGTAACAGTGTCGCTTACGAACAGATTGTCGAATCGCGCTATATGTGCGTTCGCGAGGCTGGCAGCGGGCGTCGCGGCATCCTGGTAAAGGTCTTGGGCAAGGCTTATGGCGGCGAAGGCAGGATAATAAAGGGTCAGCCATTTTGGGATGACGACGTCGAGATACTGTTCTATGGCGCACGCTATTCCAGCTATCCGTTGCCGTCGGCAGAGGAATTGAAAGAGGTGCTCGGCATCGTCCGTGGCAACGAGAGCCTCGTGCAGCAGTTTGAGCAGGCGGGGATGCGCATGAATGTGAATTCGACATTTTGGGTAAAGGACATAAAGCGCCAGATGGGTATCCTGAAGAAACTGCAATATCTTGACGGTCGCGACGGACAGCTATACCCCGCCAAGGGAGACGACTTCCATTATCGCATCTCGATAGTATATTTCCAAAACGGCGAGCTGTCTTGGTGAGCCGGCGGAGTCGGAGCAAAACCAAACGTTAGAAAGTCTTCCCTCGCAGCGGGGGAGCAAAAGCTAAATAAAAAGTAATCCGGAAGGTTTTCTTCCGGATTTTTTTTTGTTGTGTAGATTACTTGTAATAGCCAATCCTTACATAATGTCTGGGTTTCCCGAACGGGTTCCATGAAATGTGGAGCCAGCCGTTTCCTGTGAGCAGCTGGTCGGTATAGGGATTGTTCCTAAGACAATCCACCAGATGCTGGAACTGCTTCGTGTCGCGAGGACGTATGTCGGCAGCCTGACCTCTCAGGTGTTGTGAGTTGCAGACGCCGCCTACCATCTTGTTTACCTCGTTACTTCTGAAGCCCGAATTGATGATAATGGGCCCGACCTCGTTACGTGCCGGTTCCAGCAGTAAGTGACAGCCGAAGGTCATATTCACAACGTCCTGCATAGAGGGAATGTTCTGTGGGTATTTTCCAGTATTGAGAAATTCGCTCAACTTAAAATGGGCTGAAAGTTTTATGTCATTCATATTTAATTCTTAATTCTTAATTCTTAACTCCTAACTCTTAACTCTTAACTCTTTAAGTTTCTGATGTATTGGTCAAGGCCGAAGATAGAACCAGCCAGCAGGAACGACTGTGCCACATAGTATAGCAGTCCTGATGCCACATCGTCTATCTCTACCACCTGATATGCCACCAGTGCGATACTGCTCACGATAAGCAGCACCGCACAGGCATACTGAGAGATTTTAAAGCGTGTGTTTTCCATAGTACGTAAGGCCCTCTTACATCGCCGTTGCTCCACCAGCTGCGCCCAGAATGGCGGCAATGATGTAACTGATTACATGAAGTACGGTTTTCCAATTCTTTTTCATAGCTTGTGTGTGTTTTTAATGGTTAATAAATAAGGTACAATGTTGCGATTAAGCGAGGATAATGAAAGTTCACTTTCTGATTATCGAGCGTGAGCAACCATCGCAAATAGAAAATCTCTGTCAAGAGATTGCAGACAAACTTGTTTGTATGCCTTGAGACCACTGTCTCTCATCTATTTGCAAAGGTACAAAAAAAATGCGAGATATGCAAGTTTTAGAAGGATTATTTTAGCAGAAAAAATGGTTAGAGGTTAGCGGTTAGAGATTATCGTTAGGGTTGAATAAAATTATCTTTTTGCAGAAAAAGTAGTTATTTGCGCAAAGCCCGTTTTCATCAAAAATGTATAATAATTGCATGATTTTTTTGTGATATTGGGAAAAAGTTGTAAATTTGCAACCGCATCACACGATTACGATTGTGTGTTGAAGAGTGTGTAAGCGTACATTACTCGCAAATTTTAAGGAAAAAATAACGGCAATAGCTGGTTATCGATGGTATCTGGGAACGTAGGAAATTCATTAGATACAGTATAATGGTAACGATACGGCTTTTTGCTCGCGCTATAGCGTGGGCTTTAGCTTATCTCCATTATACAGGTTATTCCTACGACCTCCAGATACGGATTAAGCACGAGTCTGCGCTTTTTCTGTGTCTTTATGTGGGGTTGTTGGTAAATCTGTAATTAAATGTCGATAAGCCATGCGAAAGCCATAAACAAATATTGGCGTTTATGGACAATAGCATCGCAGAACGGCGGTTCTCATTAGAGAGCCGACGCTATATTGGTTGTAAGACAAAACTGATAGATTGGATTTTTGACCTTATAGACCATAATACCCATGATGTTCACTCTTTCTGTGATATTTTCTCGGGTACTGGGGTCGTTGCAAATAGGGCCCTAAAGAAATATGATCATGTTGTAGTAAATGATTTTCTTTACTCCAACAACATTATGTATCGTGCCTTCTTTTCACCAGATGAATGGAATGAAAAGAAGGTTGAGAATATCATAGAGGATTTTAATTCAGTTAATCCTAAAAAGATAGGTGAAAACTATTTCTCAAAGAATTTTGGTGGGAAATACTTTTATCATGACACAGCGAAGTTAGTTGGCTATATCAGAGGCAAGTTGCAAAGGATGCGGAGCGAGCTGACAGATAAGGAATATGCTGTCTTGCTTGCCTCTCTCATCTATAGCATAGATCGACATGCCAACACAATGGGACACTTTGATGCGTACCACCATAAGACTCCGGCACAGCATGATTTCAAAATGCGCATGATAGATGTTGGTTCTTATGAAGGTGTGGAGATACATCAAGAGGATTCTAATAAGTTAGCACGCAATATACATGTTGATGTCACTTATCTCGATCCACCTTATAACTCGCGCCAATATAGTCGTTTCTATCATGTTTATGAAAACCTTGTTCAGTGGAAGAAGCCCAAGTTGTTCGGGACGGCCTTAAAGCCCAAGGAGGAAAACATGAGCGACTATTGCCGCACGTCTGCCCTCAACGCCTTTACCGACCTTGTGTCACATATAGATACACGCTATTTGGTGGTTTCATACAACAATACTTACAACTCGAAAAGCAGTTCATCAGAAAATAAGATAAGGCTGGAACAGTTGGAAAATGTACTTCAGAAGTGTGGTACCACAAAGGTGTTTAATCATGAGTTCAAAGCCTTCAACTCAGGAAAGACAGAGTTTGATGACCATAGAGAATATCTTTTCATAACCGAAGTCGACAATGAAAAACGGAATAGCTCGTTCGCCTCTATTCTACGTGGGTGATAAATATAAATTGATACGTGAAATACGCACTCATTTTCCTCAAACGATAAACAGGTTTATAGAACCCTTTGTCGGTGGAGGCTCTGTGATGATGAATGTTGAAGCTAATAGTTATCTTCTCAACGATATCAATAGCTATGTTATAAACCTACATCAGATGTTGCAGAGTTATATAGGCAAAGAGCAAGAGTTTTTGGAAGAAATCTATAATATCATTGACTCATATAAACTTTCGTTATCATTACGTAGTGATGTTGTTCCACAAGCAATGAAAAAGGCCTATCCCAAGACCTATTATGCAAGATATAATAAAGCAGGCTATTTGCAGATGAAAGCAGATTTTATTGCCAAAGGTCAGCAAAATATGATGAAACTATATCTGCTTTTAATCTATGGATTCAATCATATGCTCCGATTCAATGGTAAAGGCCAATTTAATCTTCCTGTAGGAAACGTCGATTTTAATCAAAATGTACAAAATGCATTATCTGATTATTTCCTATTGCTTTCACAGAAACAAACAAAATGGTTTAATGAAGATTATAAACAATTCCTTGGAGGTATTGATTATGAAAAAGATGACCTTGTGTATCTTGATCCCCCATACCTAATTACATTCAGTGAATACAATAAGTTGTGGAATGATGATACGGAAAGAGAGTTGTTGGCATTGCTTGATGAATTGAATGCAAGAGGTGTCTGCTTTGCCATATCTAATGTCACTCATTACCGTGGTCGTATAAATAATATATTCTTAGAATGGTCTAAACAATATCATAGTCACTCGATAAAAAGCAACTATATAAGTTTTAATGACAACAGCATCAAGAAGTTTAGCGAGGTGCTGATAACCAATTATTAAATCCTATGGCAAACAACGTAAGACACGGAAAAAGATTATTCAAACAGATGTCTCTTGAGGTAGCAGTACGGAATCCTGAGCGTTACGAAGGTATTCTAAAAACCTTTGCCAAGTTTGAAGGGGTCGTTTTGGATGATAAAGGAGTACTTGATGTGTATTCTCAGTTGTATCTTGACGAAGTTGTAACAGCAGATGCTTTAAGTGATGAAATTCTTACAAAAAAGCTTGTTAGCAAATGGATTGTCGAAAATTGCAGCCATAATAATGAATGGGGATATCCTACAGGTTATCAAGCTGCATTTACACGATACCTTAAAACCTTATCAGAATTTGGATTTATATATGCTCAATACGAGCAAAAGCTCCTTCTTTCTCCCGTTGCCAAAGCTCTTGTCAATGGTAAAATTACTTTGTCAGAGGCATTTGCTCTACAAAGTATGAGATTTTGGAGGAAATCACCATATCGGCGTGTTTTAAACGACTTCAATTTCTTTGAGTTTATCATAGATGCAATGATAGAATTGAAGAAAAAAGGGCATCGTTTGTCATACAATCAGTTGATGGTGGGCCTATTTTCTGATGATGGAAATGTAGAAGAATTCTTATCCCTGCTGGAGAAGAATAAAGTCGGCGATGATGCAGATAAGGCTTATGCTTTGGTAAAGAGAAAATATAGTCAGGTAGATGTCGAGCACGCAAAAGCAGCAAAACAGAAATCTGCTTTTAGAGATTATGGAAACACAGTGTTTCGTGTGTTGCAACTTACGGGTTTTGTCACTGTGGAATATACTGGAGTTCTTATGCTTACTCCAAATGAAAATCGCATGCCATTATATAAGGCTTTAAAAGCAAGAAAATTTTTTGTTTCCGAATCCGCAAAGGAAGATGAAGACGAATATTTTGAACAGTTGGGGGCTTTTGATGATTCTCTAGAATCTTTGATTCTTTCCCATAGGGAAAAAGTAGATCATTCTACTGCAGAATATAATAAGAAAATACCGAACATCATAAGTTCTTATGGATTAACTCCCGACTCTATAGAACAGGCATTGATAAAGGTTTCAAATGGAGACAAAAAGGGTAAAGATACATTCTGGTTCATACAAGATCCAGTAAAATTTGAGTTCCTACTAACACTTTTTGTCTATACCTACTATGGAGACACTTTCGAATATAAACCAAATTTCATTTGTGATGAGGCAGGTATTCCGTATTCACATGCACCGGGTAATGTCGGAGACATAGAGATTTTCAATAAAGATAGATATTGGCTTATAGAGGCTACTTTGATTCGTTCCAAGAATCAGCAAGTCAACAATGAAACGGTAAACCTCTTTCGTCATATTGATGATACTGTTAACGGTCAGAAATATCTAACATTAGTAGCACCATATATTCATGAGGACACAAAATTAATATTCAATGTCGCTTCTATTATCACGATGATAAAAAGCAAGATGTTGAGTCTTAGTTCCGATGCGCAAACAACGGATGAATTTATTGGCGATATGAAGAATAACTCTTATTTTGAAGCCATAACATATAGGTCACAAGACTTTATTCAAAACATCCGCCAACAACTCAACAAAGGTCATTTTGATGAAACTAAGAAAGACAAAGTATCCATACATTATGAATCTTTCATCGAAGAAGATTTAGCATTCCCAATGGCTGCAGAAGATTTTCCAATGAACGAAGAAAAATAAAAAATAGCAAAAAAATTTGGAAGTTTAAAAAAAACTTTCTACCTTTGCAGCAGAAAGATAAGAAAGTGTATCGCATAGGGCAGGAGCCCCGGTTGGTCCGGCAAGCGAATGCAAGATGTAGACACTCCCACCTCCGCCTTAGAAGGATAGCCCCGGTTGGTCCGGCAAGCAAGGCCCTCAAGGCGGAGTTCCTTGTTTTAAGTCTCCGATATTTACATCAAAAGCATATTGGTCAATAATAGCATATGGTTTGTAGGGCCCCCCGTTTTTCATTTTTCGCATAGCCAATATTGTTCTGACACCTATTGTTCTATCAAAATAGGCAAAGTAGGCACTCTCACTATGTTTGCCATCTTTAATAGTACGCCATCCAAGATATTCACTTTTGAGTAAGAAAGATGGAATGTCTTTTGCTAATGCATTCTTAATGGCATTGAATTTATTATCGTGTGAAGCCTTACTTACAATAGTCTTCAAATCAGACTTTGTTATCTCCACATCCATTGTGATGTCATTTGTAATGGTAAATCGCATCGGTTTACCTATCAGGAAATCAGCCTCTTGTAAAACCTCAGCTCTGATGCGTTTACTTTCCTTATAATAATCTTCTTGTGTTCTTTTAGCCATTCCAATTGCAAAGGTACTTTATTTTTAGTTATTTACCAACATTTTAAGGAATTAATTGTTAAATAGCATCAAAAATGATGGAGCCAGATGGTGTTTGCCATCAGATGTTTGGAAGTGATGGTGAAAAATATTAACTTTGCACTTCAAATTATAGAAGATGACACAGAAAGAAGCTATTATAAAAAGTCTACAACTATTAGGAGGTAGGGCTGAATTACAATACATATATCCGCTGGCTATCGAAATAGGTGACTTTAGTGGAAGTCAAGACAAGAAAGCCACAATACGTAATTGTCTGCAGATGACACCAAAGTATTTCCGTCATTCACCAGGCAAGCCTGATGGTTGGTGGGAACTTGTTTCATATCATGACGAGGTTGCTCTTCGTGACAAACGAATTCAAGAGTTAGAAAAAGAGAATGCAGATTTAAGGGCTGTAAAGACGGAGGATGCCTTTGTAAAAAAACTTGTAAAAGAAACTATGAATCTATACAAACATGAAAAAAGCAAGACAGAGGTTATCAGACAAATCCTGTACAAAGTAGGCCGTTGCGATGCAGAAGAAGAACTTGATGCATGGATAGAAGGACGAGAATATAAACCATCAATAAACATTGCTGGTGATTACATCGCAAATAAACATGTCACCAATGAAGTTAACAATGTAGCTTCTGGTGCTACAGGTATTAACGTTTCTAGCGGATTGAATTAATATGAACCAAGAAGATATACAAAAAGCTCTTGAGGCAATAGGCAAGAGTGGTATAAACGTTGCTGGTGACCTTGTCATAGAGAAGAATGTTGAATACGAGGTGAACAACGTTGAGAATGGTGGCATTGGGATACAGATAATTAATGGTAAGGAAAAGCCACTCGCGAAATCAGACAAGGATATAAAGGCAGCAATTGACGAATTGCTTAAGTCTAAGAATGAGAATGATGAGTTCATATTCAAGAATAAAAAACAGTGGTGGGCTGTGTATAGAGTATTATACCAATTCTGTAATTACCCTTCGCAGATGAAAGCATTCGAGACAAAGATAAAAGAACTTGAAGTCTCCATAAATGATGCGAAACGTGAACTTTCTTATGAATCCTTGAGCAAGGCTTCAAATGATGTCCCCCAAATGGCTAAATGCACACCCTCTGCTTGGAACGCTTTTAAAGATATAAATGAAAATTATAAACAACAATATGTGATAGCAGACTTCTTGATGCTAAAATTAGGTATTAAATCCTAAAAATAATTCCAACAATAATTCCAATATTCCAATAACTGTTCCCAACCCGATTTTTTCCTGGGTTGGGAATTTTTTTTCCCTTACTTTTGCACCTGCAATCAGAAATACTGGTTGTGGTGTTTTTTCTCCTTGTGCACTTTTATGGGGATGAACATCGAGGCGCGCGTCTCATCTTTTTACTTATTAAAAAAGATTTGAAAGATGAAGACAGACATCTATTACGTAGTCTCGCAGACAGATGCAAGCTACGTTGCCTCTCAGAAGGCAGAAGGTGGCCAGCTGGCCAAGTGTGAAATCCGACTGAAAATGTTGGGTGGTTCGAAATTCGGCGACGAAATAGTCGCTACTCTCTTTGGCAATCTTGCCTTGACCCGCTACTATGAGGGCGACGTTGTGGTTGCTGTGTTGCGATTCTCGGTTCATGAGGTGAACGGCGCTCTGTACCAAGATGTGATTTGTAATGACCTGGTTAAACTTAACGCGTAGGAGGAACAGCTATGGATAAGAGTATTTTTATCAGCGGTTCTGTGGTTGTCTCCCGTGACGAAAACAACCGAATGGCGAATATTCAGTTCCTGCCGGACGATGAGTTCACACAGGTCTTGGAAAGTGGAAGTAAGACCAGCGGGCAGTTGCAGATGCTTCGTAATGCTGCTTTCGACTATGTTGCCAACAAACCACGGGTCAGAAACAACTCGCTGCTCATCCGCAAGGCAAAGCACGGA
>DJWZ01000088.1 GCA_002449535.1 Prevotellaceae bacterium UBA7017 | reverse complement strand
CATATAATCATAATGTCAAAACACGAGAAAAACAGAAATTCATTTAGCGGTTCACTCGGATTTGTTCTTGCAGCAGCCGGAAGTGCTGTAGGACTGGGTAACATTTGGCGTTTCCCATACCTTGCTGCCCGTAATGGCGGCGGCGTATTCCTGATGGTATATATCATTCTTGCCATCACCTTCGGCTTCACCTTGCTGATAACAGAGGTGGCAATCGGCAGACGTTCACAACAAGGTCCGCTGACTGCCTACAAGTTCTTCAACAAGAAATGGGCTTTCATAGGTTTCCTGTCGTTTGTAATTCCGTCAATAATATATCCTTACTATTGCGTCATCGGAGGATGGGTGCTGAAATACTGCATGCAATATCTGCTCTTTCAGGGAGACGAAGCGGTAAAAGAAGGATTTTTCAGTGGTTTCATCACGCAGCAATGGGCTCCGATAGGATATATGCTCTTTTTTGCTGCAATGTGTTTCTTCGTAGTATATAGCGGAGTAGAAAAAGGAATTGAGAAGTTCTCGAAAATAGTAATGCCACTGCTGCTGTTCCTTGTTGTATTCATCTGTATCTACTCTCTCTTCATGGAGCATACAGACGCCAACGGAGTAACACGCACTGGTCTGGAAGGCGCTGCCGTTTACCTCATTCCGAACTTTGAAGGCATCACCCTTACCAAGTTCCTTAAGATTACGATGGACGCCTGCTCGCAGTTGTTCTACTCTCTGAGTATTGCTATGGGTATCATGGTGGCTTATGGCTCATATATGAAGAAAGATGTCAATCTGGGACAGGCTGTTGACCGCATTGAGATATGCGATACAACGATAGCCCTCCTTGCAGGTTTGATGGTTATCCCTGCCGTCTATGTCTTCATGGGAACAGAAGGAATGGGAGCTGGTCCTGGACTTATCTTCGTTGCCCTACCAAAGATATTCCAATCTCTCGGTGCTTTCGGACCTTTTATAGGAATTGCATTCTTCCTGCTGGTACTCTTTGCCGCCACCACAAGTGCTGTGAGCATTCTGGAGGCTTGCGTATCGAGCGTTATGGATGCATTTCATTGGAGCAGGACAAAGGCCGTCTGCATAATGCAAGGCGGAGCACTCATATCAAGTATCATCGTATGTCTGGGATATAACGTATTCTACTTCGAATATGAACTGCCTAACGGAGCAGTGGCACAGATTCTCGACATCTTTGACTACGTCTCCAACAACCTGATGATGCCAATCTTGGCTATTCTCACCTGCATACTCTTCGGATGGATAGTAAAGCCAAGACTTCTTGTTGGAGAGATACGCATGAACGGCTACCCATTCAGACGAAAGACAATGTATATCATTATGCTGAAATACATTGTGCCTATACTGCTCACAGTACTCCTCATCGGAGCGTTTGGACTTTATTAATTAGGAATTAGGAATTAAAAAATCCGGGAAGAGTTCATCTTTCCGGATTTCTTATGCATTAACCTTCTCCTCCCCTTGGGGAGGTCGGGAGGGGGTTACACTCTATACAGCAAACCGTTCTTAAGGTCTGCCTCTGCTATCTCCTTAATCTTTACGTGCAGTTTCTTACCTGTAGCATTGAATGGTATAAACTCTGTAAAGCGATAGTAGCGAGGACGCTTGAAGTTTGCTATATCTGGACTCTGCTTACAGAAGGCATCCAGTTCCTCTGGTGTCAGAGACTTATCATCACGAACGATGTAAGCTGTTACCATTTGACCACGAATCTTATCAGGCACAGAGGTAACAATACAGTCCTTAACCTTCGGATGAGTATTCAGAACTGCTTCAACCTCTGTTGGATAGATATTCTCACCAGAAGAAATTATCATATCGTCCTTACGGCCTACGATGGTTACAAACTGATTATCGTCCCATGTGCCGAGGTCATTGGTATAAATGAAGCCCCTGTAGTACTTCTTCTCTGTTTCCTCTGGCTTATTATGATATACATATGGAGATTTTGCTGGTGAGCAGATAATAACCTCGCCAACCTCTGAGCCGTCTGTTGCTACCAAATCATCTGGTTCCGCCCTGCGATCTTCATATACTTTTACCACACGGACATCGTCATCTACACAAGACGCTCCCGCAGTACCGGCATTCTCAGGCAGGTCAAAAGGACGAAGGAAAGTATTCCAGAACGTTTCTGTAGTACCATAACCATTATATATATTAGGTGTAAGAACCTTCTGGTAACGGATGCAGGCAGAACGCTCCAGCGGACTACCCATAGTTACGATGCCCTTTAGGGCACTGATATCATAACCCTGACGCTCCTGAACATCTGCCAGTTCTTCAAGAACTGTAGGCACTCCCACAACGAAGGTTATCTTATACTTCTGCACCAACTTCAATGCTGTACGCGCTTCGAACTTTCCAAGTATCACGAGAGTGGCACCGGCATAGAAGGTAGGACAAGGACCAGCACAATGCAATCCTCCACGATGGAACCAAGGGGTGGTATTCATGGTGACGTCCTTATAGCTCATAGGGAAATGAATCATAACATCATGGGCAGACAAGACCTCATTGATACTTGTCATGGCAACACCCTTAGGTTTGCCTGTAGTACCAGATGTATAAAGACGAGTCGTCTCGTCATATATGTTATATTCACCCATATAAGGAGGCTCTTCGCTGCTTGCTTCTGCCACATAATCATTATAGCAGGTTGCTCCTTCCATTTTCTTATCGCTTGCCACGACAATTCTCTTAGGCTTGTGTTTAGCCTGATTGACGGCAGCAATGGCGCTTTCCAGCTTTGATTCGCACACCATAAGGATTTTAGGTTTGGAGTCATCGATGTTGTACGCCAGTTCGCCTGTGCTGATACGATAGTTTACAGGACAGCAGACACCATGCATCTTCTGTGCAGCAACGTATGCAAAGGCAAATTCAGGACGGTTGACCATCTGAACCATTATGACATCGCCTTTCTGAAAATCATCAGCAACCAGAGCGTTGCACAAACGGTTTGTATCTTGGTTCAACTCCTTATAGGTCCATTTCTTACCAGTTTCAGACGCTATCATAGCAGTTCGTTCAGTATAACGACGAACATTCCGCATAAAGCCTTCTATCCACGTATAATGGCTTTCGAAAATCTGTTTAAAGTCTGTCATCTTTTTATGAGTAGTTAATTATTGTATTTATGCTATGTCTGAATTTTCTTCAAATGCCGCAACCTTTTTCCTGAACTCATCAGGAATTTCCACAGACTGCTTTGCATCATGATCCACCATTACCATTACTGTCTCACATTCACATTTTATATCCTTCGTACGGTTATTTATAGCGCGCTGGATAACAGTGAAACTCTTATGACCAAGTTTACTGATGGCTGTCTGGATAACTATCTCGTCAGGAAAATACACAGGAGAAATAAAATTAGCATCTACATGCACGACGACAGTGGACATCTTCTCAAAAAAGTCTTTCCCCATTACGTCGAAGAAGTAACGGGTCTTACACATATCAAATAATGAGAAATATACCGAATTATTGACGTGTCCGAACCTGTCAACATCTGAGAACCTCAGTTGGGCAGGCATCTGATGATGAAAAATTCTATTTATCTCTTCCATTTTGCTTTCGTAAACCAATTACATTGCTCACTTCTGCACATTATGTGCATTTGTGCATTTTCTTTCTGATTTGCGGTTGCAAAAATAGGAAAATAAGAAAATTAGAACATAAAAAATCAAATTAAAAATACCGAAATGTCGGTTTTGCAAGACGAAACGTTATTCAAGTTTTAACCATTCGCACACTTCTCTTTTGCGTGTGCGACTGACAATAATGTCTGGGAAATTTTTGCCTTTCAACAAAATACGCATCTTTCCGTTTTCCCGTCTTTCTGTACCTAAAACCTGCTCCAAAGGTACTATATATTTACGATTTACTTTCTTAAATCTCTCCTCACTCAACTGGGCTACCATCTCGTCTAACGTCTTATCTACACGATAGGAATTTCCGTCAAGTAGTTTTATATAGGTATTCTTCTGTTCTGAAACGACATATCTTATCGTGGATATATGGATTACACGTTCTCCATTAAAAGTCTTCACTACCAAGCGCGGATGTTCTTCTCCGCTATTCGACCAACTGCCTTGAGGAGTAAGCAGAGGGGACACTTTCCGTAATCTGACAGCTTTCGACAGAGCTTTGACAAGGGTTGGTTCATCGACAGGCTTTACAAGATAGGACAGGCTGTAATATTCAAATGCCCGCAAGGCAAACTCTTCATGCGAAGTAATGAATATAATCGGCACATAACTGGGGACAATGCTCAGGATGTCGAAAATCATATCGTTACCTAACATTACGTCCGTTATAATGATATCAATATCCTTATGTCGCAACAGGTAATCCCTACATTGTTCTACCATAGTAAACGGACCTATCACCTCATAGCGCACATCATAATCTTCCAAGATGCCACAGATGAAATGGTAATTCTGTACCTCGCTATCAAATATCAATATTTTCATGTAAATACCTAAATATTCATCTGCAAAGATACCATTAAATTGCAAATATTACAAGAAAATCAAAAAAAAATTTTGTTTTTTCTTCGCTTAATCGTACCTTTGCACACAATTATGAAAAGAACTATAGCAATAATATGTGGCGGAGATTCGTCGGAGCATGATGTTTCTCTACGTTCAGGAGCAGGTATCTACTCCTTTTTCCATGAAGGCGACTACAACCTTTATATTGTTGACATCAAAAAGGGCGACTGGCATGTAAAGCTGTCAGATGGTACGCAGGCACCTATCGACAAAAATGATTTCACATTCATAGAGAATGGCAAGAAAGTTTCGTTTGACTATGCATACATCACCATTCACGGCACCCCGGGTGAGAACGGTCAGTTGCAAGGCTATCTGGACCTCATCGGTATTCCCTACAGCACGAGCGGTGTTCTCGTAGAAGCCCTGACGTTTGACAAGTTTGTGCTCAACAACTACCTGAAGGGCTTTGGTGTTTCTGTTGCCGACAGCATTCTGGTACGCAAAGGCGAAGAAGGTGCTGTTACAGACGAGCGCATAAAGGAAACTGTTGGTTATCCCTGTTTCGTGAAGCCAGCTGCCGACGGTTCATCATTTGGCGTAAGCAAAGTAAAGTCATTTGCCGATATGCCAAAGGCACTGGAGCTGTCTTTTAACCAGAGTGATGTCGTAATGATTGAGGGATTTCTGGAAGGAATGGAAATATCACAGGGAATATACAAGACGAAGCAGAAGAGCGTAGTGCTCCCGGCTACAGAGGTGGTCAGCGAGAACGAATTCTTTGACTATGATGCGAAATACAACGGACAGGTTCAGGAGATTACCCCTGCCCGCATGGCTCCGGAAGTGGCTGAGCGAGTAGCGAAGATAACATCTGCAATATACGACATACTGCATGCCAACGGCATCATACGTATCGACTATATCATAAAGAATCCATATACCCCTGCAGAGGCAAAAATCAGGATGCTGGAAATAAACACCACACCGGGCATGACCCAAACATCATTCATACCACAGCAAGTGCGCGCTGCTGGCTTGGATATCGGAGATGTCCTGAAAGAAATTGTAGAGAATCAGTTTGAGAGGTGAGAGGTAAGAGGTGAGAGGTAAGAAGTAAGAGGTAAGAGAAAAAATGAGAAAGAGTATATCATACATACAAACACAAATAAACGAGCGTGTGCTCATTCTGGATGGCGCTACCGGAACATATCTCCAACAGCATGGGAGCAGCGGCTGCAATGATGCCCTCTGTCTTACTAATCCGCAACTTATAAGGCAGATGCACCTTGACTATATTGCAGCAGGGGCAGATATCATCGAGACAAACTCCTTCAACTGCAACCGCTTTTCCCTGGCAGAATATGGTCTGGAAGACAAAGTTTATGACATCAGCAAGCGAGCAGCTGAGATAGCATGCGAGGCAGCGGGAGACAATGTGCTTGTAGCCGGAAGCATCGGTCCGACAAGCAAGACCCTCTCCATGTCCACAGATGTCAACAAGCCCGATTCCAGGGAGGTTTCATTTCAGGAGATGCACGACACCTACTGCAATCAGGTACGCGGTCTCATAGATGGCGGAGCAGACCTGTTGCTGGTAGAAACAGTATTCGACACCCTCAACTGCAAATGTGCCACGAAGGCAATAGAAGACGTCTGCAAGGAAAAGGGTATCGTGATGCCCGTGATGGTCAGTGTCACCCTCAGCGACAACTCCGGCAGGACATTGAGCGGACAAACCTTAGATGCTTTTGTTGCTTCTATCGGCGGCACTTCCCTACCCTCCCATCCTGAAACACAAAGCAGTATTCTGTTTTCGATAGGTTTGAACTGCGGCTTTGGCGCAAGGCAGCTGCTGCCATACATCAAACGCCTCAATGAGATTGTTCCCTACAATATCTCGGTACACCCGAATGCAGGACTTCCAAACGTAATGGGAGAATATGATGAGACTCCCGACACCTTTGCACAGAATGCAAGACAGACACTGGAAAGCGGTTCCCGCATAAATATCTTTGGTGGATGCTGCGGCACGACGCCCGCCCATATCAAGGCTCTAAAGGAAGTCGTAAGGCAATATGCCCCCAAGAAATATGAGCAGAAGCACACGCCAAATTGCGTATTGAGCGGACTGGAACCTCTGCAACTCGATAATACCTTTATAAATATTGGCGAGAGGACAAATGTCGCCGGTTCGGCAAAGTTCAAGAAACTTATAGCCGCCAAGAACTACGAGGCTGCTCTTGCCATTGCCCGCCAGCAGGTGGAGAATGGCGCACAGGTGATAGACGTCTGCATGGACGACGGCATGATAGACGGCATTGATGCCATGACGACCTTCCTGCGCCTCATCGCGGCAGAGCCCGAGATAGCCCGGGTGCCGATAATGATTGACTCCTCCAAGTGGGAGATTATAAAGGCAGGCTTGGAGAATGTGCAGGGCAAGAGCATCGTCAACAGCATTTCCCTAAAAGAGGGTGAAGAACCATTTTTAAAGAAAGCGCGGCACCTGCACTCTATGGGAGCCGCAGCTGTCGTGATGCTGTTCGACGAGCAGGGACAGGCTGATTCGTATGAGAGGAAAGTTTCTGTGGCACGCAGGGCATACGCCTTATTGAAGGGTATCGGATTTCCAACCCAGGACATCATCTTCGACCCCAATGTGCTTGCCGTGGCGACAGGTATGCCGGAGCACAACGATTATGCACGTGCTTTCATCGAGGCATGCAGGACAATACATCAGGAGATGCCGGAGGTACATTTGTCTGGCGGCATTTCAAACCTCTCCTTCTCTTTCAGGGGCAATAATGTCATAAGGCAGGCAATGCATTCTGTCTTTCTGCATCATGCAATGCAGGCGGGGCTGGATATGAGCATCCTGAATCCGGCAATGACGACAATATACTCGGAGATTCCCGAGGACTTGCTAAAGGTCGTTGAGGATGTGATACTTAACAAGGACGAAGGGGCAGGCGACCGTCTGATGGCGTATGCTGAAAGCCATAAGCCCGAAGCCCCATCGACAGCCTCAAAGGAAAACGCTTCGGATGCCGCAAAAGAAAAAGGTAACTTACATTCTCTCATCTCACGGGCTTTCCTGAAGGGTATTACCGATGACATCGAGGACTTAACGACGGAAGCTCTAAAGAAGGTATCGGCACCGCTTGCCGTAATCGACACCTATCTCATGCCGGCAATGGAGGAGGTCGGCCGCCTGTTTGGCGAAGGCAAGATGTTCCTGCCGCAGGTGGTGAAGTCGGCAAGGGTTATGAAGAAGGCTGTTGCCGTGTTGGAGCCATACATGGTAAGCGAAGGCAGCGAAGAAACCACCGGAGACGGCAATGCCCAAAATATGGCTGCACCTATTGTCTTCGCTACCGTGAGAGGCGACGTCCATGATATCGGCAAGAACATATCGGCAGTAGTGTTGCAATGCAACGGCTTCAAGGTTCACGACCTTGGAGTCATGGTAGAGACAGATACTATCGTTGATACGGCAGCGCAAGAACATTCTCCTGTTATCTGCCTGTCAGGTCTCATAACGCCGTCCCTTGACGAAATGATAAAGGTGTTGCAGGAACTGCGCCGCAGGGGAATGACGATTCCGGTGATAGTAGGCGGCGCGACCACCAGCGATGTTCACACAGCAGTAAAGATGGCACCGGAATATGAGGACGGCATCGTAATCCACTCCCCGTCTGCTGCCGAGAATGCCAATATCATCAGGCATCTGCTGGGAGAGAACAATACGGAGTACATGGCAGAGGTAAAGGCAAGGCAGGAACTCCTGAGACAAGAATATCATAATGCACGGAAGGAAGAGGCTCCGCAAAGTATCTCCCTCGCCGAGGCACGTCAGAGACGCCATATAAAAAAGGTGACGGAGGTCGCCATACCGACAGCAGAGGCAATGCGTCCATTCTATGAGGAGGTTCCGGTATCAAAGGTGAGGAGATACATCAACTGGAATATGTTCTTCCAGGCATGGGGGCTGAAAGGAGACGTCCGCACACAGAGCGACGGGCAACAGTTAAGGGCTGATGCGGAGCAGATGCTTCGCGAGATAGAGGTGCAGAATACCATCCGCCTCATGGCAAAGGCGCAGATAATGCCGGCATACAGCACTCCATACGACGAAATCGTGGTAAACGGACATATCCTCCCTATGCCGCGCAGCAAGAACGTCGAGGGCGAGAGCAAATGTCTTGCCGACTACATACTGCGCAAAGACGAGGGACATGATTTCATCTGTCCTTTCGTAGTGAGTGCCGGAATAGGTCTGCAGGAGTTGCAGGAGCACTATCGCAGCAACAACGACGAATATCGTGCCACGATAGCAAAGCTGCTGTGCGACCGTCTGACGGAAGCCCTTGCGGAATATTTGGAGAAACGCATCGGATGGGGCACAAGCCACATCAGGATGGCATTCGGATATGGAGCATGCCCCGACCACGCCCTGAAACGCGATGTCTTCGAACTGCTCGGAGTAGATTTCCTCTCCCTGACGGAAACAAATATGATAATCCCCGGCGAGTCAATCTGCGGACTGTTATTTGCAAACACCCCTACAAAATATTTTAACGTATAAAATGACGAACGAAGCAAGTGCAGAGTAAAAACTCGTTTTACTATGCCTTGCAAGGAGGAATTGCATTTTAAGTATGAAATGACGAACGAAGCAAGTGCAGAGTAAAAATCCGTTTTACTGTGCCTTGCAAGGAGGAATTGCATTTTAAAAAAGTTATTTTGAAAAATGAAAGTAACCGATATCATTAAGGATGCAGAGGCATCCGGCAAGAAACGTTTTTCGTTTGAGTTGCTGCCACCACTCAAGGGCGATGGCATACACGCCATATTCGACGCCATCGACTCACTGATGCCTTACGACCCGGCATTCATCAACGTCACCTCCCACCGCGAGGAGATGAAATATACCGAGCGTCCCGACGGACTGATTGAGAAGCACGTGGTGCGCCGCCGCCCCGGGACCACTGGTGTGTGTGCCCGTATAAAGCAGAAGTACGGCATCGAGGTGGTGCCCCACGTCATCTGCGGCGGGCAGACGAAGTATGACATCGAGGACCTCCTCATAGACCTCGACTTCCTCAGCATCAAGAACGTGCTGGCTCTGCGCGGCGATGCCATGCCAGGCACAAACCGCTTCGTCCCCACCCTGGGCGGACACGCGCATGCCGACGCTCTGGTAAAGCAGATAAGCGACATGAACCGAGGCATCTTCATTGACGCCGAGCCCAATACGAGCCACTGCTCCGAGTTCTGCATCGGGGTGGCAGGATACCCTGAAAAGCACGTCGAATCGCCCAATGCGCAAACCGACCTCGATTACCTGAAGCGTAAGATTGATGCCGGAGCGGAATATATAGCGACCCAGATATGCTATGATACCGACACCCTGCTGCGTTTCCGCGACAAATGCAGAAATGCCGGCATCAACGTCCCTATCCTTCCGGGGCTGAAGCCCTTCGCTACGAAGACCCAGCTGACCATCCTTCCACAGACCTTTGCGGTAGATTTGCCGCAGGAGCTGGTCGAGAAGGTTATGAAGTGCCAGAATAACGACGAGGTAAAGAAGGTGGGCATTGAGTGGGGTATAAAACAAGGCGAGACCCTCTTGAAGGAAGGCTTCGCCATATTACATTTCTACACCATGACCCGCACGCAGCAGGTAGAGGAGATAGTTAAAGGATTACGTCTTTAGTATTGTTGTCAACATTCAGTTTCCGGGCGAGTATGAAGAGATAGTCGCTCAGCCTGTTGACATACTTCAACATTGCACCATTGACCTTAGACCATTGAACATTGACCGTTGAGGCATCCTCCTCCCCTCGGGGAGGTCGGGAGGGGGTCTCATCCTCCACCCTCAGCATTGCACGCTCTGCCCTTCTGCATACCGTGCGGCAAACGTGGGCAATGGCTGCCGCCCTGCTGCCGCCAGGCAGTATGAAGTGGAAGCGTTTGTCCTCCTGAGCATCCTCCACGACAGCCGTCAGGCGGTCTATCTCTGCCTCCATACTTTCCGTCGTCAGCGGATGGTCGCTCTTCGCGCCCGCAAGGCAGCCGCCAACAACGAAGAGGTTTCGCTGTATCTCCGTCAAGACGTCCCTGTCCCGCTGCTCAGTGCAATATGTCATCAGCAGCCCCAACTGAGAATTCAGTTCGTCAATAGTGCCGTAAGCCTCCAGTCGTTCACACTTTTTCTCGACACGCTGACCATTCGCCAACGATGTCATTCCCTTATCACCGGTCTTTGTATATATCTTCATAGCGAGTGCGAAGGTACGAAAATTATAACGAATACGAAAATTTAAACGAAAAACTTAGATAAAAATTTGTTTTTTTCCCACTAAATCGTATCTTTGCACACGGAAAGAATTCAAATAGGATATTATGGTAGTAACAAAAGAGGATGCCATGAAGGCTTTTAAGAAAGCTTTGGCTCACAAGAAAGAAGCAAAAGACCAATTTGAACGATGGTTACGGGAAAGAGGGGTTGAAGGAAAAGTGGTTACGCTATGATAGACTTCTCGCTTCAACACATTCTTCAGAATTCTCCTTATGACATTACTCTGTCAGAGGCTGGCTTTATCTTTCTCACAGATAACGGCATACACTATCGCGTCAGTTTCGATGAGGAAGGATAGAAGCCACTGTGCTTGCTATTATTGAAGAATTCTTCCTTCTAATCAGCACGTATTGCTCATAAGCCCAATAGGACCAATAAGACCAATTACTAAACAAGAGCGCAGCATGCTATCAAGCTTGCTGCGCTCTTCACTTCTCCCTCCCTAACTGGGGAGGGTCGGGGTGGGACCTGGGGAGGGGCTTTTTGCTATGCTCCGTGCCACGGTATAGGCTGTTGTCCAGGCGGCTTGGAAGTTGAAGCCTCCGGTCACGCCGTCGATGTCGAGCACCTCACCGGCAAAATAGAGATGGGGGACATGGCGGCTTTCGAGGGTTGACATATTGACAGCCTTCAGCGATATGCCGCCGCAGATGACGAACTCGTCCTTGAACGGGGCGCGACCGGATATCTGGTAAGTATCACAGAGCAAGACATTGACCAAACGGTTGATGTCTTTTTTGTTGAGTTCCGCCCAGCGTATGGCAGCCCGCAGCTCCAGGGACTTTTGCAGCAAGTACGCCCATAGCCGCTGCTGCAAGCCGAAGGGGCAATATGACGTCAGTTGCTTTCGGGCTTGGTTTGCCTGCTGTTCCTTTATAGCCGCGTGCAATCCATCCTCCGTCAGCTGCACCCATCGTATGCTGAGGGGGGAACGGTATTCCTGCTCCGCCAGATGGCGTGCCGCATAGCTCGACAGGCGCAGTATGGCAGGTCCGCTCATTCCCCAATGGGTTATGAGCAGAGGTCCCTCGGCACGCATCTTTGTTCCGGGCAGCATGGCAGTGACATCGTTTACCACGAGTCCTTGTAACGACTGCAGTTGCTTGTCGGCAACAGAAAAGGAGAAGAGCGACGGCACGGGCGTTTCTACCTCATGCCCCAAAGCCGCTAACCATTCCAGCCCCCTGCCACTGGGCGAGCCGCCGGTCGTCACGACGATATTGTCATAGCCCTCAAGTTGCGAGAGCGACGTAACGTTCTCACCGGTCTGGACTTTTATGTCATACTTACGGGCAAGCGACAGGAAGCAGTCTATGACGGCGTGCGAATCCTGCGCCTTCGGAAAGACACACTCATCCTCCTGAGTCACCAACGGCACGCCGTGACGTTCAAACCACTCATAGGCATCCTGATAGTCGAAGACATTAAAGAGTCTTTTCATCAGCCTATGCCCTCGCGGATAGACCTGCTGCAGGTCCGTCACACGGGCAAAGGAGTTGGTGCAGTTGCAGCGTCCGCCACCGCTCACCTCTACCTTTGCCAGCACCCGCTGGCTGCGCTCAAAGATGGTAACCTCCATCTCCGGCATCATCTCCTTCAGGTTGACAGCCAGGAAGAACCCAGCCGCCCCGCCACCTATCACTGCTGTTTTCATAATGGGTGCAAAGGTAAGAAGTAAGAAGTAAGAGGTGAGAGGTAAGAGGTAAGAAGTGAGGGGTAAAAAAATTTTCTGCTGCATTTTTTGGTACTTTCATCTCTTTTTTATACCTTTGCAGCCGAATTTAAAAAATTCCATGCAATTTGGTAAATGGGAATCAGGTGTAAGACCTGAGCTGTTCCTGCAGCTGTAAGCCCTTTTTTCCTGTTACACAGAAAGCCACTGACCATTTGTCGGGAAGGCGTAACAGAGGGGGTAAGCCAGAAGACCGACCATTTTGCGAAAACAATATCCGCTCCCAGGATCTGGAGTAAGATAATGACACACATTATATATAATAATAAGGCGTATGTCATGCTCCTGTGCATGATGTGTTGGTGTATTTTCGCATCAGCACAGAAACAGCATACCCTTGACAATATAGAAACGAAATAAAATTGTATTGTATTGTATTTTGCGGTGCTGCTTTTCCTTACCTCGTGTAAGGGGGTAGCACCGCTGCTTTGAATGGGGATTAGGCAAGATAATAAGATATAACAAGATAAGCCGTCAGTTCCGTAAGTAGGAAGAGGGCGCCACAGCAATCACCTGTGTAGCCTCTGAGCCTACGCCAGATGTAGAGATATAGGAAATACATCGTCAGACAAGGCATGAAGATGAGCGAACTCCATTCAATTCGTCCCTGCATCCACCAAAGATATAGCCCGATAGGCAACAAGCCCTGAATGGCGAGACCGATACCAGCCATCGCAGGGAATTTGCGATAGACGGTTTTGTTCTTGGCTGTCTCTTCTGTACGGGCATACGGCATCAGCTGTATCACCAAAGCACTCACCATCTTGGCATACGGGTCAACGGCGAGGATAGCCAGTGCAGCGTCGGCGGGTGAAAGAGAATGCAATACAAAGAACAGCAACGCAAAATAGACGATGAGCGCCAGCACGCCATAGGTGCCGATATGCGAATCTTTCATGATTTCGAGGATACGCTGACGGTCCCGTCCGCCGCCGAATCCATCAAAGAAATCGGCCAGTCCGTCTTCATGCAGAGCACCTGTCAACAGCAGACGACTTATAATTGCCAGCACGATGGCAATCTCATAGCTGAAGAACATTGAGGTGCCATAGAGCACGCCCGCCATCACCCCCGCTGTAAGCCAACCCGCCAACGGCCAGAATTCCACAACACCCTGATAAGCATTTTTCGGAGGTTGGTAGATGCGCCAGAAAGGCAGACGGGTAAAGAAAATAAGTGCTGCCCACAGACGGTCATACCAATTAGAAGTATTTTGTAATATTTCCATTATCGAAGTTATTCATTTCATTAATCATACGGACGGCAGAGTCGAGGACAGGGAAGGCACAGAGGGCACCTGTACCCTCGCCCAGCCTTAAACCTAATGAGAGCAGCGGTTTGGCATCCATTGCATCAAGCATACGACGATGTCCGCTCTCATCGCCACAATGACCGAATACCATATAACTCTTCGCCTCAGGATAGAGCTTACAGGCAGCAAGAGCACAAGCTGTCATAATAAAGCCATCCACTAATATGATAAGGTTTTGCTCGGCAGCCCGTAACATTGCTCCAATAGCCGCACTCATCTCAAAACCGCCAAAATATATCAGAGGTGAGAGGTGAGAGGTAAGAGGTGAGAAAAAACTCTTATAATTATTAACAGCCTGACGGAGTATTTCGCGCTTATGGCGGATACCGGGTGAGTCGAGCCCTGCACCGGCACCGATACATTCGTCGAGAGGGATGTCACAAAAGATACTCATCCAAATGCTTGACGGCGACGTGTTAGCAATACCCATCTCTCCAATACAGAGAACCTTACAACCCTCTGAAACGCAGTCATCCACTAACAATGCCCCGATTTCAATTGCCTTGTCAAACTCCTCTTCCGACATAGCAGGTTCGTAAAGAAAGTTTTTCGTGCCTCTTGCTATTTTACAATCGATGATACCAGGCACTTGGGAGAAGTTATAATCAACGCCCACATCAACAATACTCAACTTAAAACCATGCTGACGGCAGAACATGTTCACGCCGCCACCGCCACGAGTGAAGTTAATCATTTGCTGCCAGGTCACTTCACGAGGAGACACACTGACGCCCTCACGCTCAATACCATGATCGCCCCCCAACAACAGATGACAAGGATTTGTCAATGAAGGAGTAAGCGTCTGTTGAATCAGACACACTTGCATCGCCAATTCCTCCAACACGCCCAACGAGCCTTTCGGCTTGTTCAGATTGTCAATCTTGTCCTGAATCGCAGAACGCATACCATCGTTCGGCTTCTCTATCTTAAAATTTCTCATTTCAACCATTAACCCTTAACCCTTACTGGGATACCACTCACCATCAACACCACTTCATCAGCCTTGTTGGCAACATATTGGTTCATCCAACCTTGCAAATCTGTAAATTTTCGTTGCACAGCATTCTCGCTAACGCCCCCCATTCCAATTTCGTTGGTCACAAAAATGAAGGTAGCATCCTGAGCAACAAACCTGTCAAACTCAGCTCTGAGGGCTTCGAGCGCAGTATCTACCTTCTTCATCTGAAAGAAAAAATTGGTACACCACAGCGTGATACAATCTATGACGGCAACCCGACCTGTGAGGTCGTGCCTGCTTAGTTGTTGTTCCTCTTCGATATTTGTCCACTCTGAGCCGCGTCGCTCCTGATGTTTCTTCACCCGCTCACGAAACTCATCGTCCCACACGTGAGCCGTAGCAACATAAACAGGATTCTTGCTCAGCGACAGAGCAAGTTTCTCAGCGTATCGGCTCTTGCCCGAGCGGGCACCACCAGTTATCAGTATTATTTTTTTCATTGAACATTAAACATTGAACATTGAACATTCATGCAGTTTGTTATTATGCAGACTGCTATGACCAGAATAATGGCGAGCACTTCTGCCATGCGGTTGACACATACTGCTTTCTGCATATCAGCAGTAGTCAGTTCACGAGCGTTCTCGCCAATATAGGGTTTGTCGAACAACTCTCCGAAATAATAATGAGGTCCTCCAAACCGGCAATCAAGTATTCCAGCCAAGGCAGCCTCAGGGTAGCCGCTGTTGGGAGAGGCATGCTTTCGTCCGTATTTGAGGACGAAGTTGAAAAGTGAAAAGTGAAAAGTGAAAAGTGATGGTAATATCATTAGCAGGGCTGTGATGCGGGCGGGGATATAATTTGCTACATCATCGATGTGGGCTGCCCAGCAGCCGAAGTCTTTGTAACGTTCTGTGCGGTAGCCTATCATCGAGTCGAGCGTGTTGACCATCTTATAAGCCATCATGGCCGGCACGCCCCCTATCGCCAACCAGAACAGCGGAGCAATCACGCCGTCACTCAGGTTCTCTGCCAGAGTCTCCAAAGCAGCTGTACGAACCTCCTGAGCAGATAGCTCTGAGGTGTCGCGCCCTACAATACGGGCGACTTGCTTCCGTCCTTCAGCCAAAGAACGGTCCACAGCATGAAATACCTCGCGAACTTCACGGATTAACGTTGTGCCCGCCAGACAATAGAAGACGATTATGCTGTCGCATAAAATTAAAAGTGAAAAGTGAAAAGTGAAAAGTAGGCTACGCACAAACCAGGTGACGGCAAAGACAAGGATGATGAGGAATACGGACATAATAGCCCCTTTCAGCATCCTATTACTCCCTCCATTGAGTCGTTTCTCGCCCAAGGCAATCATCTTACCGAATCCCACAACGGGATGTGGCAACCATGCTGGGTCGCCAAGCAGGAGGTCTAACAACCACCCTACCAGCAGGGGTAATATGAATAGAAATGCATCACTCATGTGTTTTCTTCATAAACGTCTTGACAGCATTCACCAGTGCATCATTCTCCTCAGGCATTTGTGCAGCAATACGGAAGTGGTGAAGAGTGAGTCCCTCGAAGTTGGAAGCATCACGGATTAGCATTCCGTATTCCTTGACGAGATAGTCTTTCAATTCGGCAGCTGTATGGTTCACAATTCGGCAGAGCATAAAATTCGTCTGACTTGGTTCCACAAAAACTCCACTGATGTTCCCCAGCATTTCGGCAAGGCGTTGTGCTTCTCCAAGGTCTGGCTTGCACAACAGCTCATCATGCTGTAGCAGATATTTTCCTGCCTCTATGGCTAGCGAAGACACACTCCACGGACGAATATAATTTCGGACTCTACTTATAAGGCTTTCATGAGCAGTAATATAACCCAATCGCAATCCTGGCACACCATAATTCTTGGTCATCGAGTGAATTTGGATAGAATATGGTGTACGTGCGCCCCATCGGGGATTCATCACATGAGCATTTGTGTAGTTTTCGTACGACTGATCTATCACTACCACCTCATATTCCGCCATCATACGGTCGATATACAATTGGTCATAGACTTCCCCTGTAGGATTGTTGGGATTACAAAGCCAAAGCATCTTCCCTGAGAGTTGTTTTCCCGATTTAATCGAAACGACATCAGCTTTTCTCGGAAACAGTTGGCAGGCATCTTCATATTCGCTAAAAGTAGGTTGAGGTATCACCGCCTTCTGCCGGAATGCCTGTGCGATGAGGTATATCGCCTCCGTCGCTCCACTTGTCACAATCACCTGTTCAGGTTTCATGTCATGCCGTTCGGCAATCATTCTCTCCAACAACAAAGGTTCTGGCTCAGGATAGTGGTCTATGATATCAGAGGATGACGCCAAAAAGTCCATCAACTCCTGATGGGAAGCATGCGGACAGATATTGGAAGAGAAATCACTCCGAACGCCCTCGTAATTATATGCATCGTCGCCGTGTCCGTTAATCATCGCCTTGAAGTATTTTGTAGAGTTGGGGAATATCCACGTAACGTCGCACGTGGTCAGCCAACAAGTCATACTGCTGATTCTTGAAGTCGGCATAGCTTTGAGCAGACACTTTTTCTCCCGTTTTCCCCCTGAGAAGGAAATCAATGACAGTTGCATTATCGAGGAAACCATGAATATAGGTTCCGATACAATGCTCCATCTGCATAAATGGCTGGTCAGTATCGCTGACACCTTGATGAATCTCATAGCCCCAGCACTCCTGGCCATCGAATCGGAAGGAAACCTGCCGTGTAGTCTTCTCATGAGTCATCGTGGTATGGATAGGCAACAGTCCCAGTCCCGGCAGGCTGGCAATAGTTCCCTCAATGCCGTCAGGGTCGCTGACGGTCTGTCCCAGCATCTGATAGCCGCCACAGATACCCACTATCTTCTTCCCGTCACGATGAGCGCGAATGATAGCCCGCGCACAACCGTTGCGGCGTAGTTCCAACAAATCATCAAGTGTTGCCTTCGTGCCAGGCAGGATGATGATGTCAGCCCGACTGATGTCCGACACATTATTTGTATAGAAGAGGTTAACGCGAGGGTCACGCTCCAATGTATCGAAGTCTGTAAAGTTACTGATATGGCGCAATAGTACAACTGCAACGTTCACCTTTCCTTCCGCCAATTCACGCTGTTTCTTTTCAAGACTTACAGAGTCTTCTTCCTCAATAAAGATGTCTTTGTAATAAGGTATAACGCCCAATACGGGCACGCCACAGATATCCTCCAGCATCTTTCGGCCCTCCTCGAAGAGTCGCATATCGCCGCGAAACTTATTGATGATAATACCTTTGATGAGTTTTCTGTCTTCCGGTGTCTGCAACATGATACTGCCATAGACGGAAGCAAAGATCCCTCCCCTGTCGATATCACCCACCAAGATGACATCGGCTTTTGCATAACGAGCCATCGGAAGATTCACCAAGTCAGTATCTCTCAAGTTTATTTCGGAAATACTTCCTGCGCCCTCCATCACAATCGGGTCGTATTGGGTAGCCAATCGGTCGAAGGCTTTGCAGACTTCTGCACGGAAGTCTATTCTCTCACCTCTCACCTCTTGTCCCTTACCTCGCCAATAGTCATAAGCATTCTTGTTGCCTATTGGCTTACCATTGAGCACTACTTGTGAAGTATGATCAGAGCTGGGTTTGAGCAGCAGGGGATTCATATCTGTATGACAAGGGATACCAGCTGCTTCAGCCTGCACAGCCTGCGCACGACCTATCTCCAGCCCTTCTGGTGTTGCATAAGAGTTGAGTGCCATATTCTGCGCCTTGAATGGTGCGGGACGATAGCCGTCCTGTTTGAAGATACGACAAAAAGCTGTAGCAACAATGCTTTTACCTACATCGCTGCCCGTTCCTGCTAACATAATTGGGTGGAGTATTGGTTTCATCCTTTTTAGTTTGCCAGTACAAATAGATAATCGGAAAGACGGTTCATCATCCTGAGGATACTCTCATCGAGAGGATGCTGTCGATGTACAGTCCATAGACGACGTTCTGCAGTGCGGCATTGAGCCCTTGCCACGTGAGCTATACCACGTGGCAGGACAAAGCCAGTAGGCGCCTTGGAGGCATCAATGACTTGTTCCATTCGGGTCGTTAACTCGTCGCAGTGCAACTGACGCGGGTTCTGCCTGCCATCAGGCGTTGCCACATGACTCATCACCGTCATCAGTTCTCGCTGTATATCATTCAAAAGTTGATTTTCCTCTGCTATAAGTCCAATCAGGGAGTTAAGCATGTCTATCTCCCCATTGGTTTCGATGCGCAAGTCATCCTTGTTCACACGAACGCCGTCACGTAAGCTGGTCGTGCCAAAATCTCCCGTCTTTGTGTATATCTGCTTCATATCTGATAGAGGTGTGTATAGCTTGCCAGGACATTCCCCTGTTTCAATACTGGTGTCGGCACAGGATTTCCCTTTGCATCATATACTTGGACGATGCTTTGGGGTACTTCTCCCATAAATTGTGTATAGTGGAACTCATGTCCCCGATACTCCTTTCCGTCGAGTTCGAACCGACGATAGCCCAACGAGAGTTTCCTATCGGCCTTTCGGGCCGTGATAGCGTATGGCAGCACGCCGCACATAGGGAATTCCCCATCATCTGTCACAATCTTTTCGCAAAGATACATCATACCGCCACATTCGGCTACAATTCTTCCACCATGCTCTGCATACTCCTTGACAGTCTTGCGACAAGCCTCATTCTTTACCAAAGCCTCCAGATGTTTTTCCGGATAGCCGCCAGGCAGGTAGAGAAGATCGATGCCTTCGAAAGAAGGAACCTCTGTCTCTGGATCGAAATACCTCACAGACGAAAAGCGGTCTATATTCTCCTGGTAGACAAAGCTAAAGCTCTCAGCATTGCAAGCACAGAGCACAGATTGTTCCCACACTGGGAATAAAATGTTCCCACACTGGGAATAAAATGTTCCCGGCGTGGGAACATTCAGTTCAGTTAATCTCTCCCATCCGACGTATTGCTCTAACATGGTCATCAGCTTCCCGTCCTCTGACTTTTCAGAGAAGTCAAGTCCCAAATAACGCGAGCTTTGTTCAAACACTGTCTGCTTGGGCAAATATCCAAAGCACTCTATACCAAGGTCATCGCACACCTGTTGAAGCATCTGGAAATGTTTTTCAGATCCCACCTTATTAAATATAACGCCTGCAATGCGTACATCCTTACGGAAGTTAATGAAGCCCTGCAGAAGCGGTGCCATAGAGTAAGCAGCCGACTTCGCATCCACCACTAACACCACGGGAATCCCCAGTATAGCAGCAATCTCAGCCGACGATCCCTTGTCGCGATCGTAACCGTCGAAAAGACCCATCATCCCTTCTACGATACAAATGTCAGCATCGGCACCATAGTGGGCAAACGACCCCTGTACATGCTCCTTTGAGGCCATAAACGTGTCAAGGTTGATGCTGGGTCTGCCACATACTGACTCATGAAATTTTGTGTCGATATAGTCAGGTCCGCACTTGAAGGGCTGCACCTTGTAACCTTTCTGAGTCAACAATGCCATAAGCCCTCTGGCTATCGTTGTCTTGCCCGAGCCACTGGTTGGTGCTGCTATCAAAAATGTTGTTTTAGGTGCCATTGATGGGGTAATTTTGCTGCAAAGTTAAAAAAAATCCTTGAAATATGCATTATATAAGAAAAAAATTGTACCTTTGACTTGACTGTCGAAGGTTCTTTCGCTCGAAAACACAAACAAAAATAAAAAAAGTTTTCGTTTTCGTTTTGGTTTTCGTATATTTTTTGTAATTTTGCATCCGAAATATGGCAATCCGGTGGCCGATGCCGCCTGATGTAAGGGAATCCGGTGAGAGTCCGGAACTGTTCCTGCAGCTGTAATCTCCATTATTGGGCTTGCCTGTATAACGCCACTGAGTATAACTCGGGAAGGTAAGGTAACCTGGAGAGAGTCATGAAGACCTGCCTATTTCTAACGTATGCCCGCTCAGGAGTTAGCGGTGCGGAAAAAAGAAAAAATGATGAGAATAAAATTGGCTATTAGCCTATGGCTTCTGGCTGTCGGTATGTCAGCACAAACCAAGATTGTGCGTACGGATAGTTTGCAGGAGGTTGTGGTGACGGGTACTGGTACACAGCACCTGCTGAAAGATGCGCCCGTACAGACGGAGGTAATCACCAGCAAGATGTTGCGCAACTATGGCGGCAGGAACCTGGAGGACATTCTGGCAGGTCTAGCGGCCTCATTCGACTTCAACGAAGGCGACATGGGCAGTCAGATGCAGCTCAACGGCTTAGGCAACAACTACATCCTGATACTTGTTGATGGCAAGCGCATCCATGGTGATGTCGGTGGCGAGAACGACCTAAGTCTCATCGATCCGCAGAACATCGAAAGAATAGAGATCGTCAAGGGTGCCTCCAGTGCCCTTTATGGTTCGGATGCCATTGCTGGTGTAGTGAATATCATCACCAAGAAGCACAACGAGGGGCTCTTGGTAGAGAATACCACCCGTGGCGGCAGCTATGGCGACCTGCGTCAGCACAATGGACTGGCTGTGCGATATGGCAAGTTGTCGAGCTACACCAACTTCCACCTGCAGCATACGGACGGCTGGCGAAATACCACCACAGAGTATACGTCGCCATTTGAGGAACCTATCTATGACTCACATCGCATGACTGCAAACCGCAAGACCAGTTGGAATATATCCGAGCGACTGACCTTCCAGTTGAATCGTGATATGGAACTTTATGCAGAAGGCAGTTATCATCGTCGTGGCATCTATCGTCCCCAGGGAAAATATCCGAAGTATGACGTGACGTACTACGATATGCAGTACAAGAACGCCTCTGCTGCCATTGGCGGCAAGTGGACGATGGGTAAGAACTTGCTGACCTTGGATGTGGACTGGAACAAACATGCCTACTTTCATGAGTTCACCTCTATCGTTACTACCGAGGGCATTGACAACAACGGCAACTTCGTATTGGACTTTCCCTATTTCCCTGGTCAGCAACAACTGCAGAGTGACCAACAACGACTGATGGCCCACTTGAAGAGCGTGTTCCAATTGCCCTACAACAACCAGTTGAGTACAGGCTTTGAGTATCGCTATGACTGGTTGAAGGGTCCTACCAGTATTGAGGGGCAGGAAGCCAGCGACAATACAGAGGCGCTGTATGTGCAGGACGAATGGCAACAGGCATTGGGCAAGCATTCGAAATTGCAAATGACAGGAGGCTTGCGACTCATTCGCAACCAACAGTTTGGCTGGCATCTGTCGCCAAAAGTCTCTGCAATGTTCAGTCTGAACAATCTCCGTTTGCGTGCGACCTGGAGTCAGGGTTTTAAAACTCCCACCTTGAAGGAGCAGCGCTATCGTTATGTGAAGGAGATGTCACAGATTATGCTTTACGTGGGCAATATGGACCTCAAGCCTCAAACGAGCAACTACTTCTCGCTGGGTCCGGAATATACCATTGGCAACCTGACCCTATCGCTGACTGGCTATTACAATCGCTTGAAGGATATGATAACCCTCGTCACTGTTTCCCATTCGCAGGCTCCTAACCAGTATCGTCAGCAGTACGGTGAGACACTCAGCAAGGTACGCCAGTATAAGAATATGGAAAGTGCGCGTACCTATGGGATAGATTTCACCGCCCGCTATGCCTTGCGTGAATGGACGTTTGGTTTGGGTTACAGCTATTTGGACACAGAGGCAGAGGTGTATAACGAGACAACGCACGAACTCGATAAGGTGGTGATTGACGGCATGGCCCATCACAAAGCTAATGCCTATGCCACATGGAATCATCGTTTTGGTACGGATTATGGCTTAGGAGTAGGTGTTTACGGCCGACTGTCCAGCAAACGCTACTATCAGGTAAACGGCGATGGTAAGGGATATCAGATATGGCGCATAGCGACCACCCACGACTTGGGGCACAGCAAGAAATGGCAATGGCGCTTGGAAGCCGGTGTGGATAACATCTTCAACTACGTGGACAGTACCGACCACGGATTACACTTGGGTACCAACACCCCAGGTACGACTGTCTATGGCACACTGACCATCCGCTTCCGTCACGGAAAGAATCTAAAAAATAATTATAAGTCTAACTTTAAAAACAACGATTATGAAGAAGATTAAGTTTTTCATGCTTGCCACTATGGCAGTGCTCGTGAGCGCAAGCTTTACTGCGTGCTCGAGTGACAGTGATGACACCCAGAACAACGAACAAAAGTATCAGGACATTGTCCGCCAGACAGTACATGACCAGAAGAAAAGCGACAAGGCTCTGCTGCTTGTAGCCTTCGGCTCCACATGGCAGGATGCTTTCGATGATTTCGACGCCACAGTCGATGCCTACAAGAAGGAATTCCCCGGCTATGATGTCTACATCTCATTCTCTTCTGCCATCTGCCGCAACCGTGCAGCTGCCGGCGAGCACCAGTATGACCCCGTGAAACCTGCTCAGGTTCGCAACTACTACGCTCCGGAGCGTTGGCTGAATGCCTTTGGCCACGAGAAGTATGCAGACATCACCGTACAGTCGCTACAGGTCATCCCGGGTGAGGAGTACGGTCGCGTAGTGAATGCGCTGAAAGACTTTGCCAACAACGGTAACAACGACCTTGACAACAGCTACCTGAAGACGGTGAAGCTGCATCTAGGTACGCCGCTGATGGCTACTGGCAGCGATGATGTGACAGAAGCAAACGACGTCAAGAATCTGGCCGTAGAGTTGGATAAGATTTACGGTACGAAAGCCGCTGAGGGTGCTATGCTCTTCATGGGTCATGGTAATCCTGACGAGTATGATACTTATAAGGCTAACATTCGCTACACTCAGTTGGAGAATGTGCTTCGTGCTATGAACAAGCCCTATGCCAATAACTACTTCGTAGGTACCGTCGATATGATGGGTAACTTCAAGACCGACGTCAAGAATCGTATGCAGATAGCCAGCATCACCAGCGGTAGTAAGGTTTTCTGTGCTCCCTTGATGTCTATCGCCGGCGACCATGCCAACAACGATATGGCTGGCGACGATGCTGGATGGATTAAGAACGAAGAGACTGGTGAGTACGAAGAAACCAGTTGGAAGGTTTACTTTGCCGATACTCGTGGTGGTAGCTATACCTGCAATGACGAGACTATGGTTGTCAAGGGTCTGCTGTCTTATCCCGCTATTCGTCAACTGTGGATTAATCATACCAAAGAAGCTCAGGAGGTTGACCTTGACTGGTTTCATTCCAACGATGGAACTGAGTAATTTGTAATCATGAAAAAATCATTATTTATCCTTATGGCAGTGCTCTCTTTGGGGAGTACTGCTTTTTCACAAATTCATAAGATGACGCGCAGTGACTCTGCCGCCATCAGTCATAAATATAATCTTAATCCCGTTGTCGTGACTGGCTCAGGCCATCACCAGCGACTGAAAAGTACAACAACACCCGTCCACGTACTCTCTGCTCAGGAAATTAGCGAACAGGGTATCAGCACCTTCGACGGTGCACTCACCCGTATGATGCCCCAGGTATCAATGGCCCCCAATTCAATGGGAACATTCCTGCGCCTCAACGGTCTGGGCAACAAATATATTCTGGTCCTCATCAATGGTCAGAAACTCAATGGTGACATCTCCAACAATGTAGATCTCAACCGTATCAATATGGCTCGTGTAAAACGTATTGAGATTCTCGACGGAGCCGCTTCGTCGCTTTACGGTTCCGATGCCATTGCAGGTGTCATCAACATCATCACCGACCAGCCTACCGACCAGTTGGTCAGTATCACTAGTGGAACCAGGATTAGTGGGCACGGTATATTGACAGAGAACGTCACACTCGATATCTATAAAAACGGTTTTGGTTCCTATACCTCGTTCTCACATGATTGTGCCAACAGCTATCGCAATAACGACCTCGAATATATAAAGGGCTCTGACACAGAAACGCAGCCTTCCATCGCCCCACTCTTTACGGGTTACCGTTCCAACATCGTCGGGCAGAAATTCACCTATTCACCCAACCAGCATTTGGCACTCAATGCGGGTTTAGACTATTCATATAAGATTACCTCGCGCCCTGAAACGCGAGACGACATCACGGGCGGTACTGACTATGAGATGCGTTATAAAGGACTGCGTTGGAACGTTGGTGGCATTTACAAGTTTACCAGTCGCAACTCATTGCAGGCCAACTTCGCCGTTGACCGTTTCCGTTATGGTAAGGAGTACAGTGTGGCAACAAAAGAATACGCTGTTGGAGACTATGTACAGTCGAAGAAACAACGCATGATAGATGGAGAACTCAAGGCTATCTTAGGATTCACCAGCAACAGCACCACCATTTTTGGAGCTGACTGGCGCAAAGACTATCTCACAGC
>DJWZ01000069.1 GCA_002449535.1 Prevotellaceae bacterium UBA7017 | reverse complement strand
ATAAATAAGGTCTAAACGTTTCTTTATATTTACAAGTCCTACACCGCCTTTTTCCTGGTTGGGTCTGATACATTTGCTGTTGCTACATTCAAAGTGCAGCCTGTCATGCTCTATCCTTGCATTTATGTGTACGAAGGATTCCTGCTGGTAGCTGATGCCGTGTTTGAAGGCATTCTCTACAAATGTTATGAGTATCAGCGGAGGTATCTCGTTGTCAGGAAAAGCCGTAGGCAGTTCTACCGTCATATCCACCTTCTCCGGATAGCGCAGACGCATCAGGGTGATATATTGGTTTATGAACTCAAATTCACGATATAGTGGAACTCCTTTCTTGTCTCCCTCGTACAGTATGAAGCGCATCATCTTCGACAATTCAATAATGGTGTCTTTTGCCTTCTCCGGGTCTATATCTACCAAAGCATGGATATTGTTGAGGGTGTTCATGAAAAAGTGTGGATTTATCTGATACCTCAAGTATTCCAACTGCTGCTTCAGGTTCTCTTTCTCCAGTAGCATTAGTTGCTTGGAGTCGTGACGAGACTTAAAGTAATACTTGATACCCAGATTCATGCCTATCATCAGAACCATGATAATGATGGCTACGATGTCATGTTCCCCCATAAGTACAGGTGGCTTTCTGTCTTTGTGTGGCGGCTTGGGGAAGTCATGTGGCATGTCCATGTCCTCCATTCCTTCCATCTGTTCTACCATCTCCATCCTCTCTCGTGGATGATTGGGTCTTTCCTTTGGTCTGTGAGAACATTGAAAGGCAACGAAGATTCCCATTATTACCACCAAACTGCTGAAATATATTGTCTTCTTCTGTTTTAAGACCAGCAGCGGAGCGAGCAGAAAGTTATGTATTAGGAATATCACGAGGTATATTCCCAGCTGCTTCCATACCATGAACATCTCCTCCCATCTGAAAGTGTAGTAGGCATCGTTTACAGTCCTGATATAGAGGCTGAGGAGAGGCACTGTGAAGAGCAATCCCCACAGTGCCAGATATGATATGTTTTCAATTTTATTTTGTTCTTGCATCCATTTCATATAACGCAAGTTTTTAACAATTTATTGCACGATTACAGTTCATAATCACCTTTCACCTCAATGTCTTCCTGGCATAGAACCGCCGCCTGGCATAGAACCACCGCCTGGCATAGAACCTCCTCCGCCCATAGAGCTGCTGATAGAACTTGATGCCGTTACTGACGTTGAGCTGCTGCCATTCGACAGGGTGTAGCTGCTGCCGCTTGTCAGATAGGGTGAACTTATCATGATAGTACCATTGCTGTAAGATATTGGCATAAGGAAAGAACACAGAACTGTGCCGTTGCTGCTGACGCTAACAGTACCGTTTGCTGTTACAGAACCCGATGCAGAGATGATACCCTGCGAGGTGCTGCCCAGGCTGACGTCGTTTCTGCCGCCAATGGCAAAGATGTTTCCTCCAGTGATGTAGAGATTCTTCTGCTCGTTTACGTCAATGCCTGCCTCTGCCCCGCTGGCGCCACAAGCTATTATCGTTCCACCCTTCAGGTACATGTTGCCGTTGGCATCTATGGCATCGTTGTTTGTGCCTACTGCCACTACGCTGCCGCCACTGATTGTCATGTCACCAGTAGAATTTATGGCATCGTCGTGAGCATATACCATCACCGTTCCGCCGGATATGTCAACGGTTCCCTTGCTCTCTATTCCCTCGGCATTGTTGCCGCTGGTGCGTATCATGATGTCGCCGCCTGATATCTGCAGCACACCGTAGGTCTCGGTTGGTGAAACAGTATCATCCTTATAGCCTATCTTCATACCCTTTGGTGAAGAAGTGTAGGCACTCGCCAGATTGTCAGTGTTGCCGGTATAGTTATGGTTTTCAGTCGTTCCATTGCTATAGTACAGGTTACCCTCTGTTATGATGCGAATCTTTCCGCCGGTTATGTAAGCCTCCAAGTCTGCCTTCACACCCTTGCCGCCACTGCCGGTAGCCTTCGCATACAGCTCACCGCCATTCATGTAGAAATTCTCGTCGCATGCCACACTGGCTGCTGCCTTTGTGTCGCCACCAGTAGATAGCGTCTCATCTTCCTCCCATGTACCGTTACCGGTAGCAATCGTTGTCGTCCTGCCGCCATTTATCGTAATGTTCGTGTCACTATTGATAGCCTTTGCACTATTAGCAGAAACCTCAACGTTTATGATACCTCCATTTATAATAATGTCACTGCCACCCTTTATGCCATTGTTGGCAGTAGAGTTTACATACAGGTTTACGCCACTCTCTATGACTACGTTGCTCTTGCCGTGAATACCGTTTTTGTATGTGCCATATACATCCAGCGAGCCAGTTCCCATTATGAACAGCTTGCCTTTTGCAAAGACAGCTCCTTTGTGGCTGTCATCATCGGTCATTCCGTCGGTCACCTTGTTCGCCCCTTCAACGGTAAGGTATGCATTCTGACTGCTCTGCAGATTCAGGGCAACAGACCTCTGGTTTGTGATGTTTGCATTGCTCAAAGTAATACCATATTTTGTGTCACCCTTTATGGTCAGCGAGCCGTCTGCTACAGTTCCAGATACCACATAGCAGATGCCTTCTGTGCTGCCATGATCTGCAGTGATGTCATTGCCGCTAACAGATATCGTTACCCCGTTTACGGTTGTTGCAGCTGGGTTTGCCATATCTATATTAACTATTGTGGCGAACGAGTTCTGGCTTGGAGCGTCACCATCCTCTGGATAGGTAGCCGCAACGGTAGAAGCAGGCTCTGCCGTTGTTTTGTCTATGGCGACAGTGAAATCCTTCATTGTAGATATGGTAGCAGTTGTCACACCACTTCCAGAAGAGTTTCCGCCAGAAGAACTGCTACTGCTGCCGTAACTGCTGGTGTAATCATCTGAATCACTTGAACACCCAGTTGTCCCAATCATCAATGTCATGGCTGCCATGAACATGAAATATTTTCTTAGATTTTTCATAATAATTTTGTTTAGATATTTACGATATTCTTTTATTTTTCATCTGCAAAATTACGGAAATAGCCATTCCCTATAAAATTTTTTCAGCGAACAGCTAAAAATCTTCAGCGAAAAGACATACTAAGGATAATAGTGAAGAAACATAGGTCAATTAAACTGCAAATTTGAGGATTCCACATTCGCTACAACCACCGAAACAGTATCGTGCAATTATCGTGTAACTATCGTGTAACTATCGTGTAACCTCCGTGCAACTATCGTGTAACTATCGTGCAACTATCGTGTAACCTCCGTGTAACCTCCGTGCAACTATCGTGTAACCTCCGTGCAAACCCTTCTCAAAAAAAGCCAAAAGTAAAAAATGATGCCTTTAGCCAAGAATCTTTTCCGTCATCTGCTAAAAATCTTCCGCGAAAAGAGATTTTGGGGTGCTATTTTAGTGTATTTGTAAGGGTATTAGCATAAATATGAAAAAAAACTTCAAAAAAATTTGCATATATCACAAAAATATATTACCTTTGCACCGCTTTTCAGACCAAAAGCCGTCAAAACAAGACGTTCGGAGAGATGGTAGAGTGGTCGATTACAACGGTCTTGAAAACCGTCGTGCTGAGAGGCACCGGGGGTTCGAATCCCTCTCTCTCCGCTGATAAATCCGCATAACGAATTGATTATCAATAAGTTATGCGGATTTTCTTATTCTCCGTTACCCAAAATCAGACCCAAATCTCATCCACAACTCGGAGAATTCTGAAAAAAGCGATTCCTAAACTATCCAAGGAGATGTTAAAGTATGTATCTGACAAACAGATAGGTAGCCTTTACTTTTGATTCAATATGGCTGACTAGATTCTCATTTTATAAAATGTGGATAATCTGGTTCTCCAAGATTCGGTTCGTATGCAAAGCCCTCATAACTGAAAGCGTTCAGCTCCTCCGGCTTGTCTATTCGATTCTCTATGATGAATCGTGTCATGGCTCCACGACAAGTCTTAGCCCATACTGCTTGCATCTTTAGGTCATTTCCCTTACGAACACAGAACAATGGTTGGATAACGCGAACTTCTTTACGGACTTGCAGCCAATCAAACAGGTGCTGGTATTCCTCTGTAGCAAGATGTACTAGAGTTCCACCATCTGCTTTCACTGCCTCAATCAATATGTCTGTCAGTCGGTTCTTCCAAAACCCAAAAAGATTCTGCCCCCCTCCGCTGGGTAACTCTACATTTCCTTCCATCCGATAAGGCAGAATACCATCAAGCGGACGAAGCAAGCCGTAGAGGAATGAGGTTATCCAGAGCTTCCCTTGTGAGTAAGTGAGGCCATCTACATTCAGCGTCTTAGCCTTCAGATGCTTGTATGCTTGGCCATAATAGGCAAGAATAGCTGGAAGTTTGGGAGCATCGTCAAAGAATCGCATATACCGCATCCAGTTCTGAGCTGCAATCTGTTGACTACAGCCCAGCATTTCGGCAAGCGTTTCTGCTGAATACTGCGCCATATCCTTCGCAAAGCTATATGCCTCATTCTGGAAACGAGGCGTTGACAAGCTAACATCAGGTATAGACTTCAGCCTATCGTGCATTATCTTTGCGGAAGCGAGTATTATCTGCATATTTGAATCCTACCCATTTAATTGTTCTTCAAGAAACTCTGCTGCATCGGCTACACAGTCAGGACATTCACGCAACACTACCTTTGTTCCAATGCCTTTCAGTAACTTGCATTGGGTGGCTCCGTTTCTTTCCTGAAACTTGGTCATGATCTGCCGCATCTGTTTCATGGACTTCACCTTGTCCTTGTTGACCAATCCTAAGACAAGACCGGACCCAACGAGTGCGCCACAGGTTCCTTCCATGTTTCCCATACCACCACCAAAAGCTCCGGCAATGCTCATGGCTTCATCTTCACTTATCCCTGCAATATCTGCGTAGGTGTGAAGAATTGCTTGGGCGCAATTATGGCTGTT
>DJWZ01000119.1 GCA_002449535.1 Prevotellaceae bacterium UBA7017 | reverse complement strand
ACCTTAAGGAGTCTTATTATCAGTAAGTATTAAATTTACTTTGTAACGTCGTTGAAGAGAGCTACGCGGTTGAACTCAACCTCATCGAAGAGTTTGTCTGTTGCACCGAGACCTTCAGTCTGGAGACGGTCAGCAGCAATCTTATACTTCTTAACGAGGATGTTCTTACAAGCCTCAGCACGCTTCTCAGAAAGCTTCTGGTTCAGTTCCTTAGGACCTTCTGGAGATGCATAACCTGAAATCTTAATCTTTGCGTCCTTATTGTTCTTCATGTACTTAGCAATCATCTCGAGGTTAGCCTCCTGGCTGCGCTCTACGACTGACTTGCCCTGCTTGAAGACAACTGATGGCTGAAGGTTTGCCTTAGCCTTCTCTACTACTGGAGCTGGCTTGTTCATGCAATCGTTGAGAGCCTTCTGAAGCTCAGCAATCTTAGCAGCCTTAGCAGCAGCGTCTGCCTTTGCAGCGTCAGCGTCAGCCTTAGCAGCGTTGATTTTTGCATTGAGAGCGTCAATCTCAGCCTGGTCACGAAGCTGCTCACAAGCGAAGTTATGAGTACCGTTAGATGTACCGAACTTGTAGTTAACACCAGCCTTCAAGCTGAAGCCTGCGTTGCGGCCATCATACTTGAAATCATTACCACGCATTCCATTGTAACCCTCAAGAAGGTAAGTGATACCTGGCTCAATATAAACCTGCCAAGCCTTCTTCTCACCGAGGTTGAGAGCGAAGTCAAGAGCAATTTTAGAGTTGATAGCGTTAGCTCTCTGACCACCAAAAGCATGTGTCCATCCGAAACCGCCAAGAGCTATAACTTCAAAGAAGCGTGGCTGTCCTTTGTAACCAGCGAAGAGGTTCATCAGGTTTGCTGTACCGAGCAGGTCAACGTCAAGACCCTGAACGAAAGTCGTTGAGTAAGCATACAAGTTGTCATTCTTACGAGCCTTGAAGTACATATTAGCATCAATAGCAAGTCCGAATACAGTTGTAAAGTTCTTACCTACGCGAACGCCGAACTCTGGAGTGAATGTCTTAAATGCATACTTCTGAACATTGCCATTAGCATCAGTTTTTGCATAACTATTCTTCAAACCAGTGATAGCGCCAGCGTTAACACCAACATAGATGTTATCACCAGCCTTGTTAGCTGTGATAGTTGTTCTTGGCTGTGCGCTTGCAGAAACTGCTACTGCAGCTGCTGCGATAAACATTGCGATTTTTTTCATTGTAATAATACTTGTAAAAGTTAAAAATTAATAATCTTGCTTTAAAACTGCTGCAAAGTTAATTGTATATTTTGAACTGACCAAACTTTTTTCTATATATATTGCAAAGAAAAGTATATTTTTTGATAAATATCAATTCTGTGTGCGCACACTACAACAAAAAAGTACAATATATATAATAAATAAAGGTATTTATACCGTTTTGCGAAAAAGATTACACAATATATTCAGTACACACAAATGATACTATATCACACAAAAAAACATGCTGGAATGTAACAATTCCAGCATGCAATAACCTATTTAAAATCAGACTATAATTTTACTTTGTAACGTCGTTGAAGAGAGCTACGCGGTTGAACTCAACCTCATCGAAGAGTTTGTCTGTTGCACCGAGACCTTCAGTCTGGAGACGGTCAGCAGCAATCTTATACTTCTTAACGAGGATGTTCTTACAAGCCTCAGCACGCTTCTCAGAAAGCTTCTGGTTCAGTTCCTTAGAACCTTCTGGAGATGCATAGCCAGAAATCTTGATCTTAGCGTCCTTGTTGTTCTTCATGTACTTAGCAATCATCTCAAGGTTAGCCTCCTGGCTGCGCTCTACTACCGACTTGCCCTGCTTGAAGACAACTGACGGCTGGAGGTTTGCCTTAGCCTTCTCTACTACTGGAGCTGGCTTGTTCATACAATCGTTGAGAGCCTTCTGGAGCTCAGCAAGCTTGCTGTCAAGAGAAGTCGAGTTAGCCTTTGCAGCATTTGCTTCAGACTGAGCGGCATTCAATTTTGCATTCAGGGCATCAATTTCTGCCTGATCACGGAGTTGTTCCTTAGCAAAATTATGTGTGCCGTTAGAGGTACCAAACTTGTAGTTTATACCAGCATTAAGACTGAAAAGAGCCTTATTAGAGTTAAACTGGAATCCACTACCCCTCATTATATTAACAAACTCATTTGATTCATCTGAGCCAAATCCTTGGAGCTGATAAACTAAAGATGGCTCTATATAAGCCTGCCACTGCTTTTTGCATCCAAAGTTAAAAGCAAAATCAAAACCAACCTTTGAATTTATACCATTGGCTTTTTTCAAAGCTGTTACATGTGTCCAGCCGAATCCGCCTAAAGCTATCACTTCAAAAGTACGTGGTTCACCTTTGTAACCTGCGAACAGGTTCATGAGGTTTGCCGTACCGAGCAAGTCAACATCAAAGGCCTGAATAAACGTCTTACCAATTTTGAATGGACAATTGTGGTAATGATTTTTAAAATAAAAATTTCCATCAAGAGCTAATCCAAAAACAGTTGTAAAATTCTTTCCTACACGAACACCAGCCTGAGCAGCATACGCAGAAAAGGCTTTTTCCTTACCATGAGACTCAAAGTTTTTGTTTGTCAGGATAGTTGCAGCACCACCATGCAAACCAACATAGAAATTGTCGCCAGCCTTATTTGCAGTTACGGCTGTTCTCTGTGCGCTTGCTGAAACTGCTATAGCAGCTGCAGCAAATAACATTGCAATCTTTTTCATTTCTTGAACAATATAATTAAAAGTTTTGTAATGATTCACTTTAAAACGTGAGCAAAATTACATCATTATTTTGAATGTCCCAAATTTTTTTTTAAATATTCATAAAAAAAGTTCCGCTTTTTGACAAATATCAATTCTGTGTGCGCACACTATATTTTTGTCATAAAAAAAATATATCTTTGCACTCTGAAAAAATTATTAACAATAAAACAATAAAAGAAGTGGATACGATTAAAAGATTTCTCCCTGATATTCTTGTCATTTTTCTTTTTGCGATAATATCGTTCGCATATTTCTATCCTGCAGACATAGAAGGCAGGATATTGTACCGTCATGATTCTGCTGCCGGTCGCAGTATAGGACAGGAGGCGAGAGAATTCAGGGAAAGAACTGGTGATGTTACGTTTTGGACGAACTCTGTTTTTTCAGGAATGCCAATGTATCAGATTGGCACCTCCTATAGCAGTGCCAAAGTCGTGAGCACAGTAATGGAGGCTTACCATCTGTGGCTACCTGAAAATGTATGGTATGTTTTTGCATATCTTTTAGGATTCTACCTACTGCTGCGGGCATTTGACTTCAAGTGGTATCTGGCGATGCTGGGCTCTATAATATGGGCATTCAGCAGTTATTTCCTTATCATCATTGCTGCCGGTCATATATGGAAAGTGATGGCGTTGGCATACCTTCCTCCGATGCTTGCCGGAATACTTTTGGCATACAAGGGGAAATACCTGTACAGTTTGGTTGTGACTGGCATTTTTACTGCATTTGAAATAAATGCCAACCACATGCAGATGACATACTACTACTTCTTCATCATCTTCTTCATCGTATTAGGATACCTCATCGACAGCATCCGCCAAAAGCGTATTGCGCATTTCATGAAGGCTACCGGTATATGCATTGTGGGCGGTGTGCTTGGCTTGGCTGCCAATTTCCCCAACCTCTACCACACATGGGAATACCAAAAGGAATCTATGCGTAGCAAGAGCGAGCTTATAAAGCCAAATTCTGCAAACCAGACCTCTTCTGGCCTTGAGCGCGACTACATAACCCAATGGAGCTATGGCATCGACGAGACATGGACCCTGTTGGTTCCCAACACCAAGGGCGGTTCCAGCATGACACCGGTAAGCCAATGCTCTGCCGCCAGGGACAAGGCAGACCCTATGTATATGCAGATATATCAGCAGATGGGACAGTACTGGGGCGAGCAGCCCGGAACATCAGGTCCTGTCTATGTAGGCGCTTTTGTCCTGATGCTCTTTATTCTGGGTTTGTTTATTATAAAAGGTTCAATAAAATGGGCACTGCTTGCAGCCACGATACTGAGTATCACGCTGTCATGGGGTCACAACATGATGTGGCTGACGGACCTCTTCATTGACTATATGCCGATGTACGCAAAGTTCCGCACGGTGGCTTCCATCCTGGTGATAGCAGAATTCACCATACCGTTCTTGGGCATAATGGCACTGAAGAAGCTTATCGACGAGCCCGACAGCATAAAAAGCACCCGTTTCTCCATCAAGGGCAAGCCTGTCAACTGGCTATATATCTCTTTCTGCCTGACAGCGGGCGTCGCAGCGCTGTTTGCCCTCTTCCCCACCCTTTTCTTCGACCGCTTTATCTCTGCCGCAGAAATGCAGGCGCTGAGCCAGATACCCCAAGACCAGCTTGCACCGCTTCTCAACAACCTCCGCGACATCCGCGTTGCAACATTCGTCTCCGACTGCTGGAGGAGCGTCCTTATCATTGTCCTTTGCACCATTGTTGTCATGATATATCGCATGCAAAAAATCTCCGCCCCCGTCATGGCAGGCATCATAGCAGCGATATGCCTCTTTGACATGTGGCAGGTCGATAAGCGTTACCTGAACGACGACATGTTTGTCAGCAACACTCTCCGCACAGCCCCCATAGAGCCTACGGAGACCGACCGGCAGATACTAAAGGACAAGAGCCTTGACTACAGGGTACTCAATCTTGCCTCCAACACCTTCAACGAGAACGAGACGAGCTATTTCCACAAGAGCATCGGTGGCTACCATGCAGCAAAACTGCGCAGATACCAAGAGCTCATCGAGGCACACATCTCTCCCGAGATACAGAAGATATTCCCTGCCATCGTGGAGGCACAAGGCGACATGAGCAAAATAAACGGCGACAGCATCATGCCTGTCATCAACATGCTGAACGCCAAATACCTGATACTCCCCCTGCAAGGTGGTGCCACCACGCCTCTCCAAAACCCATACGCCATGGGCAATGCATGGTTTGTCAGCAACATACACTATGTTGACAATGCCAACCAAGAGCTGGAGGCATTGGGCACGACCGACCTGCGCACCAGTGCCGTTGCAGACAAGAAGTTTGAGAAAGCATTGGGTAACGGCGGTGCAAGGAAGGCTTCCGGCTCTGCCAACATGATAAACTATGCGCCTAACCAGCTGCAGTATTACGTAAAGTCAACCACCGGCGGCATACTTGTATTCTCCGAGATATACTACCCAGGCTGGACATGTACCGTTGACGGCAAGCCCGTAGAGATCGGACGTGTCAACTACGTACTGCGCGCCATAAACATAGAAAAAGGTAACCACAAGGTAATATTAACATTCAAGCCAAAGAGCGTACAGGCAACAGAATACATAGCATACATTGCCATTGCGCTTCTGGTAATATGCATACTCCTGGTAATAGTAATTAAATTAAGAAAGAAAGCATGAAATACGCATTAGTAACCGGCGGCTCACGCGGTTTGGGTCGCGCTATATGCCTGAAACTCGCAGAGATGGGCATACCCGTTGTTATCAACTATCAGTCCAGCGAACAAGCTGCACAAGAAGTAAAGTCCGCCTGCGAAGCCCTTGGCGTACAAGCAGAGCTCCTAAAATTCAACGTTGGCGACATCTCTGCCGTTGATGCTGCCATCGACCAATGGGAAGAGTCCCACCCCGACGACTACATTGCCTACCTTGTCAACAATGCCGGCATAACACGCGACAACATGATGTTCATGATGCCTGCAGAGGACTGGGCAGCAGTGCTCAACACCTCCCTTAACGGCTTCTACTATGTCACGCGAAAGGTTCTTCCAAAGATGATGATGCGCAAGCACGGCGGCTCTATCGTAAACATGGCATCCGTAACCGGCCTCAAGGGCATGCCCGGACAGACCAACTACGGAGCAGCAAAGGGCGGCATCATAGCAGCTACGAAATCCCTTGCCTTAGAGGTGGCTGCCCGCAACATCACAGTAAATGCCGTCGCACCGGGATTTATCGACAGCGACATGACGAAAGACCTCGACAAGGACTCTCTCATACCGCTGATACCGACAAAGCGTTTCGGAAAGCCCGAAGAAGTCGCAGCCCTCGTAGGCTTCCTCGTTTCCGAGAATGCACGCTACATCACCGGTGAGGTAATATCCATCAACGGCGGACTATATACATAAGACACTTACGAGCCAGACAAGAAATAAACAAACCTTACAAGCGGTTCAAAACCCTACGACCCAGCCCCATCCCTCTATGGTTTTTGTTCCCCTTTGTCTCCTCCATTTTGCAGTGGACTGAAATCAGAGGGAAGGAGATAAGGCGTATAAGCCTTATTACTAAGCAAGAGCGCAGCATGCAACCAAGCATGTTGCGCTCTTTTCTTTTCCTCATCCACTCCCCCTCCCTTAGGTTTCTGTCCCCGCAAAACGGGGAACAGAAGAGTGGGTAAAGACCACTGAGGTCGGAGTAGGGGTTTGTTCTCTAAATACCTAAAAGTGAGTATTGCCCTCCTGTAAAAAAAGCCATACCTTTGCACCCGCAAACATAAATTGACCATTGACCATTGAAGATTGAAAATTGACCATTATTCCTCATTTTACCTTATTATATATAAATATGGCAAACAAGACAATACTCTCACTCCTTCTTGCATGCAACATAGGCAGTGCAGCAGCGCAGGGTAACACAGATGCTACTACCGGCGCGACAAACAACATTTATCATCCTAAAAGTTCTTCCACCTGCCCAGACACGGTATGCAAGCAGTCAGCCGTAATGGAGGCACTTCCCGAGGATGCCAACACCATATACGGCGACCTCAATAGCTTCAGCAAATGGCGCATCGGCGGATATGGCGAAGCAGTGGCAGCCTTCAAGAGGTATGGCACAAACCGTTTCTACGGACACGCAGAAGGTAATGCCAAAGAGAGCCGCAACACCATTGCCATACCACGTGCCGTGATAGCCGGCGACTATAAATTCAACAAGAAATGGATTCTCGGCATCGAGATAGAGTTCGAAGCTGGCGGCACAGGAACGTCATACGAACTGGAGAATACCGAGAACGGAGAATACGAGACCGAAGTAGAGAAAGGCGGCGAGGTTGCACTGGAGCAACTCCACATCACCCGCCTCATCCACAGAGCCTTCAACGTGCGTGCAGGACACATCATAGTACCCGTAGGCATCACCAACAACCACCATGAGCCAACCCAATTCTTCGGCACCGTACGCCCCGAAGGCGAGACAACGATAATTCCCTCTACATGGCATGAGACAGGACTGGAGTTCTTCGGCAATTTCGGCAAAGGCTATGCCGCCTTCGACTATGAGGCAATGATAGTCACCGGCCTCAACGCCAACGGCTTCGACAGGAACAAATGGGCGGGCGGTGCCAAGCAAGGCAAGTTCGAGGTTGACAACTTCACCTGCCCCGCCTTCGTGGCACGCCTCAACTGGCACGGCGTAAAGGGGCTGCGCCTCGGCACGTCCTTCTACTACTGCAGCAACATCGGAGGCAATGCCGACAAGAGCCAGACATATGCCGGAATGGGAAAGACACCTGTACGCATATACACCCTGGACGGACAATACCGCAACCAGTGGGTAGAGGCACGCACAAACTTTATGTGGGGAAACCTCACGAACTCTTCCGTGCTGTCGGCAAAGAACGGCAAGCTGTCAAACAAGTCGGGCTATTCGCGCCTGACCCCGATAGCACGCAGAGCCGTAAGCTATGGCGGAGAGGCTGGCGTGAAGATAAAGGGATTCTTCAACAACTGCCCGAAATTCCCAGACATCATCCCGTTCGTAAGATATGAATACTATAACTCACAGGAGAGCGTAACAGCCCCCTACAACGCTGACGACCGCCTGAAGGTAGGCATGTTCACCGCAGGCATCAACTGGCGCGCATTGCCATGCCTCGTAATAAAGGGTGACTACACCACACGCAGAATTGGAGGCGGAAAATACAACAACGAAAACGAATTCGCCATCGGTATAGCATATACAGGATGGTTTGCAAAGAAATAAGACCAATAAGTCCAATAAGACCAATAGGACCAATAATTTTCAAAAAAATATAATTACTATGAACAAGATTTTTAAAAGTGCAATGTTTTTTGCAGCAGCCGTAACACTCGGCTTGACATCATGCGGCAGCGATGATGACAACAACAATTCAGCACCTACACCTGCCGCTGTTACAGACCCTCAGAACCTTGAATACACATCTGAACTGGCGGCAGCCTGGGGCAACTATGCGGTGAATGTCGCAAAGCTCCTTGAGGACGATGCTACAAACCTCTACAACGAGTGGAACAACAATTACGCTCAGAAGTTTAAGAATGCAGACGCCAGCATCGGCTTTGACTCCTACGACGCATGCGTAGAGCAGATGATAGACGGATGTATAGACATCGCCAATGAGGTAGGAGCAGCAAAAATCGGTGAGCCAGTGGATTACTGGAACGCTGGAGACAGGACAAAAGCCCTTTATGCCGTTGAGTCATGGTACAGCTGGCACTCTCGTGATGACTATAAGAACAACATCCTGTCCATCGCCAACGCCCTCGTTGGCAAGTGCCTGACAGAAGCAGAATTCAGAAGCTATGCCAGCTATGACAATCTTAAAAACGCCATCAACAGCAGCAATCTTCCAGAAAACTCTATTATGGGAATAGAAGGAATCGGTGCTGACAAAACATGGCAGAAGATTGTTGCAGCATGGGAGGCTATTGACAATATCCCACAGCCATTCCGCAACAACATCGGTTCTAACGAGGCAGCAAAGGCAATGGACGCATGCGCAGAACTCAACAACAGCCTCGCAGAAATGAAGAGCTACATCGCTACACTCGATGACGATGACCTTAAATCAATAGTCCAGCAATTTGTTGACAACGTTGTTTTACCAACATATAATAATCTCGTAGCAAAGAACAAGGCATTACTCAATGCAGTAAGAGCATTCCAGGCAAATCCTTCAGACGCTACCTTTGCAAGTGCTTGTGAAGCATGGCTCGCAGCACGTCAGCCATGGGAGACATCAGAGGCATTCCTCTTCGGTCCGGTATCTGACATGGGACTTGATCCAAACATGGACTCATGGCCACTTGACGCAGCAGGCATCTACGAACTGCTGAAATCACAACAGTGGTCAGAAATGCAATGGAGCGGCGACTATGACGAAGAGGACGAAGCAATAGAAGCAGCACAGGCTCTCCGCGGATATCACACATTGGAATACCTGCTTTTCAAAGACGGTCAGCCACGTAAAGTGAATAACTAACTTAAATGAGATATAATAAAACAGCACAAGCACTGGCAGGACTCAAGTTCCTGTCAGTGCTGGCAACGATAATTACAGGGAGCATTTTTCTTGCTTCCTGTTCTGCCGATACAGAGGGTACCGACAGCTTTGAAGAAAAGCATGCTGCAGAACTGCAGAACATGGCGCTCTCAGCCGGCACCTCAACTATATTCCTCGATTCATCAAAATCATTTGATACAGATGCCGAGTGGTTGAGCGGTTCCTATGCAAGCCGTTTTACCACAGGCGACCGCCTCTATGACAACATCACAGAGAAATACGGACCCGTATATGCAGGATATTCATGCGGCTCATGCCACCTCAACGCCGGCCGCACCACGCCAGGCGTATGGAACAACATAAGGACGGATGCCGACGGCACGCCAGTATATGGGTCTGGCACGAACGGCATGTCGGCAATGCTGGTTTATGTATCACGCAAAAACGGAAAGTTCTTCCAGAACTACGGGCGCGTACTGCACGACCAGTCCATCGTCGGAGTAAAACCTGAAGGAAAGTTAGAGGTGCGCTACAACTTCGAGAAGGGATGCTTCCCTGATGGCGAAGAGTACGAATTGGCACATCCTAACTATACCATAACGGAATGGTACACCCCGATGTGGGACGATGTTCAGGAGAAATATGTTGACATAAAGCCCGAAGAACTGTTCTGCACCGTTCGCATCCCGCTCCGCCATGTCGGCATGGGACAGATGATGGCGCTCGACCGCAGCGAGATAGAACGACTGGCTGCACAAAGCAACTACCCTGAATATGGTATCTCTGGCAGATGTAACTATATCACGGAAAAAGGTGTTACGGGAGTCGGACTGTCTGGCAACAAGGCACAGCATCTCGATCTTACCGTAGAATTAGGCTTCTCTTCCGACATGGGCGCTACGAACTCACGCTATCCTGAAGAAATATGCGAAGGACAGCTGCAAATGGTGGAAGGCTCAATGATGGGACTGACCTATGACCAGTTGGATGTTTCCACTGAAGACATGGAATGTGTTGACCTATACCTGCACAGCCTCGGAGTGCCCGCCCGACGCCTTGGCAGCAAGACCCGCACGGTGACCCTCAACGGCACACAGGTAACGATGACAGAACGCGAAGCGATATCCCTCGGCGAAAAGAAATTCTACGAGGCGAAATGTCACCTGTGCCACGTCACCACCCTGCACACAAGGCCACGCGGCACTGCACTGCTATGCGGCACAGAGCTACCATGGCTGGGCAGTCAGACCATACATCCATACAGCGACTACCTGCTCCACGACATGGGCTCTGAAATCATGGGCGTAGGCCTCAACGACAATTACGTCAGCGGACTGGCACGCGGCAACGAATGGCGCACCACACCGCTATGGGGCATCGGACTGCAGAAGAAGGTGAACGGACACACATACTTCCTGCATGACGGAAGGGCACGCAACTTCAAGGAAGCAATCCTGTGGCATGGCGGCGAAGGAGAAGCATCCAAGAACCTCTTCAAAGCCATGAGCCGACAAGACCGCGAAGCACTGATATTATTCCTAAGTTCCCTTTAACTCCCCTTTAACTTCCCTTATAAGAAAAAAATGAAAACAATTATTTTGGCTGCCTTTGCAGCACTTACAACAACAAACATACAAGCAGAGTCGTTATTGACGGATACTCTGACATCTGCCCCCGCAGAAGAAACATTTGACGCAGAAAACGGTGTCGTAACGATTGGCAGCGACCGTATGTTCCAGATAGAGTCCAAGGACCATCGTTTCTCCTTCAAGCCATACTTGATGCTCCAAACCACGGCGAACTTCAATTACTATGACGATGAAGGATTGGACAAAGCCTATAATCAAGACAATGTAGCCAACAGCGGTTTTTCCTTTCCCTATGCCGTCTTGGGTTTTACCGGAAAGGCTTTCAATAACATTACGTACAACCTCTCCATAAATGCCGCAGCATCAGGAGCCGCCATCCTCCAGCAGGCTTGGTTTGACATTTATATCTCCAAAGGCTTGGCTGTAAAGGCAGGTAAGTTCAAGACACCATTCACAAGTGCCTATCTTACCACCCTTGGCGAGACATTGTTTCCAATGTTGCCGGTATCTCTTACCTCCTCCGTCATATTGCCATACTCTCTTAATGCTGCCAACCCAAAGATTGGAACAGGTTTTGACCTCGGCGTAATGCTCCACGGAAAGATTTGCCCTGTTATAGGTTATGAATTCGGCATCTTCAACGGCAACGGTTCCGGTTCAAATCAAGCTACGAAGACTTTTTCCGATGACTGGCACATACCATCATTGCTTTACGCCGGGCGTCTGTCATGGACACCATACGGCAACATGCCACGCACGCAGGGCAACAGCAAGATGCTTAACGAGCACAAACTGGAAGTAGCACTTTCCGGCAGCATAAATGTTGAAGCAGAAAACGAAAGCACCAATGACACCCGCGTCGGTCTTGAGGTTAGCTATCTCAGCGGCAGATGGTTCATAGGCGGTGAATTCTACTGGATGAATGTAGGTTTCACAAAGCGTCAGAAGATTAACGAAAGCTACAATTACATCGGTGGCTATGCCCAGGCAGGCTACTTCGTTGGCAAGCAGTGGCAGTTAGCTGCACGTTACGACCTCTTCAACCGCAACGGGACAGGGTCTGACGGCATCTTGAACAGTCCGGCAGTAGGTTGTAACTATTTTATCAAGAATACAGGTCTGAAGCTCTCCGCCATGTATCAGTTTGTCGGCAGGACAGGTCACAAGACGCAGCTCGACAGAGACAACGACGACCTCGGCATTGCAAAACACAGTGCAATAGTAATGATGCAATACACCTTCTAATTGAATAATTTTGAATTATGAATTATGAATTAAGGATAATAAATTATGCCTATTCTCTGCTGACAATCGCGTTTTTGTTAGTTTTCGCGACATCATGCGACGATGGTCATGTTGATGAAAAGACGTATGTGTATAATACCGACTCATACAACGTGCAGCTATCTGGCAACTTCACAAAAACAAACACATGGGGCGGCAAATACACTCTTGCACTGTGCGGCTTTAACGAAACAGACAAATATGCTACCATAGCGAAGTCTCTCTCCAACATTGACGGCGAGGCTACAATAAAGCTTTCAAACATCCCTCCGGAAACCAAAACCGTAGAAATTGCAGTCATCAACATACTACGAGAGCGTATGGCTACGTTATATAAATACGACATCAGCGATACAGACAATATCAATGACACTATTAAAATCAACGTCGGCGAGATGAACCTGGGTATGTTTGCCCATATCAACAACAATCTGTTTCAAGGCACGAAGACGAGCTGTTCCAAGTGTCATTCCGGCAACAACCCGCGCGCAGGGCTGGACCTCAGCACCGACAAGGCGTACAGCAGTATCGTCGGAGTAGCATCCACGAAATCTCCCGACAATCTGTTGGTGAAGGCAGGAGATGCAGAAAACAGTTTCCTATACAAAGTCATTTCTGTCGGCGACGAGAACATACACTACTCACACACACAACTCACGACAGACGAACAAACGATGCTTGACATCTTAAAGCAATGGATTGAAGCCGGTGCGAAAGAATAGTACATCATACATACAATTAGTTACAGCAGTAATGGCAATGCTTCTGATATCATGCTCAACGATTGCAGCAGCAAAGATTTCAGTACTTGCCCGCGAGGATGCTGACGAGGCAAAGACACACCTTATATTATATAATGAGCGTGTATGCCCCCTCAACAGCCTTGCATTAGATTTCACTCGGCAGCTCACTGGCGGCAGTACATACCGAGGGCTCAGCGCAGAGCAACTGCTGCTGTCGATACCCTATGCTCCGGAATTATGGTCAGAACAAGAACTGCTCCATATAGGAAACACGACACTCAAGAAGAGGCTGGGCATCACGACCGACAAGGCGAGAATAAAAGATTTCTTTACCCCATCTGGAGAATATCGCCTGAAGCGACTCCTGGACGAAGAGAACAGCAAGCCAACCTCCGCTCAGGACGCTTCCCTGATAGAGGCTATACATACTGCCGACGAGCAGATAGCCCTTTTTGAATCGGATGTAAAAGGGACGCTGATACAGCCATACCGAGGAACCGATGTCAGCATGACACGCATAAAGGCAGAAATCCAGTATAATACAATCAGAGCACTCATACCTCCTGTTTATCTTCCCAAGACAAAAGACATATTTCCGTTTGGAGTCAGCATTATTCTTGCAATCTTGGGTTATATAACATTGGCAAACCTTTGGAAAAACGAAAAATCAATAATATGACATACAACAATATATATTTCGAAGAACTCGGAGTAACGGCAGAGTTTACAACTTTCTCCCCAGAAGGGAAGACTATGGAACGTCATGCCATACTCCATGTAGAACCACACGGCGAGCTGTTTGCCCAGCAGATATCCCGTCTGCAAGAAGCAGAAGAAAAGTTCCTTGCCCTCGCTCCTACCCTCAAGAAAGTCTTTAAACGCTACTTCTTCAGCGACATTGTCAACCAAGCGCCATGTGTGCCTGCTGACAACAGCTGCACGACCTGTTTCATACAACAGCCGCCACTCGACGGGTCAAAGGTTGCCGTATGGATATACCTTCAGGAGGCTGAAGACATAACCTGTAAAGACGGCTTAACCATCGTAAAGAATAATGGCTACAAACATTATTGGCAGATGGGGATGTATGAGACACAAGGCAACAGCTACACCCAGACGCAGGTAATGCTGTTCAATTACGAGGAAATGCTTGAGAACCACGGTATGACAATAGAGCGAAACTGCATCCGCACATGGTTCTTCGTAAGAGATGTCGATATTCTATATAAAGGCATGGTTGAGGCACGCAAGGCAAACTTCTTCAGCCATGGCATGACGGAAAACACCCACTATATTGCATCGACAGGAATCGGAGGCGTTCCGCAAGACACCAAGAGCATTCTCGTTCTCGACACATACGCCATCAAGGGAATAGCCAACAATCAGCAGCAATATCTCTACGCCCCGACCCACCTCAATCCCACCAGCGAATATGGAGTAACATTCGAACGTGGCACAGTCGTAGAATTTGGCGACCGAAAACACCTATACATATCAGGAACGGCATCTATAAATAATAAGGGTGAGGTAGTTCATGTCGGAGATATCATAAAACAAACCCGGCGAATGTGGGAAAATGTTGAAACCCTTCTTGCTGAAGGCGGAGCGACATTCAACGATGTGATGCAGATAATTGTATATCTCAGAGACCCTGCAGACTACAATACGGTAAAAGATATGTTCAAGGAGAAATTCCCAGAAACGCCCTTCGTCATTACCCTCGCACCTGTATGCAGACCCCAGTGGCTCATAGAAATGGAGTGTATGGCAATAACACCTAACGCCTCCAAGGAGCACAGAGACTTTTAGCGGTTTTCGTTCTCAGGGTCTTCGATTTCTCCAGAGTCAGAGGTTACGCGCTTGATGATTTCACCGTTGCGGTTGTAGCAAGTGATGCTGACAGAAGTCTGCTTGAGTTCCTGCTTCAAATCTACAGAAGGAGTGAACACGATACGACGAGAGGTGATACATCTAAAGACTGAGCAAGATAAACTTGCGAAAGTCGATTTTTTTAATTTTATGCGCCAAAAATTTTTTTTCATGCGCCTGTAGCAAAATTTTTATACTTTTTCTTCTTCTTTGCCGGTGGTCAAATCTCTTTTGAAATTTAGCAGACGAACTTGTTCTCAAATCCATCGGCAAAGGTACTGCTTTTTTATCACCC
>DJWZ01000074.1 GCA_002449535.1 Prevotellaceae bacterium UBA7017 | reverse complement strand
GAAAATGGAAAAACGCAATTTTATAACATCGGATAAAGACACGGAATTATTACCAGAAGTAGATGAGGCTGGTAATGTGATAGGTCAGATAAGTCGTGCTGAGGCACATGATGGTACAAAGCGCCTTCATCCAGTGGTTCATCTGCATGTTTTCAATTCTCGCGGAGAACTCTATCTGCAACATCGTGCCAAATGGAAGAGTGTGCAGCCAGATAAATGGGACACAGCAACTGGCGGGCATGTAGATTTTGGAGAGGATGTAATGACTGCTTTGGCTCGGGAGGTAAATGAAGAGATTGGATTGTCATCAGAAAAATATACTCCCAAGCTCGTCAAAACATATATCTATGAGAATGATTTGGAGCGTGAATTGGTATATGTTTTCACTACAGAATATGACGGGGAACTCAGCCCCTCGCCAACAGAAACGCAAGGCGGTAAGTATTGGAATGTCAAAGAGATACACGATGCTATAGGTAAGAATGTCCTTACCCCAATGTTCGAGAAAGAATTTTTGCTTCTCTAACAATTAACCTCTTCCTCGTCCCTATTTCTGAACCAAGTAGCCAATATGGTTCCGGAAATAGAGTGCCATGCGCAACTGACAGCAGCAGGTATTACGGCAAGAGGACAGCTGACAGCAAAGAACGTTGAGGCGAGGACTGTAGCCAGACCTGCATTCTGCATGCCTACTTCAATAGAAATTGTGCGGTTTTTTGCTTTTGAGAAACCGAATATCTTTCCTACGCTATAACCTGTAAGATATCCAAGGCTGTTGTGGCAAAGAACAACGGCAAATACTATGAGGAAGAAAGTTAATCCTTCTACCATCAGTTTGTCTCTTACAGCAGCAATCACACCACCTACGATGCAAGCAAGTCCTAATACCGAAAAAGCAGGCATTACGGCTTGTGCCTTTTTGAATCCTTCGTTGTGACCATAAAAGAGGTTTGCAAAGAAACCTATGCTGACAGGTAACAGCGTGACAATGAGGATGTTCAAAAACATTCCCAAAGCATCAACTTCGACCTGTTCTCCTGCAAGCCAAAGCACCAACATCGGGGTAACAATAGGGGCAAGTAAAGTAGATATTGTCGTCATTCCAACAGAGTATGCAACATCGCCTCTGCAGAGGTATGACATAATATTGCTGGAAACCCCGCCAGGGCAGCATCCTACCAAAATCAATCCTACGACTATGGGTTGAAAAGCACTACCGAAAAGTGAGAAGTGAAAAAGTGTCTCACATAAGGTACTTGCGCCGATTGTCAGACTCCATGCTATCAGGGGCATGAGACTATATTGTGCACAGGTACCGATAAGGATGTCTAAAGGTCTGGCGGCAAGGATTCGCATATCCTGCATCGTAAGGGTTAAACCCATAGTGAGCATGATGAACCCCAAAATGCATGATTGTGTGGTGCCGTGAACCCATGTAAAAAGGTCTGGCACGAAGTATGTTATCACTGCGATGGCTATAATAAACCACGAGGTGTAGGTGGACAGCCATTGGCTGAATTTATATAGTAAATTATACATAACTGGGCTGCAAAGGTAATATAAAGAATTGACACAACGTAATTTTTATGCGTAAAAATAAGTATAAAGGTAAATAATTTAGAGTTAAGAAATCTTATTTCTTTGTTAATTCGTCATTTTTTTGTATCTTTGCGCCCGAATTTAATTTATATAAATTAGTAATGGGCTTTTTCGGATTATTCAACAAAGAGAAAAAAGAGACACTTGACAAAGGACTCGAAAAGACGAAACGCAGTTTTTTTGACAAGGTGGTTCGTGTCGTTGCAGCAAAGGATACTGTTGATGACGATGTACTGGACGACTTGGAGGAAATGCTTATCACGAGTGATGTTGGTGTTGATACTACTCTAAAGATTATTAAGAGAATACAGGAGCGTGTGGCTCGTGACAAGTATGTGTCCACCAGCGAACTCAACAATATATTGCGTGAAGAGATAGCAACCCTTTTGGCAGAAAATAATGCTCAGGGTGACGGCTCATGGACTTTCCCTACAGACCACAAGCCATACGTGATATTGGTGGTAGGCGTCAATGGGGTAGGTAAGACAACTACTATCGGTAAGTTGGCTCACTTGTTTAAGTCTGAAGGCTTGAATGTGGTTCTTGGAGCTGCAGATACCTTTAGGGCAGCTGCCGTAGAACAGTTGTGCATCTGGGGTGAGAGAGTTGGCGTACCAGTAATAAAACAGCAGATGGGCGCAGACCCTGCCAGCGTGGCATTTGACACCCTTCAGTCAGCAAAGGCAAGTGGTGCTGATGTTGTGCTGATAGATACTGCTGGACGATTGCACAACAAGGTGAATCTCATGAATGAGCTAAAGAAAATAAAGGAGGTGATGAAGAAGGTTATGCCAGAGGCTCCTGATGAAGTGATGCTTGTTCTTGATGGTTCAACAGGACAGAATGCCTTCGAGCAGGCAAAGCAGTTCTCTGCCGTAACACATATTACCTCTCTTGCTATCACAAAAATCGATGGCACAGCAAAGGGTGGTGTGGTAATAGGAATATCAGACCAGCTGAAGGTGCCTGTGAAATATATTGGATTGGGAGAGGGAATGGAAGATTTGCAGTTGTTTAACAGACAGGAATTCGTAAATTCGCTTTTCGATAAATGATAGATATTATATCTCTTGGTTGCTCAAAGAATCTCGTAGATAGCGAGACATTGCAAAGGCTGTTCTTGAAGAATGGTCTTCGTTGTGCTATAGATGCACCAAAGGTAACAGGAGATACTGTCATTATAAATACCTGTGGTTTCATAGAAGATGCCAAGCAAGAGAGCATAGACACCATATTGCAGTTTGCTGATGCAAAGACGAAAGGCAGCATTAGTCATCTATACGTTATGGGATGCCTGTCCCAACGTTATATGGAGGAATTGCAGCAGGAGATTCCAGAGGTGGATAAGTATTATGGAAAGTTTGACTGGAAAGGCCTCGTAGAAGAATGTCGAAAAAAAAATGTCCCCGATGCCGCAAAAATTCCCAAGGCTGGGAAAACTATTTCTTCCAACAGATATTCCTGTTACATAAAGATATCCGAAGGCTGTGACAGACATTGTGCATATTGTGCCATTCCTATTATCACAGGAAAACACAAAAGTCGTGATATAGAAGATATCTTAGACGAAGTGAGAGAGCGCGTAAAGGAAGGAGTGAAAGAGTTTAATGTCATCGCACAGGAACTGACCTATTATGGTGTTGACAAAGACGGCAAGCGTCATATTGCAGAACTGATAGAAAAGATGGCAGACATTCCCGGGGTGCATTGGATAAGACTTCACTATGCCTATCCTACGCAATTCCCTATGGAACTGCTGAAGGTAATGCGCGAGAAAGACAATGTCTGCAAATATCTCGACATAGCTTTACAGCACATCTCGACAAAGGTTCTAAGCAATATGCGACGAAATACTACCAAGGAAGAGACAGTGGAACTGATTAAGCGTATTCGCGAAGAAGTGCCGGGAATATGTCTCAGGACGACAATGATGGTAGGATATCCGGGAGAGACAGACGAGGACTTTGACGAATTGATAGACTTCGTAAAGTGGGCTCGTTTTGAACGTTTGGGGGCTTTCGCATATTCAGAAGAAGAGGGCACTTATAGCGCAGAGCATTTTGAAGATGATATACCAGAAGATGTGAAGCAGGCGCGTCTCAGTAAACTGATGAGGGTACAGCAAAGCATTTCGCACGAGATAATGGACGAAGAAATAGGAAAAAAACTTGAGGTGGTAATCGATAGGAAAGAAAGCAACTATTATATTGCCCGCAGCCAATATTCTTCTCCAGAGGTTGACCCAGAGATACTGATAAGTGCTGAGGATGCCAAACTAAAAATTGGAGAGTTCTATAATGTGGAAATTACAGACTCGGAAGATTTTGACTTATACGCGAAAATACAATAATATGAACAACAAAGATTTAATAACAGCCTTGTCGCAGAAAACAGGAGGTAAGACAACTGACACACAGAGCATGGTGCTGACAGCAGTCAAAGCCATCATTGATAATATGTGTGATGCTGAACCTGTAAACATCAACGGATTGGGCACTTTTGATGTGAGAAAACGCAATGAACGAATAATTGTCAATCCTGGAACAGGAAAGAAGAATTTGGTGCCACCAAAACTCGTTGCAACATTTAAAGCAAAGAAGAAATAGGTAGAAGATTATGGTAACAATAAAAGATATAGCCAAGATAATTGCTTCTAAGCACAAAATTAAAGTCTCAGAAGCAGAAGACTTCGTGCAGAAATTGGTTGATACCATCAATGAAGGTCTTGAAACAGATAGATTGGTAAAGATTAAGGGTTTTGGTACCTTCAAGATGCAGTCAATGAAATCTCGCGCCAGCGTTAATGTGAATACTGGTGAGAGGGTTATTATTGGTGAGCACGACAGGATAACATTTTTGCCAGATGCTTCAATGAAGAATGCTATCAACAAGCCCTTTGCTCATTTTGAGACAGTAGAGATAGACGACGGAAGTCCTCTGCTTGACGAGATGACTCCTGTAGAGAATACTGATGACTCTCAGGATGAGGAACAGGAAGAAATTTTGGAAGAGTCAAAGGAGGAAACCAAAGAAGAAGCAAAAGAGGAAAAGGTTGAGGAGAAACCTGCACCAAAGAAGAAAAGTCCTAAGAAGGTTACTCCAGAGATAGTACCTGAGAAAGTTGAGGCAAAGATAGAGGCAAAGGTTGAAGCAAAAATTCCAGAACCCAAGAAGCCTGCTCCAAAGAAGGTTGAAGTAGAGAAGCCTGTCGCTTTGGCTATAGATGATGACGGTCAGGAATCTATTTCTGAACGTATGCAAGGAAACAGCAACGTCTTCATAGCCATAGCGGCTGGAATACTTATTGTCGTTGCAGCAATATTGGGTTTTGGTAGATATAACAAAGCGACTTCTACACCATCTGTACAACCACAGAAAGCAGTTGTCGATACTGTAAGCAAAGATACGGTAAATATTGATACAGTAATTGTGAAGAAAGACTCTCTGCCAGTTGTAGAGAAGAAAGACACAACATCTGTTACAAAAAAGAAGTCAAAACGTCGTAGTCGTAAACATAGAAGACACCGCAGAAGGAGATAATAATGGAAGATATATTTTCAAAATTTAAATTTGACGATTTCAACAAGGACGATGCCGAGGGTTTCGTGCGTATAACGGAATTTGAAGGTGACTTTACGGAAATGCTGAAGGGACAGAAGGAGGGCGATATGCCTGTCCTCGTAACCAGAAACATGGTTAACTTCCCCATTATCCTCGCCTCTATAACAATAGCACGTAGCACTACTCGTCAGCTTATCAAATATCTTGAGAAACACAAGAGGGATAAGTTTGCGATGTTCTGCCAAAAGGATCCATCAATAGAATATCCTACCTCAGAAGACTTGTGTGAGTATGGAGTGATAACTCAGTTTATAAAAGTGTTTGAGGTGCCTGGTCAGGAGAACAGAATAGCTTTCCTGGCACATCCACTTGCACGCTGTCGCATAGGTGAGGTGTTGCAAGAGGAACCATATATCAAGGCACACATAATACCTGCTCCAGAAGAAGAACCTGATGCTAATGATATGGAGTATCAGACAATGCTCGGAGACCTCAATTCCAAGGTGCTGGAATATATCCAAAAGACAGATTCCTTCACCTTTGAGATACAGATGGCATTGAAGGATTTGGCAAATCCTGTGCAGCTTCTGAATACTGTGTCATACTTCATGCCGTTTAAGTTGACGGAGAAAATGCATCTGTTGGCATGTGACGATTTGAAGATGCGTTGTTTCGAACTCCTGCAGCTGATGAATCGTGAGATACAGTATGCTGATATGCGTATTGATATTCATAATCGTACCCAGCATGCCATCGATGTGGAGCAGAAGGAGTATTTCCTGCGTCAACAGTTGAAGAGTATCAATCAGCAGTTGGGACGTGAAGACGGTTCGCCGGAAAAGGCAAAACTACGTGAGAAGGCTGCTACAAAAAAGTGGAACAAGGAAACCAGTGAATTCTTTGAGAAGGAAATGGAACGACTTGACCAGCTTCACGTACAGAGTTCTGACTATAATACGCAACTTACTTACCTTCAGAAACTGGTTGAGCTTCCTTGGAATGAATATACGGAAGACAATCTGGATCTCCGTCATGCAGAGCGAGTGTTGAATCGTGACCACTATGGTATGGAGAAGGTAAAGGAACGTATTTTGGAATATGTTTCTGTGCTTCTTATGCGTGGAGACTTGAAATCGCCTATACTGTGTCTCTATGGTCCTCCTGGAGTTGGTAAGACATCTCTTGGCAGGAGCATTGCTGATGCTTTGGGAAGGAAATATGTTCGCATGTCACTGGGTGGCTTGCATGATGAGGCTGAGATAAGAGGTCACCGCCGTACCTATGTCGGTGCTATGCCAGGTCGTATTATAAAGAGTATAGAGAAAGCAGGTTCCTCAAATCCTGTACTAATTCTCGACGAGATAGATAAGGTAACACAGAATACCATAAATGGTGATCCTGCTTCTGCTTTGCTGGAGGTGTTGGATCCAGAACAGAATACAGCCTTCCACGACAACTATCTCGATCTTGACTATGACCTGTCAAAGGTGCTCTTTATAGCAACAGCAAACGATTTGTCAACAATACCGTCTCCTTTGCGTGACAGAATGGAGATAATAGAACTCTCTGGTTATACAACAGAAGAGAAAATAGAGATAGCCAAGCGTCATCTGGTGCCACGAGAGAAGGAAAAGACAGGCTTGGAGTCCTTCAAGAATATTAAATTCCCCAAGAAGACACTCGAATATATTGTTGAGCGATATACTCGTGAAAGTGGAGTGCGACAGCTGGAGAAGCAAATCAACAAGGCATTGCGCAAGATTGCATACAAAATTGCAAAAGAAGGTTCTATGGATTCTTCCATTGAATTGCTTGAATCTCCTTTGAATCCGGAAAATGTCACAGAGTTGCTGGGCAATCCTCCTTTCTATCGTGACATCTATCAGGGCAATGACTATGCTGGTGTCGTAACAGGCTTGGCTTGGACAAGTGTAGGAGGTGAAATACTCTTTATCGAGACATCGCTTTCAAAGGGTAAGGAAGGAAAACTAACCCTTACAGGTAATTTGGGTGATGTGATGAAGGAGAGTGCTGTGATTGCCCTCGAATATGTCAAGGCTCATGCTGAATATCTCAATATCGATTCCCGCATCTTCCAGTCTTGGAACATCCACATCCATGTGCCAGAGGGAGCAACGCCAAAGGACGGTCCTTCTGCTGGCATCACTATAGCAACTTCTATAGCATCAGCCATTACACAAAGGAAAGTACGCAAGAATGTTGCTATGACAGGCGAGATAACCCTTCGCGGAAAAGTATTGCCTGTTGGTGGTATAAAGGAAAAACTCCTTGCTGCAAAGCGTGCAGGCATAACAGACATTGTGATGTGTTCTGCCAATAAGAAGGATGTTGAGGAGATACCAGAGAAGTATTTGAAGGGCGTAAAATTCCATTTCGTTGAGAATGTTCGTGAAGTTTGGGATTTTGCATTAACAAAAGAATTAGTAGATAATCCGCTGAATTTTGAAATTCCAGATACAAAATAACGATCCCTACAGTGGTGCCCGTGCTGGCGTCCTCACAACAGATCATGGCGAGATTCGTACTCCCATCTTCATGCCTGTGGGGACTGTCGGTTCTGTGAAGGCTGTCCATTTCGAGGAGTTGCGGCGTCAGGTGAAAGCCCAGATAATATTGGGAAACACCTATCACCTGTATCTACGTCCTGGCACAGACATTCTGCGAAAGGCTGGCGGTTTGCATCAGTTTATAGGGTGGGAGAGACCTATCCTTACAGACTCTGGCGGCTTTCAGGTTTTTTCGCTGACAGGTATTCGTAAGTTGACAGAGGAGGGATGTGAATTCCGCAGTCACATAGATGGTTCGAAGCATATCTTCACCCCAGAGAATGTTATGGATACAGAGCGCACCATAGGTGCCGATATCATCATGGCTCTTGACGAATGTGCCCCAGGACAAAGTGACTGGCAGTATGCTCGAAAGTCGCTTGACCTGACGCATAGGTGGCTGGACCGCTGCATAAAGCGTTTTAATGAAACAGAACCACTATATGGTTACAAGCAGTCCCTGTTCCCTATTGTGCAAGGATGCTCATATAAGGATTTGCGTCAGGAGTCAGCAAAATATATTGCTGACAAGGGATGCGATGGTAATGCCATCGGTGGTTTGGCAGTTGGTGAGCCTACTGAGGTGATGTATGAAATGGTGGAGGTGGTGAATGAGATTCTTCCCAAGGACAAGCCTCGCTACCTCATGGGGGTCGGTACTCCTTGGAATATTCTTGAGAATATAGAACGCGGTGTGGATATGTTTGATTGCGTCATGCCAACAAGAAACGGTCGCAATGCTATGCTGTTCACATACGAGGGTACTATGAATATGAAGAATAAGAAATGGGAAAACGACTTCACACCTATCGACCCAGAGGGTTGTGATGTTGACAAGATTACCACAAAGGCATATCTGCACCATCTCTTTAAGTCGCAGGAATATCTTGCTCTTCAAATAGCCTCTATACACAACTTGGCTTTCTATTTACGACTCGTGGGTGATGCCCGTGAACACATTATAAAAGGTGATTTCACACAATGGAAGAGAAGCATTATAGACAATATGCAGAGAAGGCGATAAGAGTCATCCGTACCACAACAGAGAGAAGAAACAGACGCATAAAGAATAAGTACTTCTCTCAGTTCTATCGCATCTGTCCACGACTGGACAGATATATCATCGTTAAGTTCATTGGCACTTATTTCTTTGCCATTGCGCTTATCATATCTCTTGCTATTGTCTTTGACTTCAATGAGAATCTTTCAAAGTTCACCCAGTATAATGCTCCTTGGAAGGCTATTGTCTTTGATTACTATCTTAACTTCATACCATATTTTGCAAACCTCTTCTCTCCGTTGTTTGTCTTCATTGCCGTCATATTTTTTACGTCAAAGATGGCAGGCAATTCTGAGATAATCTCCATTTTGGCAGCAGGAGTTAGTTTCAAACGTCTAATGGTGCCTTATATGGTATCTTGTGTCCTCATCTCTCTGCTCTCATACACTCTGGCGGCATACGTCATTCCCCATGGCACTGTCATACGTCAAAATTTCGAGTCGATGTATAAGAACAACAAGAAGAACACCTCTGCAGAAAATGTGCAGCTACAGGTAGATAGAGGTGTTATTGCCTATATGCAGCACTATGACAATGTCTTCAAAAAGGGATATGGCTTCTGTCTTGATAAGTTTGAGAACAAAAAACTTGTCTCCCACATGACGGCATCAGAAATACAGTATGACACAATATCCGACTCCAAGTATCATTGGAAGGCAACAAACTGGAAGATACGTGAGATGACAGGTATGCGTGAGCGTATCACTTCTGGATTGTCACTTGACACATTGATACAGATGGAGCCAGTGGATCTTGTGTTCTCAAAGGGGCAGCAGGAAACGTTTACTTCTCCCCAGCTTTCTGATTATATCAGCAAGCAGATAGACAGAGGCTCGCAGAATGTTGTACAATATCAGGTGGAATATCATAAGCGCATAGCAAGTTCGTTCGCCTCATTCATCCTCACCATCATCGGAGCCTCCTTGTCTTCGAGAAAGAGGAAGGGGGGTATGGGAATGTATCTTGGTTTGGGACTTGCCCTTAGCTTCCTATATATAATGTTGCAGACCATATCAGCAACGTTTGCCATAAATGCCGGCACACCGCCAATACTGGCAGCCTGGGTACCTAATATACTCTTTGGCATAGTGGCATACTTCTGTTACAGGCATGCACCGAATTAAGAAAAACAAGAACTGAACCATTGAAAATCGTAATATTAAAACAATATAGAAGAAAATGAAAAAGTTTCGTATTGTGGATAATATACTCGGCTGGGTGGCATTCTTCATTGCCTCCTTCGTATATTGTTCTACTATTGAACCAACGGCATCCTTCTGGGATTGTCCAGAGTTTATCACCACGGGTTATCTTTTGGAAGTTGGTCACCCCCCTGGCGCACCTTTCTTTATGCTGACGGCAAATCTGTTTTCCCAGTTTGCTTCTGATGCTACACAGGTGGCTCGCATGGTTAATATGATGTCGGCTCTGCTGTCGGCAGCCTGTATCCTGTTCCTCTTCTGGAGTATCACACATCTTGTGCGCAGGCTCCTTATCGACAAGTGGGAAGAGCTTACTACTGCAAAGATGATTGCCATTGAAGCCTCTGGTATGGTGGGAGCACTTATCTACACCTTCTCAGATACCTTCTGGTTCTCTGCTGTCGAGGGAGAGGTATATGCCTATTCTTCTTGTTTCACGGCAGTTGTGTTCTGGCTGATATTAAAGTGGGAAGACCATGCCGAAGAGCCAGGCTCAGACCGTTGGCTAATCCTTATTACATACATGACGGGATTGTCAATCGGTGTCCATCTGCTCAATTTGCTGTGTATTCCTGCCATTGTACTTGTATATTATTATAAAAGGTATCCAGATGCCGACCTCAAGGGCTCTCTGATAGCTCTCTGCATTTCTGTTGTCATTGTGGCTGCTGTGCTTTATGGTGTTGTTCCTGGCATCATAACTGTTGGTGGATGGTTTGAACTCTTCTTTGTCAACACTCTTGGTATGCCATTCAACACAGGTGTCATTATATACCTTGTTATATTGGTGGCGTCTGTATTGTGGGCTATATGGGAAACCTATTCCAACAAGTCCGCTTTACGAGGAAACATTTCTTTCCTGTTGGCAATAGCAATGTTGGGCATACCTTTCTATGGTTACGGCTGGAGTGCAGCTGTCATAGGTGTTATAGTGCTTGCATTACTCTATCTATGCCTTAACTTCAAGAAGAAAGGTGTTGCTGTCATCACAAATCGTATCAAGAATACAACCCTATGCTGTATGCTGATGCTGATGATAGGCTATTCTACATACGCCCTGATAGTAGTGCGTTCTGCAAGCAATCCTCCAATGGACCAGAACTCTCCTGAGGATATCTTCACCCTTGGCAACTACCTCTCTCGTGACCAGTATGGTGACCGTCCTCTTTTCTATGGTCAGGCATATACCTCACAGGTGGCTCTCGATATTGAGGGCAATATGTGTATTCCACGTATGAAGACAGGTGCTCCTATATATCAGAAAGTGGAGAAACACTCTCCAGATGAGCCTGACAAATACTTTGTAGTCCGCACAAAGGATTCCTATGAATATGCGCAGAACATGCTGTTCCCACGTATGCATGACTCTGGTCATGCTCAGGCTTATGAAGACTGGATGGGAGGCGTTGAAGGCAATGTCTCTGACTATGACCGCTGTGGACAGATAGTACAGGTCAAGATGCCAACTTTCCTTGAGAATATCCGCTTCTTCCTGTCTTATCAGTGTAACTTCATGTACTGGCGTTACTTTATGTGGAATTTCGCTGGTCGTCAGAATGATATTCAGGGTAATGGCGAATTGGAACATGGCAACTGGATAACAGGCTTCTCATTCATTGACGAGATGATGCTTGGCAATCAGGACCTCCTTCCTGATGAACTGAAGGAGAACAAGGGACATAATGTCTTCTACTGCATGCCATTGTTGCTGGGCTTGTTGGGACTTTTCTGGCAGGCTTACAAGGGCAAGAAGGGCATCCAGCAGTTCTGGGTTATATTCTTCCTGTTCTTCATGACAGGTCTTGCTATTGTTATCTACCTAAATCAGACACCTATGCAGCCACGTGAGCGTGACTATGCCTATGCAGGTTCTTTCTATGCCTATGCTATATGGTGTGGTATGGGTGTTGCTGCCATTATCGACATCTTGACACGAAAACTGCTCAAGAACAAGGAGAACGTTGCCTTGGCAGCAGTCATTGGTGTTGCGACATTGTTAGTGCCTGTCCAGATGGCTTCGCAGACATGGGATGACCATGACCGTTCAGGACGCTATACCTGTCGCGACTTTGGACAGAACTACCTCAACTCCCTTCAGGAGACAGGCTATCCTATCATCTTCACTAACGGTGATAATGATACCTTCCCTCTGTGGTATAATCAGGATGTTGAGCAGGTGCGTACCGATGCCCGTGTATGTAACCTGTCATATATCCAGACCGACTGGTATATCGACCAGATGATTCGTCCGGCATGGAATTCTCCGTCTTTGCCTATCACATGGCCACGTATCGACTACTGCTCTGGCAGAAATGAATATGTTACAGTAAATCCAGAGTTGAAGACCCAGATACTTGAATACTTCAAGCAAGACCCTGTTGCTGCTGCCAAGCAGTTTGGCGAAGACCCATTCGAGGTTAAGAATGTCCTTGCCCGCTGGGTTCGTGGCATAGAGGATAATGACGAGATGCACTGCATCCCAACAGACACCCTTTATCTCAACATCGATAAGGAGGCTGTCCTCAAGAGTGGTATGATGCTTCCAAAGGATTCTGCTGGCAACGTGGTAATCCCAGAGCGTATGGCAATCTCTCTTGCTGGCAAGCGTGCCCTCTATAAGGGTGACCTGATGCTGCTTGAGATGGTTGCAAACAGCAACTGGACACGTCCTCTCTATGTGGCTTTGACAGTAGGTCAGGAGAACTATATGAACCTTGGTGAGAACTTCATTCAGGAAGGTCTTGTCAATCGTATCACTCCTTTCCATACCAATGAGAGCAACAACTTCGATACAGAGAAAGTCTATACAAACCTCATGACGAAGTTCAAGTATGGCGGTTTGGA
>DJWZ01000038.1 GCA_002449535.1 Prevotellaceae bacterium UBA7017 | reverse complement strand
AATGTCGCGGTTGACCCGCGAGCATGAAAAATCGTCTCGACAACCTCGCGGTTGACCCGCAAGCGTAAAAAATCGTCTTGACAACCTCGCGGTTGACCCGCGAGCACTCTTCACTCTAAAAGGTCGGGGCGCAGGCGCTTGGTGCGTTCAAGAGCCTGTTCAAATTCCCATTCCTTTATCTTTGCCTCGTGGCCGGAAAGGAGTATCTCGGGTATGCCCCATGTCTCGTCGGGGTTGGAGACGGGATGGTACTCTGCCGGACGGGTATATACGGGCGGTTCGAGGAGGTTGTCCTGAAAAGAGTCAGACAGCGCACTCTCCACATCGCCAATGACGCCGGGGATGACGCGGACGATACTGTCTGCCATGACGGCGGCAGCCAGCTCGCCACCGGTGAGGACGTAGTCGCCTATGCTCACCTCCTTCGTTATGAGGTGTTCGCGGATGCGGTAGTCGATGCCCTTGTAGTGGCCGCAGATGATGATGATATTCTCCTTCAGGCTCAGGTCGTTCGCCATCGGCTGGTCGAACTTCTCGCCGTCGGGGGCTGTGAATATCACCTCGTCATAATGCCTCTCCGCCTTCAGTGCCGAGATGCAGGCATCAAGGGGCTGACACTGTATCACCATGCCAGCCTTGCCGCCATAGGGATAGTCATCTACGCGGCGCCATTTGTCGGCAGTATAGTCGCGCAGGTTGTGGATGTGTATCTCTGCAAGCCCCTTGTTCTGGGCGCGTCCCAGGATGCTTGTGGTGACAAAGCCCTCAAGCATCTCCGGCAATACGGTTATAATGTCTATTCGCATTTTACTCTATTGAAAATTGAACATTGAAAATTGAACATCATTCTCCCTCCCTCGGGTTTCTGTCCCCCGCGAAACGGGGGAACCGAAGGGGGTGTAAAGACCATTGAGGTCGGGGTGGGGTCTCTATTCCTTATTCTTCGTATCCATACATATTGTTACGGGACCGTCGTTGAGGAGTTCCACCTTCATCTCGGCACCAAACTCTCCCGTCATGACTGGCTTGCCCGCCTCTTTCTCCATCTCCCTTACGAAGGCTTCGTACAGCGGCACCGTCACCTCATGGCTGCCGGCACGCAGGTAGCTGGGGCGGTTGCCCTTCTTGTAGGATGCCCACAGCGTAAACTGCGACACCACGAGTACCTCGCCACCGACGTCCAGCAGACTCTTGTTCATCACTCCAGCCTCATCGTCGAAGATGCGCAGGTTGGCAATCTTGTGTGCCAGCCAACTGATGTCCTCCATCGTGTCGGCATTCTCACACCCCAGGAGTATCAGCACTCCCTGCCCGATGCGGCTTTTCTCTGTTCCCTCTATCGTAACGGATGCATGCTGCACCCTCTGTATTACTGCTCTCATTGTTTTTTTCTTTTTTTTATTTTATGGGGCTTATGTGGCTTATAAGCCGCCCATCACTTCCTTCGAGAAAATAGCGTCCAGCGTATATGTCGCGGCATCGTTGGTGGCGCGTATCGGCATACGGATGCGGAGGTCTTTCTCTACTATGTCACGGTATTTCTCCTTCCCCGTAAACCAGTAGGCAAACGCCTGCAGCCTCGGGATGCGGAATTTGTTCTGGCTTATCTTCCACGCCTTCTCCTTATATTCGCAACACATCGCGAGCCATGTCTGCTGCCACTTCTCTGCCGTCGCGCGGCTTTCCTTATTATCCGCAAACGGCATCGACAGCATCATCTCCACCATCATCTCGAAGCCGCCCATGATAGGCAGCAGGTGGTTCGTGTTCTGCATGGCGCTGTCGCCCTCCCACGTTATGACGCCCGTCGCAGGGTCGTAGCCCAACGCCTTCGGACCGGAGAATATTCCGTGAGGCAGGCTGCTGATGCTCTCCATGCCGCGTTCTATCTTTTCGCGATACTTTATGTTCTGCGTCCTCTCCCACTCCGTAAACCAATTCGAGGCATACGCTAACCAGTCGGGTCCTATCCTCAGACGTGCCGGAGCGGTGCAAGGCGTCTCGGGGCTGCGGGGCTGTGCCAGGCGCATCGGGTCGAGGGTGTAAAGCAGTTGGTCGGCATCCACCACCTCGTGCATCAGGTCGCCCATGCGCTCGTCTGCCGTCAGGTAGTACAGGAATCTGTTCCAGAACGCTTCCGAGATGCGCGCCTCTTTTGCACCACATCCCCAATGCAGCACATTATGGCGCGTGCCGAGTCCCTTGTGCGGTCCCATGTGGTAGCAGTCCACCTCGGCATTATGGCGCGTCATTGCCACAGCCATCCTCCATACCTTCGGGCAACCCGTCCGCAGAAATTCGTACCACAGCATTGCCGGCGTGCCAAGTTCCGTATTGTCCCAGGCAAAGCCGCCTACGTCGTAATACCAACGCACGCCATCCTCCGTCGGCATACCAGAGTGCATCACGTCGCCATAGTTGAAGTATCCGTACCAGCCGTTGCGCTCCACCTCCTTGGAATAATAGTCCGCAATGTCATACAACCGGCGGTCGAGGTCACTGCCGTCGTCAAGGCTCCATATTCCGAAGGCGCGCTTGCTGTGCAGATATTCTCGCGGCATTACATACTGCCTGTGCTCCGCCACCTCGCCAAGGTGCTGGCTCAGGGTGTCTATCGGCTCGTCATATTTATATACATACACCACCGACGTCCTTGCTATTCCGTATGCCGTACTCATGCCGGGCTGTACGTCTTCGTATGCCGCCTCCAACGTGTGCGGTATGGTGTCGTAGTGGGCAAAGTCCATCTTCTCCGCCTCCCTACTCCACAGATACAGGCTCACGGTGGCACTGTCGCTGCGGGCGTTGTCTATCTGAAGTGTCGATGGGTATGACTGCCAAAAGTCGTCCAGATGAAAGGCATAGCTGCCGCTGTTGTTGCCCAGTGCCACCACGCCCGGGGCGCGATGTCCTTCCATAGTGCCTATCCAAGGACTCCCGTCCGTTGCCCTCTTCCTGACCGAAAAGCCGTTCGGCGACAACTGCGACAACCGGAAGCCGTCCCATGCCGCGATGCTCTCTATCATGCGGCGGCTGAGGGCATCTTTCGGATTGCCCTCGTCATCCAATGTTATGGGGCGGCGAGCTATCAGCGGCTTTACAGACATCACGGCAGAACGCACCGAATCTGTCAGGAACGCCACCTTCCTGTCGTACATCCTGCCGCTCATAGGCACCTTGAAGCGCAGAGCCAGCGACTGCAGACCATTGCGGTTTGTCGCGCTGTCTATGAAATGCGTAATGACAAACTTCTCTTCGTTACAACCTTTATATATATAATGGCGCATGACGAAGTTGTCGCCTTCATATTTCGTCACCTTACGTATCTTGCCGTCGTATTCCTTGGTGGTCTTCTTCACAACCAGTTTCCTGCCGTCCTGCTCTAACCAGAAGTTTAACCTTTGACTTTCGACCTTTGCACCTTGACCTTCAACCTGCGGCACTATCGTCATGGCACGCCATTTCACGCTGCCGTCAGGCCAGTATGCCAGGTTCCATTGTTCCGAAGGCTGCTCGCAGCGTATGATTTCCTTCGCCCCCAGTTCTCCCTGTAGGAATGGTATGCCGAAGGTCTGCGGCTTATTGTATGTCTTCGGAAGGGTTATCTCCTTACAGATAGTGCGTGGCAGCTGCCTGTACGAAAAATTCTTCAGCTGAGCATGCGCCAATGTCGTCCTGAAGCCAAAGAAGCCCTCCGTCAGCGGATGCAGGTCTATATAGTCAACAAGGCACTCGCCGTCTATGACATATCTCACCCTGCCGTCAATCTGTTCCAGGCGTATGTGATACCAGTGGTCAGGCTTTATCATGTGCGCCTCGTCAGTGTATTCCCTGAGTATAGCCGGACGGTATCTCGCATCCTCTATGCCCCGCCCGTCACCATTGTACCTGCGGAAGCGTGTCGTCTTGTTATAGTTGCCGCCATAGCCCATGTAGTACATCTTCTGGGCATAGTAATCTACGAAGCGACCCGACTTTGCGCCCCCCGATGCCATCCAGAAGCAGTTAAGGTCTGACACCCTTTCGTCACTCACGATGCGGGCATCATATTCTATCACGATGTTCCCCATCATCTTCTGGGTATTCCACAGCGTCAACCCGCCAGGCGCATGAATGTCAGCCACGCTGTCCTTCAGCCAATTCACATAGCCGTCCTTCTCAGCCTCAACACGCCAGCCCTTCGCAGCCATACAACCGACCGCAAACAACATCACAAATAAAAGCCCCAAAACGCGTTTCATGCTTGCAAAGGTAATAATATATAGTCAAATAACAAAAAAATATTAGAAATAGCAACATTCTTATCACCAATAACATGATTATTATTATTTTTTTTATTACCTTTGCAAACACAATATCATTTGACATTTTACATCCATAACTTCAACATAACTACGAAAGCGATCTTACAATCAATCTAAACAAATTATAATAATTATGACTAAGAAAATTCTAATGTTTTGCACACTCCTGTGGTCAACCTTATTGCCATCATGTGCACAAATGACGTTTACACTTAACGGTGTAACCTATTCTGACGCGGCATCGACAGATGCCAAAGGTTTTACCACCATAACCCTACCTGCTGGTACTGACCCTACAGGACTGATTACCGCCGTGCAGATAGATGGCACACCAGTTTCTGCAAGTTCTGTGACCCCAAATCCTACCACCACAAACATCAACTATGACGAGTTAAAGGTATTTACCTATAACAACAAGGCATATGGTTTCCGTTTCGTCGAGGACGTTTGGTTCTGCGGTGTATTTTTTTCCGACTGCCATATCAACCAGGGCAGCGGTCACGACGGCACAAGTCAGGAAGACATGGCTACCATCATGAACAACATTCTCAATATGGGTAAGGACGGTACGAAAAAGGTAAACTTCACTACCGCAGGCGCCACCGACATCATTCCAAAGACGAGCATCGTGTTCTGCACAGGAGACCTTGACCAAGACAAGGGCAATGAATCAAACGACGGAAAGCATACCGCATTCCTCAATTGCACTGCTGAGCTGGCAAAAGCTGCTGGCATACCTTTTATATTCATAGCAGGCAACCACGACTTCACCCCTGACTATTGGACAGGCAACGACGGAGACGCCGGTGTAACCTACGGCAGTACAGGCGGAGCCAATGCTGATGCACAGACGATATCTGCAATCACCTCGAACAACACTTATTGGAATAACGCAGGCGTATTCGATGAGAATATAACCTATTTCACATCAGGCAACAACTATGGTTTCGAACCTAATCACTTCACTTTCAAGTTCAAGAATGTGCGTTTCTATTGCGCAAACAACTACTGGTTCCAGAAGCCTTACAAGAAACCAGGACTTCTTTCGAGTGCTACATATTATGCCCCCGATCCCATCGTAAATAACTTGAATACATTCGTAGAGAGCCACGCCGACGAGGCCAGTGTATGGATGCAGCACTATCCATGGCTTGCAGGCAGTGATTGCAATCGCTGGTGGCTCGACCAGAACGATGTGGGTAAATATAAGACTTCCAGCAATAGTTCTGTCTATGGTTCCAGCACTTCCGGCATAGCATATAATGATGCAACGTCTGCCAATACGCTGAAGAAAGACCCATTGTCTGCTATCATGATGAAAACTGCAGGAAAGGTAGATGGCAAGGTTCAGCACTTCTCGGGACACTACCACCGTTTCTATGATGCCACATACACATCAACTGTAAACAACGACAACAAAGTACACGACTATACAGTAGCTGCCCCAGGCAATACAAACCAGTCTAACAACGCCTTCGTTGTACTCTTCAAGCGCGGAGAAGGCGTGAAAGAGGTAATACAGACACAATTCTAAAATTACACATTACTAACAAAACGAAAGGAACAAAGACATGAAACGTAAATCATTCTATACAATCATTGCAGCCCTCATCGCTTTTACCAGTAATGTGTGGGCAGACACAAACAAACTGACTGCAGAGGACGGCTGGACAAAAATAACGACGTTACCCACGGCATCTGACATTGCGAACAATTATTATGTTTTCGTCGATGCCACCCGCGACTTGATGCTCGGCACCGCTAAGGGTGTAAACCAAAATACAAAATGGTATTCACTCGGTGTGTATTACCAGACATCAGTAGAACCCGTTTCCGCAAACATCAACGGAAAAGTCTGGACGTTAGAATCTCGGGAAGGCGGCTATGCCATGCGGAATCTTGAATATAGCGTCCTCATGTTCCAAACAGAATGGGAAGCACCATGGAAGTGGGATACCAATGACGTTGCATCTCCAAATGGTTGGGCGAAGATAAATCTTGCTTACGCTAATGGCTCTTGGACTATTGAGAATGGTCATGACCCTGGTAACTACATCGGTCCGTGGACAGGAGGCAATTTTACCAATGGTGCAGAGTGTGCCGCTAACAAGACTGCTGCCAACGAGATAGGACATTTCCAGATTTACGCCATTAGCCGTGCACAGTTCAAGCAGAATCTGCTCGACAACGCATCCGACAGCAATCCGGTTGACCTTACACCCTGGTATGTGACCAATGCAACCTTCGATGCAGGCAATCGCACGGGTTGGACAGAAGAAGGTTCCGGAGGCAACAATAATACCTCCTATGGTGGTGGTTGCGAAATTTGGCATTGTTCAAACTTTAAGATATATCAGAATCTGACGATACCCAACGGTAATTACAAAGTTTCTTTACAGATAGCCGGCACCACGGGAGCAGGTCAAGTATATGCTACCAGCGGCTCTACGACAAGATCCGTATCATCATCGGCAGCTGCAGGAGATGATTTCCAGAATACGGTGTTGTCAATGATTCAAGACCGCGCATTCGGTAAGGTCACAACAGAGGAAATTGAAGTTTCTAACGGTTCTTTGCAAATAGGAATGAAATGTGAGACCACAGACCAATGGCTGGTTTTCGACAACTTCAAACTTTACTGCACAGGTATTGACCTCTCAGCATACGAGACACAACTTTCTGATTTGGTGAATGAATGCAATGACTTCATCAACGAAGGGCTTGTACCTGATGCTTGTGAAACGATTATCGCAGATGCCATTAGTGATTACAATAAAGAGTATGAAACTGCAAAAGAATATTCCTCTGCAATCCTTGCCCTTACTGCAGTACTCGACACATACAGAAACGACGCAGACTTACAAGCCGCCTACGCCGCATACAAGACAATGCGAACCAACGTACAAGGTTTGGCTGACAACAACACCTACAAATATACTGATTCCGGAACTGCAAAGAGCTCTTTCGATGGAGCTATCTCGACAGCAAACAGTGATGTTGAAGCGGCCACCACAGCCTCTGCAATCAACACACAGACTGCAATTATCCGTGCTGCTGCGATGACATTTATCAGTAGTGTTACAGCAGAAGATGGCAATCCATTTAACCTGACTTTCCTTGCATCAACGGCAGCTGCTGACTGGCAGACCGCAAGTGGTTTGAATCCTGCAGCAACAGCTCCTACATGGTCTGCACCAAAGCCGGATCCTTCTATGGCTGATTTCGTAGAAAGCTATACTGAGGCTTCGGGCGGAGAGAGCATCACAGGCAACATCCTATATCAGACCATTAATGATATGCCAGCAGGCTATTACACCGTAGCACTTTATGCAGCGGCATCTTATACTCCGAACCGTGGCTCGTTGGTTGAGAAATGTGCCGACGGCCAACCGAATATCACATTTGGCTTTGCCGGTGATAACAGTCTCTCTCTTCCGGTAGCGCATCGTACCTCTCTAACGGCAGCAGATCAAGTACCTGTAAACCTGTCAGTACAACTCTCTGACGCAGGTGCACTGACCTTCGGCATTAAGAAGACAGCAGCCGGTTCCAACTGGCATGTAGCACAGATTTATACGATTACATACAGCAAAGATCCGGATCTCACCATTCTGAAGGCTGACCGCGATGCCCTTGTTTCCGAAGCGGAAGGAGTACTGGCAAGTACCGACGCCTCACTCCTGACCACAGGACAGCAAAACGCTCTCTCATCAGCCATTAGCACAGCAAATGCCGCTAACACCTTCGATGAGCTGACAACCGTGACACTAACCTCCCTGCCTAATGCCATACAAACTGCTCGCCAGCAAATACAAACAGTTAAAGACAATCGCGTACTAATGATTGCCGCATTAGAGCGTTTTGAAAATGACTACAATCTGGCAGATGGTACTGACTACCGTCGTTCAACGATGAGTGCAGCAGCTTGGACAGATCTGCTCGCCAAGGTAAACGCAGTCAGCACAGCTCTTGATGACGTATCACAGGCTGCCAACTATGGTACATTGAAAGATAATCTCGTAAACCAGATGGATGCTACTGACGCCTCTCTCCGACTCTTCAAGAGTTACAAGGCAATGGTAGATGGAGCTACAGCGCTCAGCATTGCCAGTGACTATGGTGCAGACAGCAACATGGACACTGATGATACTCAACAGACAGCCATCAGCGCCCTGAACGAAAACTTCGACAACTATGCAGCGACACAAAGTAGCAACTTCGACGTTTCTGCCTTTCTCGGCGCGAACCTCGACTTCAGCGCAGCAGAAAGTTCTGCGCTAAACACAGAAAACAGCAACAATATTCACGAAGTAACTGGTTGGGAAGCCGCTTATGCAAATGCCGACACGTGGGCAGTACTACAGACCAAGCAAGGAGACAATACCGATAAACTCTATATGCGTAAGAATTGGGGCAGTTCAGCCACAACGATGATAGTGACAAAACAAAAGATGCTTCCTGTGGGCAAGTATCGCCTTTCATTCTCATGGAACAGCAACATGGCAAACATGACAAATCGCTCTGCATATAAGATTGGTGAAACATCTACTGCAATCGGTGAAGCCACAAATGGTGCCGAGACACTGACCTACGACTTTGAGATAACCGATGCCGCAGCTCCTTTCGACCTGACGTTTGGTTTCCAAAAGACAGGCACCGGCAACACTCCTGCCCAGATTGTGGCTGATGACATTACGCTGACATATATGCCAAATATCATCACGCTATACGACAAGGGAACTGATGCAGAAGGCAACAGCACAACGATAGAGTCCAACAATGGCAAACGTGGTGTTATCACCCTGCATGGTCGCACACTATACAAGGACAACTCATGGAATACCATTTGCTTGCCATTTGACACAGACCTAACAGGAGACTTGGCTGGAGCAACTCTTATGGAACTTGACACCGAAGGTTCCTACAACGGTCACGCCACGGGACTTGAGGGCACCACATTACACCTGTACTTCAAGGATGCGACATCTATAAGAGCAGGCGTACCTTATCTTATTAAGTGGGAAAGCGGTGACAATATCACCAATCCGAGTTTTACTGGAGTAACCATATCCAATGACACTCCTGACGGAATAGCCAGCACTGATGATGGTAGTGTCACCTTCCAAGGCATCTATACTCCAACGCCTCTTGATAAAGATGACAAGTCAAACCTTTACCTTGCTGCTGACAACACACTGGACTGGCCAAATGTTGATGACTTCAAGGTTAATGCATTCCGCGCATACTTCAAAATCAGTGAGTCTGCAGCAAACAATGTCAGAAGTTTCGTATTACGTTTTGGCAACGATGACATTACAAGCATCAACATCGAAAAGGGAGTAAACGGCATGACCGGAGATGGATTCTATTACACCATAAACGGTCAGCGTCTCAATAGCAAGCCGACTACATCTGGAGTATATATATATAATGGTAAAAAAGTAGTTATTGAATAAAATTTATGCAGCTATGAAAAAAAATTATAAATCACCCCAAATTATCTTTGTTGCAGTAGAGAACAAGCAAGAATTACTTACTGCCAGTAATCTTGTCAACAATGTAAACCTAAATTTAGGTAATGGCGGCTCTGGAGAAGCCCGTAGCCGTCAATGTCGGATGCAAATAGGCAATGATAACGACTTCGAGCACGACGAATAAAACCAAAAGATGAAATGATGAGACTTATTCAGTTAATGGTAGTTATAGTCATGCTGATGGCAAACATAATACGTGCCACAGCAATAAACTACACTATCTACCTCACAACATCAAATGGATTTACTTTGGTGAGATCTGCAGAAGATATCATCGGAGGCGATGATTATTGCTACATCCTTACTTCTGCAGAGAAGACTGACCTCATTGTAGGTGTGGGTCCATATGAGGTAAAGCCTGTCTGGGCAAGTGAGAATACAAAAGCTCTTCGCTACAAAACTGTCAGTTCTAATCCCGTGTATGACCTGTCCAATTTCTTCACTGTAGAGAAGAAAGAAGAGTATATCGGGCTTAAGAACATGAAATATGGCAACCACTTCTTCCAAACACACGACAATGCCGGTTTCATGTATGTACTCACATATACCGAACCGACGTTCACTGAATGGTGCTATCTCATCCCTACGTACCAAAGCAACTATTGGATATTCGAAAGCGGAAAGTATCCCATGTCATCTGAGAATTGGGCTTGCGGATACCTCGGTCCGTGGAATAAAGTGGTCAAGACCGGTGAGCCATTGGCACTCAATCGTAAAAACACCACAGATGACAAGGCAGGCCATTTCCGCCTGTATCGCATTGAGAAGAAGAAACTCATCGAAAAGCACAACAAATTATGGAAAAGTGTAACGTCATCTTCACCCGTCGATTTCTCATGCCTTATCACCAATCCATCATTTGAGACTGGCGACGAAACGGGATGGACTTTAAGCGGAAAAGAACCAGGCAATGAGGAATTCAAGGTTGGGAATTACAGTATGTCCAATAAAGATGGAAGCTATCTGATGAATGCCTTTCAATGGTGGGCTTCTTCATTGGGAGTCAGTCAGACAATAATAGGTATACCAAGCGGTATGTACGAATTGTCTGGAGTCGTTGCTACCTGGCCTGGAAGATATGTCACTTTCTCAGGAAACGACGTCACAACAACAAAAGCCGGATCAGGTGAAGGAGTGGGCATAAAAGTCACAAATAACATAACTATCACAAACGACAAACTGCTCATTTCAGCTGGTAGTACCGGGCAATGGTGGGTGGAAGGCCATGAAAGTGAGACGCAGACTTTCTTTAAACTCGACAATGTACAACTAAAGTGCAAAGCCATCTTCCTCGATGGTCTTTCTATCCCACTTCCTAATGACAGGACTAAGAAACTGATACCTGGGCAGTGGTACTATTTCGATGTAAAATACAAGACGGAATATCATCTCTCCGGAAACATTAGCAACATACAATACAGTGCCGATGGTTACAAGACACTACAGGAAATTACCACTGCTGCAGCCAAGAGGCAGATGACTCTCCAACGTGGCCGTGCATATTTCCAAGCTACCACTGACAACGCCACATTATGTATCATGCCATGTCGTGAGATACATGAAGGTACATTTACCGTTGCCGCGCTCAATGTCGATGGTCTGCCCAAGGAGATAAACTATGTATTCGGGAAGTACGAACTGAATCCTGACGGTCCTGGAGCTGAAGGTACGACAAAGATAAGCCGCTATCTTGCTTCAAAGAGTTACGACCTCATCGGCTGTTCTGAAGACTTCAACTACAATGGTTCACTGATGGAGTCGCTGAATGACCAGTATTGGTGCGGCACCATCCGTAAGACACTCAATGTCGGAGACCTCGACTATGGAGAGCTCATAAAGGGAAATCTTCACGTTGAGACTGATGGCCTCAATCTCATTTGGAAGTTCAACAACGTCTCTGCCAACAACGAAAGTTGGACAAGATGGTGGGACACCGAGGCGACCGATGGCAATCAGTATGTAGAAAAGGGATTCCGTCACTATGATGTGCAGATAAATGGAGGTCCCATCATTGATGTCTTTATCCTCCACATGGACGCAGGAGACACCAATGCCACATGGTCACGCGAATCACAATGGCGTCAGTTGGCTGGTGCCGTGAATGGGGCTGATGCCAGTCGTCCGAAACTCATCATAGGTGACACTAACAGCCGATGGACACGTGAAAACATCAAAACCAATTTCATGGACTTGCTGAACACGAACCTGACAGCTAGCGACGTTTGGGTGGAACTGTATCGCAATGGCGTTTACCCCACTGTTGACATGGAAAACCTGACTGACCAAAGCGACCCAACGAATTTCACCAACTACGAAATCGTTGATAAAATTATATACATCAATCCTACAGCCGACAACACTATGTTGCTGATGCCTCAGAGTTTCCGCATCGAGCAAGACTATAATTATGGAAACATCGACGGCAATGACAACAACACACCTCTTGGCGACCATCGTCCCGTTGCCGCGACATTCAAATATATCAATGTCGGAGATATCATACCACTTCCGGATGACCCGATGCGCGGCGACGCCAATGAGAATGGTAAGATTGACATGCAGGACGTGACACTCATTGTGAGTTACATACTTGGAACACCTTCAGAAACATTCAATACTGAAGCTGCAGATGTCAACGATGACGGAGAAATAGGCATGTCTGATGTGATGCATATCATACATTACATCCTCAACGGCAAGTTCCCTGACGAGTAGGACGCCATTTTCGCGGCAGTTTTTATATTTTTAATTAAAAGGAGAAAAAAAAATAAGTTTTCATACTTAACTTTTTTCTCCTTTTTGCGTATTATATATAGAGGATGTCTCCAACAGAGTTTGAAAATATAGTTCCGGTGCTAAGACCGTTGATGGTTAAAGTGGGACGCGATTTCTTCGGCAACCAGACAGATGCCGATGATGTTGCGCAAGAGGGACTCGTGCGTCTGTGGAACTACTGCGAACGCCTCGACCCCAAACGGAACATGGAGGCTCTGGCAACAAGGGTGGCAAAGAACGTCTGCGTGGAGATATACAGGAAGAAGAGAGACAACAACACCGCAGCCTTAGACGAGGGAATAGAAGACAACATAACAGCGGATGCATACATAGAAGCCGAGGACGTGCAGCACAAGATAGACGAAGCAATTGAGAGGTTGAGCCCCCGAGAACGTAGCCTGCTACGGAAACGCCACATTGAGGGACACACGGCAGAGGAGATAGCCAACGAGACAGGCATCCCGAAGCCTTCGGTGAAGAGCATCATCTCAATGGCAAAAAGAAAACTAACTAAAGAATTACAAAAGATACTGAAATGACGATGATGAAGATACAATACAACGACGACGCTCTCTATCAAGAGATGATGACAAGCCTTGAGCCGGGCGCTGCGGAGTATGACCGCATGATGGCAAACAGAGAGGCACCCGCAAAGAGAAAGAAGACTGTTTATTGGTATGGTTTTGCTGCTTCTGTCATAGGATTCCTGACTATTACGGCTATGTTTTTTGCAGGCAACAAGATTAGCAGGCAAGAAATAGCAAATACAGACACCACAATTCCGAAAGACAAATACATCTCCGCAAAGGACACGCCGGTAACACATAAGACAGAAGCAGACGACGTCATGGACAGGCACACGGCAGAGACGACGAGGAAGCACAAAGCAGGGCAGCCAGCCCCTGCCGCCCCGTCTGACGACGACATATTTACCGTTGCATTGCCCGAGATGAGGTTCTCACCGGCTCCCTCAGACTCAAACATGACCCGGAGCAGCGCAAAGACGGTGGTGCCACACGGTGAGAACGACAAAAACGCCCTCCCCGACTATGAAGAAATGATACGATGAAAAGACTATTGCTAACATGGGTCATGAGCCTTGTCATGACCGCAACATTCGCACAAGACGCCCAGATAAAGAAGGCAGAATTTCCTGGAGGCATAAGTGCCCTGATGACATTCCTGAACGCCAACCTCAACTATCCTAAAGACTGCGAGGCGGCAGGCATCGAGGGTCGCGTCATGCTGAGCTTCGTCGTAAGGGAAAACGGCTCCATAAGCGACATAAAACCCTTAGAGTCACCGGACGCAAGGCTTACCAAGGAGGCTATACGCGTAGTGAAGATGATGCCGAAGTGGTCGCCAGCCACACGCAAGGGCACAGCGGTCAGGATGAGATACACACTGCCGATAACATTCAGTCCCAATAAAGGAATGAAGAAGGCTGACCTCGACCAGGACATCTGCGACGCCATCTGCCAGCAGATAGCAGGAAAGAAGGAAAACCCACGCGGACTATACAGACTGCTGCGCTTCTCATACGAAAACGGCACTGCTGACAAGACACCAAATTTTGAACAATACAAATACTGCTCCGACTATTACACACTACAGATAATGGTAGAGAAGGATATCAATGACGATGTGAATCCGGAGTTCTGGGTATCGATGTTGAACAACGACAAAAGCCCCATGAACTATACCGGCTACG
>DJWZ01000137.1:26853-30530 GCA_002449535.1 Prevotellaceae bacterium UBA7017 | reverse complement strand
AAAAAACAGATTATCTCCTCTCTCAATCTTGAGGAGATGACTCCGGAGGATATTGACGAGGCGGCTCCCCTGTTTGGTGAAGACGGACTGGGACTCGACTCTATCGATGCCCTTGAACTGATAGTACTTCTTGAGAAGAACTACGGAATACGCTTAGCCAATGCCGCAGAAGGCAAAACCATCTTTACAAGCGTCAAGGCAATAGCAGAATACGTAGCAAAGAACCGAAAGAAGTAGTGAGGGATATTGTCATCACAGGTGCCGGTATCGTCTCGGCAATAGGAAACGATACATCTTCTGTCCTGGCGTCTTTAAAGAATGGGACTTCGGGGATAGGAGAAATGCGCTATCTGTCGTCCGTACACAAGGAATTGCCTGTAGGAGAGGTGAAGCTGTCAGATAACCAGCTGAAGGATATCCTTGGCATTCCTCATGGGCAAATCATTAGCAGAACGACTCTTCTCGGCGCCGTAGCCCTTAAGCAGGCTGTCAGAGATGCAGCCATCACTACTGATGGTAAGAGAATCGTTATTATAAATGGTACTACCGTCGGCGGTATGGATGTTACGGAGAACCTTTTTCCCCTAACCTCTAACCACTCACCTCTCATCACCCAACTCTCACATGATTGCGGAAGTTGTACAAAAGATATTGCCGCTCTTTGTGGTATCAGTGCAGAGGCTTGCACAGTCAGCACAGCGTGCTCATCGGCATTGAATGCTGTCATCCTTGGGGCTGAGATGCTTAAAAATGACGAGGCAGATATTGTCATAGCCGGAGGGACAGAAGGTTTGTCGAAGTTCCATCTTAATGGTTTCAATACCTTGATGATTCTCGACCATCAGCGTTGCAGACCTTTTGATGAGACACGAAACGGAATAAATCTTGGTGAGGGAGCCGCCTATGTCGTGCTACAGCGAAAAGAAGATTGTAACGGAGCCTTCAAGGCATATATTTCAGGCTATTCCAATGCCTGTGATGCTTTCCATCAGACGGCAACATCAGAAGAAGGCACAGGACCTGTCCTCGCCATGAGTCAGGCATTGAAGATGGCGTCACTCAACACCAGTGACATAGATTATGTCAATGCTCATGGGACGGGAACTCCAAATAATGATTTGACAGAGAGTGTTGCGATAAAAAAGGTATTTGGCAACGACCTGCCCGACATCTCCAGCACAAAAGCATATACAGGACATACCACATCCGCATCAGGAGCTATAGAACTGGTAATCTGCCTACTGGCGATGGAACACAGCTTCATACCCTCTAATCTTGGTTGTACAACGCCGCTGCAAGGTGGTATAGTGCCGTCAAAGGGGCAAACCGATTGCCAGGTGGATAACGTAATGTGTAATGCCTTCGGATTCGGTGGAAACGACTCTTCGCTGATAATCAGTAAAAGGAAACCTCTCACCTCTAACCCCTCACCTCTCACCTCTAACCCTTCACCTGTCGAAATTGTCGCAGAATGTGTTATCGACGATGTGGAGCAGCTGAAGGATTCAAGAGATGTAATTCCCCCAATGGAGGCAAGACGGATGGGGAAACTCCTAAAGGCGGCAACACTGTCGTCGTTGAGGGCGTTGAAGATTGCAGGCCATCGGACCAAAGGGACGCTTTTCTTGCGCTCCGTAGGTGCTCAGATGCAAAGCGAAATCCAAAGCGAAGCGACTGAAAGAATAGAAAAGCCTGATGCCATTATCACCGCCACATCCAGAGGTATGCTGGAAAATAGTGAGAAATTCCTGATTGATATGGTGGAAAACGGCGAGTCGCTCCTTAAGCCTACATTGTTCATGCAAAGCACCCACAACACTATCGGAAGCAGTATAGCTATCAGATTAGGTTGCCACGGATATAACACTACATACAGCCAAGGAAACGAATCTCTCGACTGGGCAATGCGTGATGCTGAGCGACTGATAAAGTCGGGAAAAGCAAATTGCGTGCTTGTCGGAGTGCATGATGAATCGACCCCGTTGCTAAATGAATTATTGAGCAAGGCAGGAAAAGAAGAACTGCCCCTGATATATTCAAAAAGCATAGTGGTTAGGAAAGGGAATAGTTGTTAGTGATTAGTTGTAAGTTGTGAAATGATAATAAAACTCATACCCATTGCGTTGCTCCAGAGTCTGTTGCTGGCTCTTGGACAGGTATTGCTGAAATTCGGCTTGAACAATATGAAACCGTTTTCATGGAGTTCGGCATTTTGGAAGTCGGTATTTATAAACTGGCAGTTTGCTTTGTGTGGCATCTGCTTTGCAGCAGCGAGCCTGTTGTGGATGTATATTGTGAAGCATTTTCCGCTGAGTATGTCATATCCCATGGTGTCGTTAAGCTATGTCTTCGGCATGATTGGGGCGATGGTGTTTTTTCACGAGACGGTGGACATCTACAAGTGGATAGGAGTGGTCCTGATAATGACAGGATGTTTTTTGATAGCAAGATGAAATACGTATTATGCATTATAATCAGTTTCCTGATTTCTCTGGGGTGTTTTGCTCAGGGAAACAGTCAGCAGATTATCAGCCAGATTAGTGGTGCTACTTCTAAGTTGACGTCAATGCAATGTGACTTTGTGCAGACGAAGACGGTGAAGATGCTTAATGAGAAGTTGGTCTCCAAGGGCCGTATGTATTATCAGCAGCCTAACAGGTTGCGCTGGGAGTATATGACACCCTACACCTATACCTTTGTCTTTAATGGTCGGAAGGTATCGCTGAAGAAGAATAACCGCAATGATGTCATTGATGTGAACCGGAACAAGATGTTCAAGGAGATAGCATCCATCATGATGAACAGCGTCATAGGAACCAGTCTTACGGACAGGAAGTCGTTTAAGACAACTGTCAAGGACACCCCTGCGGAATGGGTAGCGACGCTTGTGCCGCAGTCGAAGGAACTGAAACAGATGTTCACCAGCATAGTGCTCCATTTCAACAAGGAGAAGTCAGTCGTCGTGAAGGTAGAGATGTTCGAGAAAAATGGCGACATGACGGTGATTGCGCTTAATAATATCATCAAGAATCAGAAGATTGATGCGAAGATTTTTACTGTCAATTAGCATACTCTGCATAACCCTTTTAGCAGCCCCTGCTGCGCGTGCACAGAACACCTTCCCTGCGACAGAAGGAGAGAAGGTCCGCTATTCCGTGCAGATAGACTTTGGCAAGGCATACCTTAGCGGCATCGGCATCATGGCATATGTTGACGGAGAAGTGCTCGGATCAGTCTTCAACGAATTCGGAGTGTCGGCATTGTCATTTTCGTATAATCCGCAGAAAGACAAGGTGAAGATTCTCAGCATTATCGGCAAGCTAAACAAGTGGTATATCCGCGGTGTCGTAAAGAAAGACATGAAGAAGGTGATTGCCGTACTCAAAGAAGGCGGCACTACCTATACGAACCAAAAGTATCATATAACATACACGTTTCAACAATTGAAAAACGATAACCCTTCGACTGGCTCTGGGCAGGACGAAAACAGTAAACTGTAAACAAAAAAATTGAAACTACTGAATCATCTATATAGTATCGACACCATTGCTCAATCGGACGAGGGAATCATTTGCACCATTCGTCTGATTGCAGGAAGCCCTATCTATAAGGCACATTTCCCCATGCAGCCTATTACTCCTGGGGCGTGTGTCGTTCAGATGGCGGTGGAGTTGTAT
>DJWZ01000137.1:0-26732 GCA_002449535.1 Prevotellaceae bacterium UBA7017 | reverse complement strand
ATCGTAAAAGTAAAGAGTGCGAAATTCCTTCATGCTATGATACCTGGTGGTGACAGGGTGTTCAGATACCTTATTAAGCAAAAAACAGCCGATCAGGGGGAAATACAGCTGCTGGTGGTGGTGACATCAGATGATGTGCCATATGCAAAGTTATCTTTGGTATGCAAAGAGATTTGACAGACATAGAGCAACAACGGCGCATGCTTCATGAGAGAGGCATCTGCGTGGTGATTCCGACATATAACAATGCCGGTACCATTGTTGATGTGGTGAGGCGTACCAAGAAGCAGTGTGATGACGTTATTGTGGTATGTGACGGATGTACCGATGGCACAATAGAGCTGTTGCAGGAGGTGACGGACATTGTGATAGTCTCTTGTCCTGATAATGGTGGCAAGGGCGCAGCATTGAAGAAAGGTTTCCAGAAGGCTCTCAAAGAAGGCTTTTCGTATGCCATCACCCTTGATGCTGACGGACAGCATTTTCCTGAAGACATACACGTCTTTCTGGAGGCTAATATCGAACACCCCGATGCGATAATAGTAGGTCAGCGTAAAGGTATGGAGGGCGTGGAGCGTACGTCTGGAAGTAATTTTGCCAATGCCTTCAGTAATTTCTGGTTTTGTGTGCAGACGGGTCATCACCTGGCCGATACACAGACGGGCTATAGGCTTTATCCCCTGAAGAAACTCCCTTCCCTCAGCCTGCTGACATCGCGCTATGAAGCTGAACTAGAACTGATGGTGTTTAGCAGTTGGCAGGGGGTAAAAATAGTTTCCAGGGAGGTGAATGTGTTCTATCCTCCGAAAGAAGAACGGGTGTCGCATTTCAGGCCGATAAAAGATTTTTCGAGGATTTTTGTTCTTAACACCTGTCTTAGCATCCTTGCAATAGTATATGCTTACCCAATGAAACTGTTTCGTCTGCTGATGACAATTGTCAGAACACTGTATTCGCTACTATTGTATCTCATTGCTTGTTTCTTTATACTGCTACCATATACGGCACTCCTGAATCTGCTTTGTCACGACAAAAACAAGAAGGCGGAGAGGTCGCATAGCCTGCTCTATCATCTGACGCGATTTGTCGTGTTTCAACATGGCATACCAGGGGTGAAATGTATAGTGGAAAGGGGTGGGGAGACCTTCACGAAACCAGCCGTCATAATATGTAATCACCAGTCGCATCTGGACCTGACGTTGATGTTGTCGCAGACGCCGAAGATGATAGTGCTCACCAATGACTGGGTGTGGAATAGCCCATTCTTTGGAAAGGTGTTACAGAATGCGGAATATTATCCTGTTTCTATGGGTATAGATAGTATGTTGCCAAAGTTGAAAGACCTTGTTGAGAGGGGATATTCCATTGCCGTATATCCAGAGGGAACACGCTCAAAGGATTGTCGTATAGGACGCTTTCATAAGGGGGCTTTTCATATTGCCAGTACCCTGAAACTGGACATACTGCCTTTTGTGGAATATGGTGCGGGAAAGGTGTTGCCCAAAGGAGGAAAATATCTCCGTAGGGGGAGCATCCGACTCCAGATAAACAAAAGGGTTCCCTATGAGGAATATAGCCAATACGGCACTTGTCAGGAAATTGCCTCAAGATTTAGAAAATACTATAAAGTGAAATGTGAAACTTAAAACTTGAAACTTGAATTAAGCATTATAATATTTCTTGCACATCTGGTGTGCTTCGCTCATATATACAATATGCCACTGGCGGGCATGGCTTTGGCGCCTCAGATGACAAAGGAACGCCTGAATGCCGGAAGTGGAAAGAGGAATTCCTGAAATGGATGAAGTTAATGATGAATTAGTTTATGATTATTCGTTTGTTTGAATATTTTCGTACACATTCTGTGATAAGGTGGGGACTGCTCTCCATCCTGACGATAGTATTGGTATTCCTCGTATCAGGACTGTCGTATAAAGAAGATATCTCAGACTTTCTGCCGCTGGGCACTCATGACAGGGATGCGCTGACCATCTATCAGGATATATCTGGCGCGTCACAGATAATCGTGATGTTTGACAATCCTGACGATGCTGATGTAACTGTCGAAGCGATAGAGGGGTTCTGCCAGAGGCTTCAAGACTCGGGGTTGACTTTTATCTCCAAGTTCGATATTGAGGAACTCTCGCGTATTACGGACTTTGTATATTCAAACATACCATACTTCCTTACTGATGCGGATTATGACAGGATTGACAGCTTGCTGAGTATGCCTGGTTATATCCCGGAACAGCTGAGGTCAGATCATGAGCTGCTGATGTTCCCGTCAGGTGGCATGCTGTCACAAAACATCTCCCGCGACCCGCTGAATCTCTGTACGCCAGTCGTCAGCAGGTTGAGCAAAATGCAAAAGACCTCGCGTTTTGAAAGCTATGAGGGCTATATCTTCTCTCCAGACATGAAGAGGGCATTCGTGATGGTCCATTCTCCTTATGGCAATAGCGAAACAGAGAATAATGCCAGGATATTATCTCTTCTCGAAGAATCGGTTCAGCAGGTAGAGAAGTCTAATCCGTCAGTAAAGATTCACCTTACCGGCGGACCCTGTATAGCCGTTGATAATGCGAGTCAGATAAAACATGACAGCATACTCGCCATAACAATTGCAGTAGTGCTGATTGTTATTTTGCTGGTATATGCCTTCAGGTCTGTCAGAAACATCTTCCTCATTGTCGTTTCCATAGCATGGGGAGCACTTTTTGCCTTAGGGGGGCTCTCTGTGATACACGATGATATCTCTATTATAGTCATTGGAATATCGAGCATCATCATTGGCATTGCTGTCAACTATCCCCTGCACCTCATAGACCACACGAAACATGAGCCTGACATACGGAGTTGTCTCAAGGAAATAGTGACTCCGTTGGTTGTGGGTAATATCACGACAATAGGAGCCTTTATGGCATTAGTGCCGCTGAAGTCGATAGCTTTGCGCGACCTGGGTCTGTTCGCATCGTTGCTGTTATTGGGAACCATTCTGTTTGTTCTCATCTTCCTGCCTCACATGGTGAAGGTCAAAGGTCAAAGGTCTGAGGTCAAAGGCTTTTTCCGCATTGTGACAGAGTCGCGGATTGAGGGTAAGCGATGGCTGATGGTAGCAGTGGCGTTGCTGACAATGGTATTCGCATACTTCAGCTTAGATACGGAGTTTGATGCCAACATGTCGAACATCAACTACCTCACGGGACAGCAGAAGGAGGATATGGCATATTTCCAGTCGTTACTATCATCTGACAGTAAGGATGATACAGAAACACTCTATATTGTCTCTTCTGCCGCTACGATGGATGAGGCTCTCGACAGATGCCGCTGTAATGGGGCGGTGGTCGATTCGCTGATGGCTTGTGGCATTATAACGAATAGGGAGAATACAGCTGCCTTTATCACTTCCAAGGCGGAGCAGCAGAGGCGTCTCGAAAGATGGCAGAAGCTGGTGGGAAAACACTTCGGCATCCTCCGGAATGAATTGCAGAAGGAAGCTGCTGATGCAGGATTCTGCAATGATGCCTTTGATGACTTCTTCCAGATAATATCGCGCCACTATAAGCTGAGGTCTTTTGACTATTTCTCGACGTTGACGAATACCGTTTTCATGCAGAATATAAGCATCGACACATCGCAGCAAAGATATTCTGTCGTTGACAGGGTGAGGGTAAAGAATAGTCATCTGCATGATACCCAAAAACTCTTCTCCGGCAGCTTTGATGTGAAAAGTATGAACAGTGCCATTGCCAACAGTCTCTCTGACGATTTCAACTATATAGGAATAGCATGTTCCGCTATAGTATTCGTATTCCTTTGGCTCTCTTTCGGACGCATCGAACTTGCCATAATTTCTTTCCTGCCTATGGCGGTCAGCTGGATATGGATATTGGGACTCATGGCTCTCTTTGGCATAAAATTCAACATAGTGAATATTATCCTTGCCACCTTCATCTTTGGTCAGGGCGATGACTATACCATCTTCATGACAGAAGGATGTTCCCACGAATATGCCTATCGTAAACCTATGCTGGCATCTTATAAAAACAGCATCATCCTCTCGGCACTGATAATGTTTATCGGCATCGGGTCGCTGATAGTTGCCAAACATCCTGCTCTCCTTTCTTTGGCAGAGGTTACCATCATCGGTATGTTCAGCGTGGTGCTGATGGCATATCTCATACCACCTTTCCTCTTTAACTGGATTACCAGGAGTCGTGGACAATATCGTAAGCGTCCATTGACTCTTGGGGCATTGGCAAGGGCATGGTTCTGTGGAATATGGTGGCTGACACAACTGTGTATAGGTTATATTATCGGGTTCGTATTGTTCACATTCTTTGGCAAGAGGGAATGGACGAAAAACCTCCTTCACAGGATTGCCACAGCAAGCCATCGCCTTGATTTGCGACTGTTCCCGGGACTGAAGAACAAAATCATAAACCGTCACAATGAGACATTCGGAAAACCCTGTGTCATAATATGCAATCATCAGTCGATGATAGACCCTGCCTACCTGATGGCTCTCAGCCCTCGCATCATCATTGTGGCAAATAAACACTCAAGCTGGAATCCGATAGTGCGCAGAATGTTCGGTTGGCTGGATTTCTATACTGTCATAGAAGACAGGTTCGAGGATGACCTTCCTCTCTTCGAAAGATATGTGAAAGAGGGCTACAGCATAGCAATATATGCTGAGGGGGAACGTAACCCCGATTCTACGATATTGCGATTCCATAAGGGTGCTTTTATGCTTGCCAGCAGGCTGAACCTCGACATCTTGCCAATCTATCTGCATGGATTGAATAATGCTATGCCGCCACGGAGTTTCGCTATCAATCCCTCTACTGCAACCGTGATAGTGGGGGAGCGCATTACATCGGCTTCACCTCTGTGGGGAGAGGATTATCAGGAGACAACACGCAGAATACATAGGCATTTTTTTACGGAATATAACAGGATAAAACGTAACCTGGAAACGACGTCATATTTCATGCCTCTCGTAAAGGAACGCTATCTCTATAAGGGTAGGGAAGTGTATGCAGAGGCTTGCAGGGCCCTCAGCAAAGAGAATCTCGCAGGTATAGACAATGCCGATGACAGTCCTACAATGACCATAAAGAATAGCGGCGGTGGAGCGTTGGCGCTGTTGGCAGCATTGGTACATCCCGATAAAACGATATATGCCATTGAAGAGGATAAAGACAAAAAACTCCTGGCACAATACTGCGCCAAAGGGTTGGTGAAGAATATGTATTTTAGTTAAGAAGTGAAAGGTAAAATGTAAGAAAAATGAAAGAAGAAATACTGCATTTACTGGAAGAGGCCCTTCCGTTAGTCGATTTGAATAGCGACTTCCTTCTTGGTGAGTTGGATTCTCTGGGGGTAACTACCATTATCATGCTCCTCTCAGAGAAGTATGGCATAAAACTGGATGCCTCGGATATAACACCAAGAAATCTGAAAAATATAGACAGTCTCGTGAAACTAGTGCAATTGAAGATTGAATATTGAAGATTTTCTCATAAGGAATGCCAACAGGCTGGCTTTCGTCTGTGGTAATGAACAGATAACCTATGGCGAACTATACTCTGCAATCCTCAACAGGGCAGCTGAGTTGACTGCTGCAGGCATGTCCGAAGGGAATATAATACCCCTCAGGGCAATCCCCTCAATAGATTATTTTGTCAGTTATTTTGCCATCCATGTCAATCGCGGCATTGTTGTTCCTCTGGCAAGTGATATCTCTGAAGAGAAATTTTGGAAATACAAGGAATACCTTAAAACGTCGAGTGTGCCAGAAGGTACAGCCGACATCCTTTTTACCACAGGAACAACGGGCAAGTCGAAGGGCGCCATCATAAGTCATGAAACTATTATCGCCAATTCCGAAAACCTCATAGCAGCACACGGATATAATGAAAATCTGTCATTTATCATCTGCAGTCCGCTGAATCATTACGGCGCATGGTCAAAAGTATTTCCATGCATCATGCAGGGCATGACAATTTACCTGCTGGAGGGCCTGAAGGCGATGGAAAGATTTTTCGAAGTGATAGACTCTTCTGCCACTAAGATTGCCACCTTCATGGTACCATCGAGCATTAAGATGCTTATGCAGTTGTGTAGTGACAGGTTGTCAAGCTATGCTGACAGGATTGCCTTCCTTGAAACAGGTGGTGCTCCAATGTCCGAAAGCGATATGAAACGCCTGTGCCAACTGTTGCCCCATACCAGTCTCTTTAACACTTATGCTTCAACAGAAAGTGGAATTATAACGACCTACAACTATCAGGAAGAATGCATCTCTGGATGTGTTGGACGCCCTATGAAAAACTCTTCTGTTGCCATCTCTTCGCAGGGACATATTCTTTGCAGCGGAAAAACTCTGATGACAGGATATCTTGACGACCCGCTGCTGACAGGTGAGATACTCAGGGGTGGGGCAGTGGAGATGTCCGACAAAGGCATGATAGATGAAGAGGGACGGTTACATATCCTCGGACGTGATGACGACGTGATAAATACAGGAGCATATAAGGTGAATCCGCTGGAGGTGGAAGATGCTGCAAACGAATATACCGGTATAAGGGAGTGCATCTGCATCGCAGCACCACATATCATTCTCGGAACAGCCCTGAAACTGTTATATACCACACACGATGGCAAGGAAATAAGCAAGAAAGACCTCGCTCGCTATCTTCTGGCAAAACTTGAAAAACACAAAGTCCCACTCCTCTACGAGCAAGTCCCGTCAATACAGATGACCTTCAACGGCAAAAAAGACCGTAAACACTATCGGCTTTAAAAAAAACTGGAAGTTTTTACGCTTCCAGTTTGTTCATTTTGTTCATCGTTCATTTTACAGACCGAACTTGTAACCTACTGTCAGGGTGAAACCGCAGGTGAAAGGTAAAAATATTTTCGCAGTATGCAATAAAATAGGTTAAAAAAAATGTGGATATTTGCCAGTTTGCGTTTTTTTTTATAATTTTGTTGCCCAAATCGTGTTTGCGCGCGTATATACACATACAAATGTGCCGTGCTATAAATAAAAAAACAGAAGAAACAAGATATGAATTTCAACTCAATATTATCAGCTCTCTTTGGCAATAAGTCGAGTAGAGACATAAAGAAGATACAGCCGCTGGTTGACAAGGTGAAGGATGCCTATCCTGCTATTCAGGCTTTGACAAATGACGAACTGCGTGCCAAGAGCAAGGAGATACAGGCTTTTGTGCAGGGTTCTGTGAAGGAACTGAAGGCTCAGATTGACGACCTCAAGGCGAAGATAGAAGAAACATCTATTGATGAACGTGAACCAATCTTTAACCAGATAGACAAACTGGACAAGGAGGTTCTCGACAAACTGGAGGAGGCGCTGGACGAGGTGTATCCTGTTGCGTTCTCGATAGTAAAGGAAACGGCTCGTAGGTTCTCGGAGAACGAGGAGACTGTAGTGACTGCTACGGACTTTGACCGTGAACTGGCTGCTGACCCAAGCAAGGACTTTATCACCATTGACGGTGACAAGGCTATATACCATAACCACTGGACGGCAGGCGGCAATGACCTGAAGTGGGAAATGGTGCACTATGACGTGCAACTGTTCGGTGGTATAGTGCTCCATCAGGGTAAGATTGCCGAGATGGCAACCGGTGAAGGTAAGACACTTGTCGCTACATGTCCAGTGTTCCTGAATGCCCTGACTGGAAACGGTGTCCACGTGGTAACGGTGAATGACTATCTGGCAAAGCGTGACTCGGAATGGATGGGGCCGCTGTATATGTTCCATGGGCTGAGCGTAGATTGTATCGACAAGCACAGACCTAACAGCGAGGAACGCAGAAAGGCATACCAGGCAGATATCACATTCGGTACAAATAACGAGTTCGGCTTTGACTACCTGCGTGACAATATGGCTATGCAGCCGGAAGACCTTGTGCAGAGAAATCATAACTATGCCATAGTCGATGAGGTTGACTCGGTGTTGATTGACGATGCCCGCACGCCGCTTATCATCTCAGGTCCTGTGCCAAAGGGTGATGTGCAGATGTTTGAGGAGTATCAGCCTCTTGTAGAAAAGCTGTTCGGGGAACAGAGAAAGCTTGCCACTCAGCTGCTGGCTGACGCAAAGCAGATGATAGCAAAGGGACAGGAGACGGACGACAAGCAGATGACTGCCGACGGATTCCTCTCATTGTATCGTTCATATAAGGCTCTTCCGAAGAATACGCCTCTCGTAAAGTATCTTTCAGAGGACGGTATCAAGAGCGGTATGCTCAATACGGAAGAGATATACATGGAGAACAACAACCGCAAGATGCCAGAGGCTATAGCACCGCTGTATTTCGTTATCGACGAGAAGATGCACAGTGCGGACCTTACCGACAAGGGCGTTGAATGGCTCTCCAAGCAGGTGGGCAACAAAGACCTCTTCGTCATTCCTGATATTACGACAGAACTGTCTGCCTTAGAGGCTGAGACAGGACTCTCTGACGAGGAACGTCTGGAGAAGAAAGACCAGCTGCTGAGTCATTTCTCGGAGCAGTCGGAGAGGGTGCATACCCTGCAGCAGTTGCTGAAGGCTTATTCTCTCTATAACAGGGACGACGAATATGTTGTGATAAACAACGAGGTAAAAATTGTCGATGAGCAGACAGGCCGTATCATGGAAGGTCGTCGATGGAGCGACGGATTGCACCAGGCTGTCGAGGCGAAGGAGCACGTGAAGGTGGAGGCAGCTACACAAACGTATGCTACCATCACATTGCAGAACTACTTCCGTATGTATCACAAGTTGGCAGGTATGACAGGTACTGCTTCTACTGAGGCAGGCGAGTTCTGGGATATCTACAAGCTGGACGTGGTGGAGATTCCTACCAATCGTCCTGTGATACGTAAGGATATGGACGACCGTGTATATAAGACAAACCGTGAAAAGTATAAGGCTGTCATCGACGAGATAGAGGAAATGCGTAATGCCGGACGCCCATGTCTGGTAGGTACTACCTCTGTGGAAATCTCTGAACTGATTTCCCGTATGCTCAGCATGCGAAAGATACCACACAATGTGTTGAATGCAAAGGAACACGAACGCGAGTCTCAGATTGTCGCTGAGGCTGGTAAGAGTGTAAACGGTCTCGGCGCCGTTACCATAGCAACCAACATGGCAGGTCGTGGTACCGATATCAAGCTGACAGACGAAGTGAAGGCTGCGGGAGGTCTTGCCATCATTGGTACGGAACGCCATGAGAGCCGTCGTGTCGATAGGCAGTTGAGAGGTCGTGCAGGACGTCAGGGTGACCCGGGCTCTTCTGTGTTCTACGTTTCATTGGAGGACAAACTTATGAGACTCTTTGCTTCTGAGCGAATAGCAAGGGTGATGGACAGGCTTGGCTTCGAAGAGGGCGAGCGTATAGAGGCACCGATGATTTCACGAAGCATAGAACGTGCTCAGAAGAAGGTGGAGGAGAACAACTTTGGTATTCGTAAGAGACTACTGGAGTATGACGACGTGATGAACAAACAGCGTACCGTGATATATGAGAAACGCAGACATGCCCTCATGGGAGAGCGTATCGGTATGGATATCACGAATATTATTTGGGACAGAGTGCTGTATATCCTCGGCAACAATGACTATGAGGGATGCAAGGAGATGTTCCTGAAACTCTTCTACATGGAATTCCCATTCACACAGGAGGAGTTTACGACCACTCCACGCGAGAAACTGGAAGAAGAAGCATTCCAGAAGGCAATGTCACACTTCAAGGCACATGTAGATAAAGTGCGTGACGAGGCTGCTCCTGTAGTGAAGGAGATAGTAGAGAACCCGGATGCAAACTTCGAACGCATACTCATTCCGCTGACAGATATGAAGATGATATACCGCATGTCATTCGACTTGAAGGAATGTTATGACTGCGGCTGCACAAATGTCATGAAGGAGTTTGAGAAGATGATAATGCTCCACACTATTGACGACAACTGGAAGGAAAACCTCAGACAGCTTGACGAACTGAGACACTCGTCACAGAATGCTTCATACGAGCAGAAAGACCCGTTGCTGATATTCAAGTTGGAATCTGTGAAACTTTGGGACAACATGATAAACCAGATGAACGACACCATCTGTTCTACACTGTCACGTATCCGCATACATAAGGAAGAGGCTCCCCAGGAGACGCAGGCACCATTGCCACGCAAGCCGGAAAGCCCTAAATATACTACAAACAAGGCTCAACTGAATGATGACGGTTCACCAATGATGCCACCAACACCACCAATGGGTGAGGGCATGGACAGACCAAAGTATATAGATCCGTCGCAGCAGCAGATGCCAAGAATACCTATCGTGAACACGAAGACACCGCGTCCTAATGACCCATGTCCTTGTGGTTCTGGAAAGAAGTATAAGCATTGTCACGGAAAGAACAATTAAAAAAAGAACGCGCACGCGTAGGAAATTAAAGATAATTATGAAACATCAGTTACGCAGCTCAGTCTGCACGGAAGGTCGCCGTATGGCAGGAGCAAGGGCTCTGTGGGTAGCTAACGGCATGAAGAGAGAACAGTTTGGTAAGCCCATTATAGCAATAGTAAACTCTTTTACACAGTTTGTGCCGGGACATACTCATCTGCATGAGATAGGACAGATAGTAAAGGCGGAAATAGAGAAGTTGGGTTGCTATGCAGCCGAATTCAATACTATCGCCGTAGATGACGGCATAGCAATGGGGCACGACGGAATGCTTTATTCGCTTCCTTCACGTGATGTGATAGCCGACTCTGTTGAGTATATGGTGAATGCTCACAAGGCTGACGCAATGGTGTGTATCTCTAACTGCGACAAGGTGACACCTGGTATGCTGATGGCTGCCATGCGCCTGAATATCCCTGCAGTGTTCGTCTCTGGCGGACCAATGGAGTCGCATAAGTTGAATGGCGAGAATGCCGACCTTATCACAGCAATGATTAAGGGCGGTGACCCTACCGTTTCTGACGAAGAGCTGGCACAGGTAGAGAGTATGGCTTGCCCGGGATGTGGCGCTTGCTCTGGTATGTTCACGGCAAACTCCATGAACTCCCTCACAGAGGCAATAGGATTGTCGCTGCCAGGAAACGGTTCCATACTCGCAACCCATAAGAACAGAATAAACCTCTTCAAGAAGGCTGCTCAGCTGATTGTCAAGAACGCGTTGGCTTATTATGAAGATGGTGACGACAGCGTGCTGCCAAGAAGCATCGCCACACGTGCTGCCTTCCTAAATGCCATGACACTTGACATCGCTATGGGAGCTTCAACCAATACTGTGCTCCACCTGCTGGCTGTGGCACAGGAGGCAGAGGTGGATTTCAAGATGAGTGATATCGACGCATTGAGCAGGAAAGTGCCATTCCTCTGCAAACTGGCTCCTAACTGGCAGAAATATTCTATACAGGAGGAGAACAGGGCTGGCGGTATCCTTGGTATCCTTGGAGAATTGGCAAAGGGTAACCTGCTCGACCTGTCATGTAAACGAGTGAACGGTGCAACACTAGGTGAGGACATTCAGAAATATTCTATCACGGGACTGAAACTGAATGCTGACGGCACATGGACAAACGACCCTATGGCTGCTGTGTCTAAGGAAGTCGGCGACATCTACGGATGCGCTCCGGGCGGCAAATTCTCTAACGTCATGGGTTCGCAGGAAACATATTGGGATGAACTGGATACTGACAGAGAGAACGGCTGCATACGCGATATTGAGCATGCTTATACAAAGGATGGCGGTATGGCTGTGCTGTTCGGAAACATAGCCCAAGACGGCTGCGTTGTAAAGACAGCCGGCGTCGCTCCAGAACTATGGCATTTTGAGGGTCCTGCAGTAGTCTTTGACTCACAAGAGGATGCTTGCGACGGAATCCTGGGTGGAAAGGTGAAGAAAGGCGACTGTGTCGTCATAACACATGAAGGTCCGAAGGGCGGTCCTGGCATGCAGGAGATGCTTTACCCCACTTCATACATCAAGTCTATGCACATGGGCAAGGAATGTGCCCTGATTACTGACGGACGTTTCTCAGGAGGAACATCAGGCCTGTCAATAGGACATATCTCGCCCGAGGCTGCCAGCGGTGGTAACATCGGAAAGATAAAGGATGGCGACATTATTGTCATCGACATACCAAGTCGTTCTATCAATGTAAAGCTCAGCGACGAAGAACTTGCCGCACGTCCTCAGCAGCCGCTGAAGAGAAACCGTGTAGTCAGCAAGGCACTGAGAGCTTATGCACAATCTGTATCATCTGCCGACAAGGGCGGCGTAAGAATAATAGAATAATGATAACTGGTTCAGAAGCATTAATGTTATCCCTGAAAGAACAGGGCGTAACGACAATATTCGGTTATCCGGGAGGCAGTATCATGCCTACCTATGATGCCATATACGATTATACCCGTGGTGAAAAGAAAGCCTTCGAACACATACTGGTACGTCACGAACAGGCTGCCGCTCATGCAGCAGAAGGCTATGCAAGAGTGTCAGGAAAGGTAGGCGTCTGCATTGTGACATCAGGTCCTGGCGTTACAAATACATTGACAGGTCTTGCTGACGCTATGATGGACTCTACACCTATCATCGTGATTGCCGGACAGGTGGCAACGAGCGTGCTGGGTACTGATGCCTTTCAGGAGGTGGACCTCGTAGGCGTGGCGCAGCCAATATCAAAATGGGCTTACCAGATACGTAGGGCAGAGGATGTGGCATGGGCTGTATCAAGAGCTTTTTATATAGCAAATTCTGGACGTCCGGGACCTGTGGTGCTTGACTTCACAAAGAATGCACAGACCGCGATGATAGATTATAAGCCGGCAAAGGTGGACTTTATACGTTCGTATGTGCCTTATCCGGAACTGAAGATGGACAAGGTAAAGGCTGCAGCAGAACTCATCAATAAAGCCAAGAAGCCAATGGCTCTTGTAGGGCAGGGCGTGGAACTTGGTAATGCCCAGGAAGAACTGAAAACGTTCCTTGAGAAGGCTGACATCCCCGCAGGAAGAACACTTCTCGGACTTTCGGCACTGCCTTCCAATCACCCTCTGAACATGGGTATGCTTGGAATGCATGGCTCATATTCTGTAAACCTGAAGGAGCAGGAGGCTGATGTGCTTATTGCTATCGGCATGCGCTTCTCTGACCGTGTGACAGGCGATTTGTCAAGATATGCCAAACAGGCAAAGATAATACACCTCGATATCGACCCCTCTGAGATAGACAAGTGTGTGAAGACGGATGTCGATATAGTGGCTGACTGCAAGGTGTCACTCCCCGCACTGACGGAACTTGTGAACAAGGCTGACCACAGCGAATGGAAAGAGTCATTCCAACCTCTGAGGAAACAGGAAATAGAGAAGGTGATAACTCCTGCCACAAAGCCAACCAGCGGACCATTGCTGATGGGAGAGGTGGCACACGATGTTGCGAAGATGGCATATCGGATGGAGGATAAGATCGGTGCTCCTATTCTTGTTACCGATGTTGGGCAGAACCAGATGATGTCATGCAGATACTTCAAGTACCATGTGCCACGCTCAATAGCTACCTCTGGCGGCTTGGGGACTATGGGATATGGCTTGCCTGCCGCTATGGGCGCTACCTATGGCGCTCCTGACAGGACTGTCTGCTGCTTCATGGGTGACGGCGGCTTGCAGATGGTGATACAGGAATTTGGCACCATAATGGAAAATGATATTCCTGTGAAGATGATACTCCTCAACAACAATTATCTTGGAAACGTACGTCAGTGGCAGGATATGTTCTTCCATAAGAAACAGTCGTTTACTCCGATGTGCAACCCTGAATTCGGAAAGATAGCAGAGGCTTACGGCATACCGCACCTCAGAGTTGAGAAGCGTGAGGACCTGCAGCCTGCAATAGAAAAGATGCTGACGACAAAGGGTGCCTTCTTCCTGGAGGTGGTCATTAAGCCGGACATGAATGTAGAACCAATGACAGCACCAGGAAAGGCTGTCGATGAGATGCAACTAAACGTTGAATATTGATGGAACAGACACTTTTTACATTACAGGTATATACAGAGAACATTGCAGGTATCCTAAACCAGATAACTGCTGTGTTCACTCGCAGACAGATAAATATAGAGTCGCTCAATGTAAGCCCTTCGTCAATTAAGGGTGTGCATAAATATACTATTACCGCATACTCCGACGAGGAGATGATGAAGAAGGTCGTGAAGCAGATAGAAAAGAAGATAGATGTCGTCAAGGCTCATTTCTATACTAATGCCGACTTGTTCCTCGTTGAGGTGGCTCTCTTTAAACTTGCTACAGACGTGGTGGTGAAGAATCCGGCGGTTTCTCATGCCATCCGTCATGCCAAGGCTCGTTTTACGGAGGTTAACGAGACATTCTGTGTCGTAGTGAGTCAGGGAAAGACGGACGATATAGTAGCTCTTTTCCATGAGTTGCACAAGACACCTGGCTGCGTACTGCAGTTTACACGTTCGGGACGTATAGCGGTAACACGCTCTTGTCAGGAGGAGGTGTCCAAATTCCTTGACGAAAGAGGAGAGGAAATAGAATGATGGATAAGGTAGAAAGATATTCATATACGGCGGACACGTTCCATTGCGACTTCAATCATGAGCTATGTCTCGGGCATCTCGGCAACGCTATGCTGAATGCTGCGGATGTGCATTCTACCGTGAGGAATTTAGGAATGACGTATCTGAATACTATCAACAAGACGTGGGTATTGTCACGTCTTGCCATCGAATTGACTGAAATTCCTACAGAGCATACGCCTTTATGCATCGAGACTTGGGTGGAGAATGCCATGAAGTTCTTCACAAAGCGTAACTGGTGCATAAAGTCAGAAGATGGCAAGGTGTATGGCTATGGCAGGTCGATATGGGCTATGATAGATACTATAACCAGGGAGCCGCAGGACATCCTGGCTATCCATGATGGTAAGATAAAGGACTATCTATATCCCGAGAAACCGTGTGAGATGGATAATGTGTCAAGGGTGCAGACACCGGAGATGACGGAATATACGGAGTTTCAGGTGAGGTATTCTGACATAGACGTCAATGGGCATCTCAACTCTATGAAGTACTTGGACCACGTCATGGATATTTTCTCCCTTGACCATTATAGGGAGTATCAGCTGCGCCGCATGGAGATAGCCTATGTTGCAGAGGGACACTTCGGAGATACTGTCAGGATATACCATGTTGACGAGGGTGAGCAGACCTATGCCTTCAGGCTATGCAGGGTAGAGGAAGGGAAAGAGACAGAATTATCAAGAGTAAAATTATCTTTTAATCATAAACAACACGTTTAACTTTAACACAAAAGAAACTATGGCAAAAATGAATTTTGGTGGAGTTATCGAAGAGGTAATGACACGTGAAGAGTTTCCACTTGAGAAGGCTCGTGAAATCCTGAAGGATGAAACAATCGCAGTTATCGGTTATGGTGTTCAGGGTCCTGGACAGGCTTGTAACCTCCGTGACAATGGCTTCAACGTTATCGTTGGTCAGCGTCAGGGTAAGACATTCGAGAAGGCAATAGCTGACGGCTGGGTACCAGGTGAGACGCTGTTCTCTATTGAAGAGGCTGCTGACAAGGGTACTATCGTTATGTGCCTGCTCTCAGATGCAGCTGTGATGTCAGTATGGCCTACCCTGCAGAAGTATCTCACTCCTGGTAAGGCTCTCTACTTCTCTCACGGCTTTGCTATCACATGGAACGACCGTACCGGCTGTGTTCCTTCTAAGGACATCGACGTTATCATGGTTGCTCCTAAGGGTTCTGGTACTTCTCTCCGTACCATGTTCCTTGAGGGTCGTGGCCTGAACTCTTCATACGCAGTGTATAACGATGCTACAGGCAAGGCTCTTGACCGTACTCTTGCTCTTGGTATCGGTATCGGTTCCGGCTACCTCTTTGAGACAACATTCCAGCGTGAGGCTACATCTGACCTTACCGGTGAGCGTGGTTCTCTGATGGGTGCCATCCAGGGTCTGCTGCTTGCTCAGTACGAGGTGCTTCGTGAGAATGGCCATACTCCTTCTGAGGCTTTCAACGAGACCGTTGAGGAGTTGACACAGTCACTGATGCCTCTCTTCGCTGCAAAGGGTATGGACTGGATGTATGCAAACTGTTCTACAACTGCACAGCGTGGTGCCCTTGACTGGTATCCACGTTTCCACGATGCTATCAAGCCTGTTATGCAGCAGCTTTACGAATCAGTGAAGTGCGGTAACGAGGCTCAGATATCTATCGATGCAAACTCAAAGCCTGACTATCGCGTAGGTCTTGAGAAGGAACTCGCTGCCCTGCATGACTCTGAGATGTGGCGTACAGCAGAGACCGTGCGTAAGCTGCGTCCTGAAAACAACTAATAAAAGGTTGTTGGTTTAAAGGTTGTAAGTGATGCCCCCGTTGACTGAGGTCAATGGGGGTAATTGATTATAGTCAAAAAATGTGTGGGTACACAAAGAAAAGGATGCAAATGTTTGCAAAGACGGCGGAATAGTCATATCTTTGCACTCACAAAACTCGTGGAGAGACATTTATGACGGGATGCTCCGGCGTTCTTGATTTCAATAGGAATCTTTTTTAAGGTGGGTGGTCCGCTTCGGTTCTTACGATAACATTTTGTTATAGTAGTTCCGGGCGGACTTTTTTTTGCCGTTATTGCGGCAACCGTGATACGCGGGCTTTCTCTACGATGTCCTTGCGCTGGGTGTCGCAGTCTTCGGCATGTAGCAGTTCCCAGAATCTTCTTGTGCATTTGGCACGTGGCCTTACGGTGACGCCAGCCTTGCTGACAAGTTCCGCAGCGTTGTCGGCTGTTATCTCTGCAGTACCGGGTAACAGCTCCTTGGCACGGCTCAGGTTGATGTTGCCGCCGTTGACGGTGACGTCGGGATAGATGCGCATGATGACATCGTTGCCGCTTTTGAACTGTATGGCAAAACCCTGGCGCATCAGGTTCAGGGCTGCCGTGGCAAAGTTCTGGAGCACTGCCTCCGCCACTTGCTCGGGGATGAGCATGTTCTCGTGGTGTATCTCACGTGCAAGCACCTTCGTGCTCACTGTCTGCGCTGCTTCACTTACGGTAATCGTCTTGCCGTCTTTACCGAAAGCCTCGATGCCGTTGTTGATGTTAATATTGTAACTAATCATAATAATATGTTGGTTTTAATTATATACCTCGTCTTGATAATTTATCAACACCTCGTGTCGATGTCATATCAACACTTCGTGTTGAAGTAATATCGACACCTCGTGTTGAGCTGATGCAAAGATAAGAAAAAATATGTATATGGCGATAAGAAAGGTGAAATAATAATAAAATAAATTCCTATTTTCTTGCATTTCTCATAACTTAATCGTACCTTTGCAGCCATGAACAAATATTACGTACTTGATTACAAACTGTTCTCTGTTAAGAATGGAGAGCGTAAGTTGGAGGAAGAGACCAGCGGGGCAGAACCATTTGTGTTTATCTCTGGCTTCGGTACAACAATTCCTGGTTTTGAGAAGAATATAGAAAACCTTGTCAAGGGTGACATGTTTGATTTTGTGGTACCTGCCGACGAGGCTTACGGCGAATACGTGGCAGAGCGCGTGGTTACCCTTCCACGTCCGGAGGACGAGAGTCAGTTTGACCTGAGGATAGGTGCCATAATACCTTTGCAGAACGAGGATGGCAATCGATTCCTGGCTCGCATAGTAGGGTTTGAGGATAACCTGGTAAAGTTAGACCTTAACCATCCGCTTGCAGGTTGCGACCTTAATTTCCAAGGAACGGTAAAGGAATGTCGCGAAGCCACAAACGAAGAGATAACCCAGCTTATAAACAGCATTTCCGGCGGCGGCTGCGGCGGTTGCGGCGGCGGTGGCTGCAAAGGGGGCGGTTGCAAAGGCGGCAACTGCGGTGAAGGTGGCTGCGGTAACTGTAAATAAAAAAACGGCAGAAGATAGATGAATACGTTTGGCACCATATACCGGTTGACGAGTTTCGGAGAAAGTCATGGTCCTGCCATCGGTGGGGTGATAGACGGTATGCCGGCGGGCATAGATGTCGATATGGGCTTTATCCAAAGTGAGCTTGCACGCCGACGTCCGGGACAGTCAGACCTTACAACCTCGCGAAAGGAAATGGACGAGGTGGAGATACTCAGCGGTGTCTTTGAAGGCAAGACGACGGGCACACCGATAGGCTTTATCGTAAGAAACACAAACCAACATTCAAACGATTATGAGGATATGCGAAACGTATTCCGCCCTTCGCATGCTGATTATACCTACCACATGAAATATGGTGTCAGAGACCATCGCGGCGGAGGCAGAAGCAGTGCCCGCATTACAATATCACGTGTCGTTGCAGGTGCTTTCGCGAAACTGGCTTTGAAACAGATAGGAGTCGAGATAGCTGCTCGTATCACACAGGTTGGCGATATAGTGGGAGAGGGGCTGAATGTCGAGATGGAGAACCTCATAAGACAGGTAAAGGCAGAAGGCGACACTATCGGAGGCATCATCACCTGCAATATAAAAGGATGTCCCGTAGGGCTGGGAGAACCGGAGTTCGGGAAACTGCATCAGCAACTGGCTTCTGCAATGATGTCCATCAATGCAGCACACGGATTTGACTACGGAGCAGGCTTCGGAGGACTGTGTCAGAAGGGTAGTGAGCAGAATGACATAATGACACCGGAGGGTTTCAGGACAAACAACTCTGGCGGCATACAGGGTGGCATAAGCAATGGTGAGGATATATATTTCCGCGTGGCATTCAAGCCGATACCGACACAGCTGCGCGAGCAAGAAACCGTGGATGCCGATAATAAGCCTGTAACCCTAAAGGTAAGAGGACGGCATGACCCATGCGTATTGCCGCGAGCAGTGCCTATAGTCGAGGCTATGGCAGCAATGACGATATTGGATAATTATTTGTTAAGCAAAATAGCGAGAATATAAAAAAAATAGTCTTTAGGAACATCCCCTAAAGACTATTTTTCTTTTTCCACTCAAGATAGAAATCAGGTTCTTCAAGCAGCTGATTGCCTTGCGGGTCAATAAATAGCTGTGTGGTAGAGCCTGTGCAGCATAACATGCCGTCGCTTTCCCGGTAGATTTCGTATTTGTAGTCTAATCGTGCCCCATGTTTGGGAACGTATGTCGTGTGAATGACAGCAACATCGTTCATGCTGAGAGGCGCAAGGTATTTAATCTTCAAATCATATATAGGGGCAGTGATGCCGGTTTGCATCATAATGCCATAGTCGCATCCAGGAAATTCCTTTCCGAAGGCCTCACGACCGTCTTCGAAGTATTTTACGTAATTCCCGTGCCAGACCCTGAACATCGGGTCCAGCTCAGAGAATTTGACAGGGATGCGGACTATATTCTTCATTTGAAGACCTTGTCGTCGATTGTTACACCAGTCTTGTAATCGGAAAACAGATAGTCCGTATAGTGACCGTTGCGTTGGTTGAGACGGATAGACTTCAGTTCCTTGCCAGAGACGGTAAGCACAAAGGATGTGAACATCAGTTTCTTGTTGCCGGCACTTGGGGTAATCGTATAGACGGTGTTACCATTGGACTTGGTGATTTTCGTGTCAGAATATTTTGACACGTCGGTATTTCCTCCGAGCAGTATGTTCTCCAAGACGTCGTGGAATGTCCTGTACTGCATGTCCTTTGTGGCATCGGTCTTGGCTTTCAGTGGTCCCTTCTTCATGGTGAAGGCAGTGCCGTTCATGATGAGAGCGTCTTTGCCTGTGATGATAGCAACCTTAGATGCTTTCTTCGCGTATAAGGTACCGGCAGTGGTCGTTGTCTTCTTGCCCTTATTCACTACTCTTGTGGCTGTTGCTGTCGTTTGGGCAAAGGTTATTGTGGCAGCAAGGGCGAAGGATATAATAAAAGACAGTTTTTTCATAATCATTATTATTATTTTGCGTATGCTACAGAACGCGTTTCACGAATCACGGTAATCTTTACCTGACCTGGATATGTCATCTCGTTCTGAATCTTTGTGGCGATGTCATTGGACAGAGTCTCGATTTCCGCATCTGTAATCTTGTCTGCACCTACGATGACACGCAACTCACGTCCCGCTTGTATAGCGTATGTCTTTTGTACTCCAGGGTAAGACATCGCAATAGCCTCAAGGTCATTAAGGCGCTTGATATATGCCTCGACAATCTCGCGGCGGGCTCCGGGACGTGCTCCGCTAATGGCGTCACAAATCTGTACGATAGGAGCAATGAGAGTCTCCATCTCCATCTCGTCATGGTGCGCTCCGATGGCATTGCATATTTCTGGCTTCTCTTTGTATTGTGCAGCAATCTTTGCGCCATAAAGTGCGTGTGGCATCTCGAGGTCCTCGTCAGGCACCTTGCCGATATCGTGTAAAAGTCCGGCACGCTTTGCCTTCTTCGCGTTAAGACCTAATTCTGCAGCCATTACCGCACAAAGGTTTGCTGTCTCACGAGCATGTTGCAGAAGGTTCTGACCGTAAGATGAACGATATTTCATCTTGCCGATAATGCGAATCAGTTCAGGGTGTAGTCCGTGTATTCCAAGGTCGATGGCAGTACGTTTACCTGTTTCAATGACCTCTTGTTCCAATTGCTTCTTCACCTTTGCAACGACCTCCTCAATGCGTGCAGGGTGAATACGACCGTCGGCAACGAGCTGGTGCAATGACAATCTACAGGTTTCACGACGTATAGGGTCAAAGGCAGAAATAACGATAGCTTCAGGGGTGTCATCTACAACGATTTCAACTCCACAGGCAGCTTCGAGAGCACGGATGTTGCGTCCTTCACGTCCGATAATACGTCCCTTCACGTCATCATTCTCAATATGGAAGACAGAAACAGAATTCTCACCGGCAACTTCTGTAGCAACTCTTTGAATGGTCTTGATGACAATCTTACGGGCTTCGTTGTTGGCATTTATCTTAGCCTCGTCCATTATCTCGTTGATGTAAGACTGGGCGTTGGTACGCGCTTCGTCTTTCATGCTTTCAATAAGGCGGTTCTTGGCTTCTTCGGATGACAGACCGGATAGCTGTTCAAGTTTTTCTCTCTCCTTATGCATCATGGACTCCAAATCTTGCTCCTTTACTGCCAAAGCATTGCGCTGGGTGTCAAGACGGCTTTGTAACTGCGAAAGTTCCTGTTTGTGCTTGTTGTTTTCTTCCTGGCGTTGGTTGAGGGTCATTTCACGCTGCTTCAGCTGGTTCTCAGCCTGTTGCATCTTTTGGTTGCGTTGTTGTATCTCTTGCTCCAGTTCCGCCTTCTTGTTAATAAACTTCTCCTTTACTTCCAGGAGTTTCTTTTCCTTTATAACCTCCGATGCCTTTTCTGCATTGGCAAGCATCTCGTTATATTTGAACTTGATAACATATCTGAAAATCAAGTATCCGCATAGTCCGCCTATTATCAGCGCTGCGAGTATTACTAATGTAAGAATCATTGTGTATAATCTAAAGATTTATTTTAAGTTGTCTTCTATTTCTTTGTTGAGTTCTTCTAAAATGTTTATAATTGGTTTTGTGTCATTTCTTTTTGTTTCGTTTATATATTTGAGTGCAATGTCAATCATTGCGTAAATAAATATTTCTTTACTGCTTTTGGATTCCTTATAATATTGAAAGTAGGTATTTAGCCTTTCGTTTATAAGGATACCAGCCTGACGATATCTTGCCTCCTCTTCCTGTGGAACCATGATGGAGATTACCGTATCGTGTATGTTTAATGTAATGTGTTGTTTCACTTCTCACTCAATATTGTGATACATCTGTCAACAGTGCGTATCATGTTGTTTATACGTTGCTTTGATGTCTCCAAATCGTTGTCGGTAATGCGGAGGACTTTTCCCATGATAAGGGAATTGTATTCCATTTGCAGAGCCTTCAGCGATTGAGTGGTCTGGGAATTTTCCTCCTTAAGCCTTTGAATGGTTGCCTCAAGGTCAGCATTCTTCTCCTTCAGCTCTTTCAGTTGAAGTATCAGTTGGCGTACTTTAGAGGCAAAGACCTTGATGTCCATTTACTCCTGTGGCTTTTCTTTCTTTGCCAGCATCACAACCTGATAAACAAAGTCTGTTATCCACTGTTGCGTAAAACCTAAACGTTGGTTGTACTTGCGTACAGAGGCTACTGTTTTCAGAGTTCCAGGGTCAGAATAATCATTCTTGGTAAATATCTCTGTCACGGTCTTCTCTGTCATGGCATAGATAGCTTTCTTAAAAAATGAAGGCAGGCGCATCTTGAATTTCATCAGATTACCCATAAGCATCATGATGTCTTGAGTAAACCCTTGGAACTGATACATATAAGTCTGAACATCTTGAAGCTTATGGCAATTCTTGGAGATACTCTTGTCTATTTCCTTAAAGAAATTATCATTCATGCCATACATGCTTTTCAGCATCTTTTTGCACGCTGTCTTTTCTCCAATACCCAATTTGTTGTGCTCTGTACGCACCTTAAATGTTGATTTGAAAACACGAAGGTCGGGAAGCATAGCGAGATTGTTGATGCCTACCTGGGATGCTATAGCTGACTGAAAATACACACGGACCAGCATCATGTAATCCTGCATACCACCGACTTTTATGTTGTCTTCTTTCTTCCTAAAAAATGAAAATATTCCCATAATTGGACGCAAAGATAGCAAAATAATATGGAAAAACATACTTTATGTCAAAAAAAATGATAATTTTTTAATAAACATCACCATAATTTGTTGTGGTTATAAAAAAAATATTACTTTTGTGCCCAAAAGTTTTAGAATTATGAATACAGAACAAAATAACACCGGGCTACAGATGCCTCAGAATTTATCACAAGAGCAATTATCACATTCAGAATTTCAGTCGGAAGACCAGTTTGATACCAGTTTCCTTAATATAGGGTTCTTCGTGCGAGCGATTGTCCTTTATTGGCAATGGTTTGTCTTTTCTGTTATTATTTGCCTTTCCTGTGCCGCAATATACCTCAGATATACACCTTCTGTGTATAATGTGAATGCCAAGCTGCTCATCAAGGATGATGATAATATGGGTAGTATGTCGCGTAGCCGTTCTTTGGGTTCTATTCAGGCTGCTGAGAACTTAGGCATGATGACGATGTCTAACGGATTCGACAATGAGTTGGAAATCCTTGCTTCTAAGACGTTGGCTTATGATGTGGTGAAGGAATTGAAACTCTATGTTGACTATGTAGGGGAAGGACGTGTTAAGGATAACGTTATATATGGAAATGTGCCAATCATAGTCGATATGGATGCAGCGCATTTGGAAAAACTTGAAACCGTCGTAGATGTAAAGGTGACTCGCAATGATGGTGGTAATTTCTCCGTTGAAGGTTCTTTCGTTACAAAGGATAAGAGCAAACGTACATTCAGTCGTAAGGGAAAATTGCCAATGTCTATTCCTACCTCTGTAGGTCGTATTTCTATAAAGCCTAATGCCAAATATATAAATTCTTGGGAAGATAATCGCTATATTATAGCCTCTATCAACAATCCGCGAATTACGGCTATGGGATATGCGAAGACAATCGGTGTCAGCCCCGTATCAAAAACTACGACGATAGCAGATCTGTCATTAAATGATGTAGTGGTAGAAAGAGCGTTGGATTATTTGAATTGTCTTGTGGATAAATATAATTTCCAGGCAAATGAAGACAAAAATATTATTGCTCGTCGTACCGAATTGTTTATAAACGACCGAATCAAGAAAATTGATGTCGAACTGGGAACTACTGACGGTGCTATAGAACAATTCAAGCGTGGTAACAATATTCCTGATGCAATGGCGAATGCTGCTGCCTCATATACACAGTCAGATGCGGCGGACAATGAAGTTAAGGCGAAAAACACCCAGATACTTCTTCTCGAAAGTATCAGGGATTATATGAAGCAACCTCAGAATAAATATCTGACACTCCCATCTAATGTAGGCTTGTCTGATGCAGCAACAGCATCTCTGATTACACAATATAATGTTATAGCACTGGAGCGTCAGAAGTTGTTACGTTCTGCTTCAGAAGATTCTCCTGCCGCACAAATCAAAACGACCCAGTTGGATGATTTGTATCTTGCCATTAAGCGTTCTTTGGATCATGCAAAACGCCAACTGGAGATGGAGCGTCAGACTATATATGACAAGTATGCTAAGTATTCTAGTCAGTTGTCTCAATCTCCTTCTCAAGAACGCGTGTTGACAGAGATAGGACGTGAGCAGTCAGTTAAGTCAAACCTTTATATTATGCTTCTGCAGAAGCGTGAGGAGAACAGTATCTCTTTGGCTGCAACAGTTGATAAGGGTAAGATGATTGATGTACCAGAATATGCGGGAAAGGTGAGCCCAAAGAAGTTGATAGTTTTGCTTATTGCACTCATCATGGGTATTGCAATTCCTGTTGTTATCCTTATTCTTATAGAACTCCTTCGCTTCCGAATTGAGGGACACGAAGATGTTGAGAAACTCTCCAAACTGCCTATTATTGCGGACATCGCTGTGGCAAACAGTCACCATAAGACGAAGGGGGATATTGTCGTTCACGAAAATAGGAATAACCAGATGGAGGAAATCTTCCGTGGTATGCGTACCAACTTACAGTTTATGCTTGAAGAGGGCAAGAATGTCGTATTGTTCACCTCCTCTACATCTGGTGAGGGTAAGACATTCGTAACAGGTAACCTTGCTGTCAGCTATGCATTACTTGGAAAGAAGGTCGTAATGGTGGGTCTTGACATTCGCCGTCCTCGTTTGGCAAGTCTGTTCGAACTGCCAAAGACTGATAAAGGTGTAACAACATTGTTGAGTAAGCATAGTATTACGGAACAAGACGTGAAGGACGCAATCGTTCCGTCTGGCGTAAACAAGAATCTTGATGTGTTGTTAGCTGGTCCTATACCTCCTAACCCTGCAGAACTTATTTCCAAGAACACTCTTGATCAGTTGTTCGAGATTTTGCGCAAGGAATATGATTATGTTATGGTAGATACTGCTCCTATCGGTCTTGTATCTGATACTCTTTCCCTTGGACGTATAGCAGACGTCTCAGTGATTGTCGTTCGTGCAGACTATACCGAGAAATCGGCTTTCGCTATGCTTAATAACCTTGCATATTCTGGTAAGTTGCCAAATGCAAGTATAGCTATCAATGGTATCGACATGTCACAGAGAAAGTATGGATATGCATACGGTTATGGCAGATATGGTAAATATGGTAAGTATGGCGGCTATGGTCATGGTAAATATGGTTATGGATACGGCTACGGATCATATTCAAGCAGCCATTATGGCAATCCTGACGATGACTCTGTAAAGACGAAAAAAGGACAATGAAGCGTTTTATAGTTTTTTATAATATATAAATAATGTAATGACTATAGCGGTAGATTTTGATGGCACAATCGTAGAACACGAATATCCTGCAATAGGGAAGGAACGTCCTTTCGCAATTGATACGTTGAAGGCTCTTATTGCTGATAAGCATCAGCTTATATTATGGAGCGTAAGGGAGGGGAAACTGCTTGATGACGCCGTAAACTGGTGTAGAGAACGCGGAGTAGAATTCTATGCTGTTAATAAGGACTTTCCTGAGGAAGATGTTGAGCGCAATATGCACTTCTCGCGAAAACTGAAGGTGGATATGTGGATTGATGACAGGAATATAGGAGGCATCCCTGATTGGGGCACCATATACCGTATTATAAAAGAGGGATTGACTTGGGAACAGGTTATATTGCAGGAAAATAGTGCTTCGCTTCCAGAACCACCTAAGAAAAAACATTGGTGGTCTTTTTAAAGTTGCAACTCTATTCTTCTACGTCTCTTACAACAGATATTGCACCAGAGAAGCGATGATAGAGAGTTTCCAATGTTGCAAGATGTAAGCATGTATATAGGGGAGTCCGTTGCTTCTTAAAGGTGTGCTCCAATGCCTGTGTAAAAATATGTTCGGAATTTTTCACTGATGTCTTCATGAACGGAAGTTCATCTTGCGAAAAATCGAAAAATTCAATTAGTATAGTCCCCAACATATCAGCCATTGTAACCATCCGCGTTTGCAAAAGCCAATTATTGAGTTTCGTATAATCAATTGCCTTCTTGTTTTCGCGTATAAAACGTCCGAGTAGTAGAATTCCTTCAATATTTATTGAGGAATCTATTATATAGTCGGCGTTCATTATTATGATGTCAAGAAGTTGCAGCGTTTCGTCAGAGATATTGTGTATATCACTCATCTCCTCCTCGCGCAATTCTTCCCACTTGCGTTTCGTGGCGCTGTATGAGAGGTAAGCTTTTGAAGGATTGAAAACGTCTTGAGTATCCTCTGCAGATGTATCGGATTTTTCTATAATGTCGATATCTGGAATATTGCTATTTTGCTGCCCTGACTCTTTGATGTTTCTTATTCCGTCAGTCAGAAAGCCCTGCACATGGTGCTCTTGAGCCATTTTCTCCAGCACATGCCATTTGTAAAGCGACATGGGGATGATTTCGTTATCCTTACTCTTAAAAGCCCCAGCACGCAATATTGTGATATAGTTTTCTAATATTATAGGGTTCATTCAGAAATGTGTTCTGTATTTAGTCTTCTTATTGCAGCTTCCAAATCCTCAGGCGTATCAATGCCTATTGTCTCCTGTGTTGTTTCTCCAACCTTTATTTTATAGCCG
>DJWZ01000050.1 GCA_002449535.1 Prevotellaceae bacterium UBA7017 | reverse complement strand
AAGCGGAGACTTAACAGAGTCAACCTTTTCCCCTGTTCCAAGTTTTTCATTGTTAGTCCTACTGAACTGAGCACCAGCAATGATGTTATATCGTGGCAGTATATACTCAAAAGAGTCACGCAGTTCGGAACTTACCACTGAATCAGGAGATTGACTATTACGAACATACTTGAAAAAGTACTTGTTGACATCATACTGCTCCTTCCACGCCTTGTTGGTAGGAAGCACTGCATAATAAGAACTATCCTCAGAATCCAACTTTGCTTTAATCCATTTATCAAGTATCTCGTTGTTAACCGTAGTAACAGAATCCAGATACTGCTGCTTTCCGTCTATTATTTCTCCCTTTACAGACTCTTCTGGAATGAAGGTAGTAAAATGATAGTGGTACAGGAAGTTTGACAAGCTGTCAAGTCCGCTGTCTCCACCTTTCTCGTTCTTGATGTATTCATAGATATTCTGATAATACTCTGCCTTGTCGCTAAGAGTATATAGAACACCGTTTGAAGCAAGGATATTTTTCTTCTGGAATTCTATTCCCTGCAGAGAATTTGGTGTGAACCAACTGCCCTTGCCATTCATCATACGAAGTGATGTTCCTTCAGTAATGTCTGAAACAGTATAGTTATAAAGAGCAATATGATTCTGTACGAATTCCGTAATTGCCGTATTCTTATTTTCCTTTACACCTGCTGCCTTTTCAGAATTATACCTTGCGATAATTTCATCTCTGTCTTCGGCAGTAAACTTCTCATTGACTGGCGCAAAGACAGTGAACATCTGACTTGTTGCCAACCTTGAGGCATACCCTGTTGCTTCCAATACTGCAGCGAAGTTTGACAACTCTCCATCACTGCTGATATTCTCCCACAGGGTGGCACTTCCCATCTCTCCAGAATTGAAATGGTCTTTGTCGGAGCAGGAAGAGAACAATAGCATAAATGCTATAGCCAACCCTGACAAACATGTTATCTTTTTCATATCTTTCATATTTTTTGTATTTAGAGATCGTCTTCCGCTGCATCTCCATCTGTTATACCATATATACTCTTTGGCACAAGCTCAAGATAGTCAAGCATAGCCTCTTTTGTCTTTGCTGTAAGACCCTGTGACACGTTCTTAATGCGAAGAGTATGTCTCTGCCCTGCCACGATATTAACGGTACACAATACCTTACGAGCAGTATTACGCATCTGTGAGAACGTGTTATACTTACCGCTAATCAAACCATTAGAACTGTTGAAGACAGAATGTGGTCCACGGTAATATCCCTTATTCTTCAGAATCTTAAAGTCCTCCTGACGTTTTTCATCATCCTGACGGAGGTCTGAATATGTTATTCCTGACCAGTCAGAAGCAGAGATACCATATACCTCAGCAAGAGTCTTTGAGAAGTCAAGAGGAATACCCTGAGCAACACCATCGAAATATATCTGCACCTGTCCACGATAGTTTGCAGCATCATTACTTACATTCATCGGTGCAAAGCCTAAACGTATCTGCCACTCACCAGTAAACGGAACTGGAGGCAAATCAAATGTTATGTCAAAGAGATCCTGCGCATCCATCTCATCACCATTCATAGAATAGTAACCAGACCTTGCATACCAATATATGAGGCGACTGTCTTCTGTATTAAACTTCACTCCAGAAAGATACCCCTGTGGGAAACGATAGTTCTTACCCACGTTAGATCCAGTAATATTTGGTCCGTTCATACGGATGTTATTAGTCATTATCTCTGGGAATATCGTAGAGAAGTCCATACGGATACGTGTGTTGAACACATTATCCTTTGTTTCATCATCAAATGTCAGGATGTCATCCACATAGAAATATATACCGTTGGCAGCATTATTGTCCTGCACCTCAACTGACGGCTGTACATGAATACCTTCAATCTTGCTGTCATCATTATAGTTGCGGTTTATGTAATAGTCACCCTGCTTGCCTGTTCCAAGCCATTTTGCCACCGTAAGGTGTTCTACCTTTATCATAGAGTATGGCAAACGTGTTGTGTACCAATCTGTCGGATTCACAATATCCTTATCTATACCTGCATCCTCACGCACTGTCAGGAAGTTGTATCCTTGCACATTACGGTCGAGCAGATGATATGCCATGAACTTATATAACGGATGCTCTGGATTAGCATAGTCTGTAGAAGTATAAGGCACCGAGGTCGTATAGTACTTTGAAGCCAATTCTGACAGTGCCAATATATTCTTTGCAACATCACCATTAGCATCAAACTTATTGGTCAATGAGCTGTTATACTTCTCAAGGGTTTCATCCTTTACCATGAAAGCAGTAAAGCCATAAAGTCTCCTTTCGGGATAATAGACATTCTCCTTTGCACGGCTACCCGTAGCAAGAGCTTCTACAGCCCACGAACTGTTTTTGTTCTCATTATACTTCTTCCTGTATTCCAAATCCTCTAAAGAGTCCATCATGGCGTTCAACTCTGTGAGTCTGAGAGCCTCCACATAAGTCTTAATGTATGGGTCTCCCTCCATGAGTCCTGCCACACCGCTTGACTGGTTTGTTACGACGGCATCAATACGATGTACCACACCATTGGTGACAGTATCGTTCTGGTGAGTCTGCGAGAAGAATATTGTAGCCTTCTTATTAAGAATAACGATACCATTACCCTGCTCGTCATTTGACTGCTCCACCTCTATATTTCTCTGCATCATGTTCTGTGTAGGAAGCACACCTGTCGGCATGTCAGAGGTGAGGTAAATCTCTGGCAAGAGATGAGTACGGGCAATCGTATCACACAATGCTCCATTACTCAATAGTTCTTCAAACGTTATGTGACGTTCATTGTTGAGATAGTTCATTATCGCATTGTTGTCTGGCAAGAAAAGCGTATAATGACCGTAAGCAGAAAGCTGATCCATAAGTTTTCCGCTTGTAGAACTTTCATCAGCAGGCACAGCATGATTGACTATCTCTGTGAAATATGAGTACTCTGGGAATTCCTTCAAGTAGTCACTCATCATCCTCGCTGTGAAAGTGGAATAGTTGTCTGCACTGGGTTTGTCAGAACAAGAGACCAGTACAAGTGCTAACAACAGCACTATTCCCGACATATATTTTATCTTATTCATAGTTCTGAATGTATTGAAATTTTGTAATGAATTATTCTTCTGTTTCTCCACTGCTATAAGCACGGTTCTGTGCTTCCCTGAGATATTGGTTTATCTTCACCTCATCATTGTAGTATGGCCAGAAGAGAGCATCTTCCAGTGCAAACCTTGTATTGATGGTATTCTCGAGAGCCGTTGACTTGTTCTTAGCCTGTGAACGCAGATATTCGTTCTTTATAGAAGACGTCGGGTTCTCTCTTAGAGAGCGTCTTACAAGGTCATAATAGCGCTTACCCTCAAACATCAGTTCGCGGTTACGCTCCTGATATACCAAGTCTGTGATAGCTTTCTTGGTCTTGATATTAGCAGTTGTCAATGTGTCCTTGAGAGGATACTGCATTACCGAACGTTTGTTGACAGCATTTACCAAGTTGAATGCCTTCTGTAAGTAATTTTTGTCAACGTCAGAAGAAACATTTCCCTCCGTTTCAGCAATCTTTAAGGCATAAGCCTCTGCCTGCATCAACATAACGTCTGTAAGACGGTAAATTATCCAGTTAGACTTGTTGTAAGAGGCATATTCCTTACCAGTACCATAAGGCAAACCTGATGATATACCTTTTGTTATATTATCTACAGAAGCAGAAGTAAAGTATATCTGCAACGGACCAGGATATGCAATTGTAAACTTACGTATCATTGCAGGTGTCCAGTTAGAATAGAAGTTCTCGTATCCACGTGCATCAAGTCCCTTGTTCTGTGAATCATAAACTCTATATGTCTCCTGTGTCTCATCAAGTCCGACATAAGAAGAATAAGTCACAAATGGAGAACGGTCCATATTTCCATAGAAGTTACTTGCAGGAACGTTAGACGGAGAATTTGCAGCATTACCAGTCTTCGTATAGTTAAGTTCGAAGATACTCTCAATGCTGTTACCTTTTATGAAAATCTCCGTAAACGCATTACCATAAGTATTCTCCCTTGAACGTGTTGGTATGATAGGATATCCACCAAACTTGTCAAAGTCACTCAGATTATATTTTTTGTTCTCCTTGATTTTTTCCTTCTTATAATCGATTATAGCCTGAGAATATTCAATACACTTGTCATAGTTCTGCTGCCACAGATACATATCAGACAGCATAGCATAGATTGCCCAACGTGTGATGCGACCTGTGTTATAATAGTTAGCCAAGCTATTCTCATCGCTTACCTCTGGGTAAGAAGAAACTGCATTATCCTTCACAGCCTCAAGAGAAGCTATCAACTTACCCAGCACATCGTCAAACGATGATACAGGAATAGCGAACTGTTGAGTATCATCAAGGAAAGCCTCTTCTGTATAAGGTACATTACGGAATGTACGTATGAGGTACCAATACATCAGTGAACGTATTGCCGTAGCCTCAGCAATGTGAGCACCGACCTCGCTGGCAGTATATGAAGGGTCTTTCGATGCTACCTCATTAGCATAATAGATAGCAGTATTACAACGATTGATAACATTATAGAACGCCCTCCAGTTAGTGTACCAGTTTGTTGCATTAATACCTTCCTTCAGTGCGAGTGTCAAGCTTGGGTCCTTTGTCTCATCGGCAATATTGACATTCTCTGAACGGAACTCGCCCCATATCATCATTCTGGCTGTAATTTCCTCCTCTGCCATCACGGTATAGCATCCTGCTATCACGCTTTCGATATCGGACTTTTCATTCCAGAAGTTCTCAAGGGTAATAATATCGCGGGGTTTTACATCAAGGTAGTCTCCACATGAAGTGAGCCCCAGCGTAAGTGCCATAGCACCCAGTATATATTTTCTTATTGTCTTCATAGTCTTGTCAATGTTTTAGAAGTCAACGGTGAGACTGAAGGTGTAGTTCTTTGTACGTGGCAATCTACCGTTATCCTGTGCAGGATTATAGGTAGAAGCCGAGATATCTGGGTCAACACCTGTGTATTTAGTAATTACGAATGGGTTATACGCTGTGAAAGACAGAGCGCAACGTGACAGTGGCACTCCCCACTTCTTGAGCATAGCCTTCCTGATGGTATAAGACAGCGTCATGTGTCCGCAACGAAGGTATGAGCCATCTTCCACGAAGCGGTCGGAAATGAGTCTGTTGTAGTTAGAATCACCTCCATACATTGCACGTGGTATAGATGTAATATCACCTTCTTTACGCCAACGGTAGTTTACAGCCTCGCTCTGGTTGTTGTTGCTTGACATCGCCTCGTTGTCAAGACGTGCCAGATTGATGATATCAACACCCACACGATATGTAAACTGAGCATTGAATCTCCAATCACCATAGTTGAGTGAGAATCCGAAACCACCAGTCAACTTTGGCAGAGAAGAACCGAGATAAACGATATCCAGGTTATTTATCTGACCATCATGGTTTACATCTTCATAGATAGCATCACCACCTTTGAAAGAGTAATTCTTACCTGTACCAATATTTGTAAAGTTGAACTTCTGCTGAAGCGGAGAACCCTCCTCATCAGTAATTATCTGTCCACCTTCATTGACGGCAACAGGGAATGTTACACCGCCATTAATAGCATTCTGCAATGTGGCAGCACCATTCACGCTACCATCTGCGTTGAATACCCTGTATCCGTTAAGAGATTCTGGTACAACATTACCTGTCACCATATTCTTAGCTGTCTCATACTGATACTGATATACTCCTTTAGAACGGAAACCGTAGATAGAGTTCAGAGGATTCTTAACTTTAACATACGACAATACCTGACGGTTCACATTATCGAATGTGGAATTCATACCTCTCAGCACGTTCTCATCCATCTCGAGCAACTCGCTTCGGTTGTTAGCAAAGTTGACATTGACATCCATATAGAACTTACCCTTCTTGATAAGTTTATTTGTATTGACATGGAATTCCCAACCTGTATTGCGGAGCTTACCTGTGTTTCTGTAGTCAAGTGCTGTGAAACCAGCATTTGATGGTATTACATAGCCACCCATAAGCATGTCTGAACGTGTAGAGTTATACAGTTCGAATGTTGCTGTGATACGGTCGTTCAAGAAACCGAGGTCGAAGCCCAAGCCGAAGGTTGACACTTTTTCCCAACTCAGGTCTGTAAGTCTCAAGTTTCTTGGAGCCATCGTATTCATACCCAGGTAAGAAGCTGCTGATACATACTGTGATGTATAGAGGTAGTTCTTATTTGGAGCATTACCCACAAGTCCCCATGAAGGACGGATAGAGAGCATGCTGAGCCAATTTCCTTTTATTGACTCCATGAATTTCTCATCAATAGCATTCCAGCGGAGAGATACTGCGGGGAAGTAGCCCCATCTCTTCTGAGGACCAAACTTCGTAGTACCATCAATACGCAGTGAAACGTCTATCATATAACGACTCTTATATGCATAGTGGTTAGAGAAAGTGAAATACAACTGCTTGTCTTCAAAGTAGTATGCACTTGGGTTGTTTACTATGCCGCCTGCTGTCGGTGACTCTACACCACCAGATGCCAGACCTGTTCCGGAAACGCCCTGACCAGTCTGTGAACCGCTCTTCAACTCGAAGCGTCCCATTGTCAACATCGTATGGTCCTTATTGTTGAAAGAAGGTGTGAAAGTCAGAGTATGCTTCGTTCCGAAATATACGTTCTTTGCACTACCCTCGTAAGAAGTGTTTACACCTGCATTCCAAGAAGTTGAAACGAGGGCGTTTGGATAGAATTTATCAGTATAGTTGTTATATACATCCATATACACCTGACCCCTCCATGTAAGACGATGATGATCTTCGTCCATACCGAGAAGTTCATAGTTAAGGATGAGCTCTGGAATAATGCTGTATCTTGATTCGTTAGACTTTGCCAGATTTGCCAAGGCAACAGGGTTTACATACTTACGCTGGTCATTTTCGAAGATAGCGTTGCCAATGTAAGGACCCGACTGAATCATGTTATAATATGTGCCAAGCGGATTACCATTCTTGTCTTCCTCATATATTGCCATATTAGGCATCTTAATGAGGGCTGTACCATAAAGGTCAGAATAGTTATGATTATACTTGGTATATACGAGAGAGAAGTTGGTCTGTACACGAATGCGCTCAGAGATGTTGTAGTCAAGGTTTACACGAGTTGACAAACGTCTCATCTTATCTTCGATAGCAGTACCGCGTTCTTGGTCGAAACCTCCAGAGAGACGGAAGACAGCCTTCTCACCACCACCCTGTATTGTTACATAGTGGTTCTGCAGGATACCTGTCTGTGTTACGGCATCCAGCCAGTCTGTATTGTTGTTATACTGCTGATATTCCGAGAAGTCTGGATTATAGTTAATCTCGTTAACGTTAGCAGATGCAGCGTCATCCTGTTTTGGATTGAAGTATGCCTCTTTGAGCAACATGGTGTAGTCATCACCATTCAGCAGTTTGGCACCGGCACCCTGTGTCTTGAATGTCACCTTACCTGAATAGGTTACTTTTGGTTTACCGCGAGTACCACGCTTTGTTGTAAGCTCTATGACACCATTACCACCCTTAGAACCGTATATAGCGGTTGCGGCAGCATCTTTAAGCACTGTGATAGATGCGATATCCTCAGTATTCACGTTAAGGAGTTCGGCAAACTGTTCTTCGTTAGCAGTAGAGCTATCGAAGTTTGTAAGGTCAAGTTCTTCACGGACATTACCATCGACAACTATCAATGGGTTAGAAGAAGTAGCGCCAGAGAGTGATGTAGAACCACGCAGACGCATTGTAGAACCAGAACCCAGTCCACCGCCGTTACCTACGATATCAAGTCCGGCGATACGACCTTGCAGTGCCTCATCAATAGAGGTAATACCAAGTCCTTCAAATTCCTTTGTAGAAATAGACTGTTGTGAGAATGACACCTCACGCTCAGGAATAGGCAGACCATTACCAGTCATACGTTTCTTTGACTT
>DJWZ01000001.1 GCA_002449535.1 Prevotellaceae bacterium UBA7017 | reverse complement strand
AGAGGACGAACCTTTGCTTCTATGATATGTTGTGTCGATAGTCCTTCTATATCTGTAAGGTTCAATATGTAGAGCAGTCCTTTGTAAGCATCTATCTCTCCATATCCATATTGATTATTAGGATAGCTAAGTGAAGGGTCATTATGCTTTGCCGTATGTGCTATTACATCTATTATCTCCTTAGTTGTAAGATCTGGTTTTGCCTGCAGCCATAGGGCAACAATTCCAGACACTACAGGGACAGACATAGATGTTCCGCTATTAGCCATCCAGTAATAGTCATGATTGTTGTATGAAGACTTAGCAATAAATCTGCTTCTGTTGATTGCAGGAGACGTTTCCTGATAGGTTCTGTTGTATGCAGAGATGATATGTACTCCAGGAGCTACTACATCTGGTTTCGTAATGCCGCTAAGAGCAGGACCTATGGAGGAGAAAGGAGCCTTTACACCATTTGTACCATCTTGGCTGGTATATTTTTGTCCATCAAGGTTAATATAGGAATCGCGCCATGAAGAACTGCCAACACAGATGACACCATTTAGTTCGCCTGGACAATAGGTGTTGCCACCACATGTGGCTCCTTCTATCTTACCATATTGTATATGTATCCTTGCATCAGCATCAGCTCCGGAAATAGTGATAGAATAGTCCTTGTCCGAGAATTTCTTATTGCCCTCATAAAAACCTATGTCATATCCTACTCTACCCTCATTGTATTCATCTTCATAGCAGAAGGTTTCTATTACAAGACTGTCAAGAGAGGCTATAGTATCTGATATGGTTGTTTCGTATTCAGGAGTGAATGTATATGAACGCTTGTCTTCTGGTTTGCTGCTGTCAGTTATTGTGAATGTAAGCGCCTTACTGCTGCTGATTGCAAGGAACAGGGGATTTGTTGAATTCCTTGTCAGCAATCCTCCCACTGACTCTTGAGAAGCTTCTTTATACATGATATATCCGTTCTTACCCTCATTTCCTGCTGAAGAAACAAGAATTTTTCCTGGTCCCAACATCTTTTGCAGATATTCGTTATATAAAGCTTTTTCTCCTGTTATGTCACCATAGCTACCAGCACTATGGCTGACGACACAAGGTTGACCAATAGAATCTGCATAGTTAAAGATGTTTTGGAAGCCAAGCAATTCAAATGCTGACGAATTGTAGAGGTTTCTTTTTTCTTCAGGAATAAGTTCAATATTGTTATCAAAGAAACAGTTTACAAAATACAAGTCTGCTTCTGGTGCCATACCACCATACGGAGTGTCATATCCGCTTCCTGCTGCTGTTCCTGCAGTATGTGTGCCATGAAAATTTATTTTGCTGTCGGTACTATGGTCCTTTACAGAGATAGCTTCTGGCAATAGGAGTTTACCAATAGGAAAATTGGAAAGGGAATCATAGGTTTGATATTCTATACCATCAAGCATGTCCCATACACGCTGAATGCGTGAGTGATTATCCTTTTTTGACAGAAATGTAGGATGGTTATAGTCGAAAGACATATCTTGTATTCCTATAAGGACTCCTGTGCCGTCAAAGGCAGATGGCAGCTCTCCCCCACCCTGGTGAATAATATTGGCATTTACAACAGACCTTGCACTATCGTTGGTTAAAGATGTATTGCTTGGCTCTGACTCTATTCTAACAACTTTGCTGTCCTTTGATAGTTCAATAATCTTAGAAATGGGCATTCGGACAATATGAATATCTCCACGATGGGAAAGGCAATAGTCTTCAACAATATCACCACTACACTTAACGAGAGCAAAGATGGTTTGCTCAGAAAAAGAGTTTGATGATTTTCTAACTGCACTCTTTGAATGATTAACCACTTCTACCTCTTTGACCTTCTGTCGAAGGCTGTGTGACATTTTGCTGTAATCTTGTGCAGGTAACAACAGGGGCAGAAAAAGAATATAAAGGTATAATAGTTTTCTCATAATATAAAGTTAATGTGCCTCTAACCAGTTTTTGCCCCATCCTCCTTCTGCAAGAAGTGGCACAGCAAGATGATAGGCATTTTCCATTTCTTCCTTGACAATATCCCCTACCCTACCCTTCTCTTCTGTTGGAACAGAAAAGATAAGTTCATCATGAACCTGTAAGAGCATTTTTGTTTTCAGGTTTTCTCTCTTCAGGCGTTGATAGACATGTACCATTGCTATCTTCATGATATCAGCAGCAGAACCCTGAATAGGTGCATTGACAGCATTGCGCTCAGCAAAGGCACGAACAGTGCCATTATTTGAATTTATATCTGGCAGATAACGTCTTCGTCCCATTATGGTAACGGCATATCCTGTTTCTCTCACTTTCTGCTTACATTCCTCAATAAAATCCATCACATGAGGGAAATTCTCGAAATAACCATCTATAAGCGCTTTTGCCTCCTTACGGTCTATGCCGAGGTCCTGAGCAAGACCAAATGCTGTTATACCATATATGATGCCGAAGTTTGCACTCTTGGCTTTTCGACGCTCCAGTTTCGTAACCTCTTCTATTGGTTTGTGGAATATCTTGGCTGATGTAGCAGCATGGATATCTTGACCATGAAGGAAGGCTTCTATCATGTTCTTATCCCCTGACAATGACGCCATAATACGCAATTCTACCTGGCTATAGTCGCATGAGAAAAGTTCCTCTCCAGGCTCTGGAATGAAACACTTACGTATCTCTTTACCATCCTCTGTACGAACAGGAATATTCTGTAAGTTTGGATCAGAAGAAGACAATCGTCCTGTTGCAGTAATACATTGATTAAAGGTTGTGTGAATATGACCTGTTCTTGGATTTATAAGTGTAGGAAGAACTTCTATATAGGTGCTGAGAAGTTTCTTCATAGCACGATAAGACAATATTTTCTCAACAATAGGATTCTTTGATTTCAAGGAATTGAGAATCTCCTCGTTGGTGACATATTGTCCAGTCTTTGTCTTCTTGGGCTTCTCCATCAGATGAAGCTTTCCAAAGAGTATCTCACCCACTTGCTTTGGAGATGATATATTGAACTGCCCTCCTGCCAGGTTGTATATTTCTGTTTCTATTTGAAGTAATCTTGTGGATAAGTCTTTTTCTGCTTCCTTTAATGCATTGGTATCTATCCTGATACCATTCAGTTCCATTTCTGCAAGTACTGGAATAAGAGGCATCTCTACTTCTTCAAACAGTTTTAACATACCGGTTTTCTCCAGTTCTGCTTCCAAATTCCCCTTCGTTGCTAACAAAGTGGCAGGTTGTTCCACGTGAAACATTGACTCAAAATAGTCCCTGTTATGATGCAAATCTGGATTTTTTAGATAGTGGGCAACCATTGTGTCCCAAATGTTACCTTTTATTTTTATACCACTATTATATAATACCTGAATGGCATATTTGGCATTTTGGGTAATCTTCTCACAGTTGGCATCAGAGAAAATCATTTGCAGTTTATTCTTCTTCCATTCATTATCTGACTCATAAGATGTCATTATAAGCTGATAAACCGTTTCTTTATCGGTAGCAAATGAAATTGTCTTTAATTTGGCTTCAATTCCGTTTTTTGAGGTTCCTTCAACGCTAAAAGCAAATTTTCTATTGTGAGCCATAAGTCCACAAAAATCCTCCATATCAGTCTCATTTTCAATGATTTTTATGTTTTTTGTGGTGTCTGTAGGGCTCGCGAGAATCGAATTTTTGAAATCTTCTGGGTCATCGGTTGCAAAATCGTCAAAGAGAGACAACTGTTTGTTAACGTTTGTTTGCACTTCGGAATGTTTTTTTACATTCTCGCTCTTATCTTGCTTTAGGCGATGTCCTAAAAATTTTTGTGCAAAGGCTTTAAATTCCAGTTCCTCAAAAATTTCTTCTAACTTTGGTTCATTGAATTTTTTCAATCTCATTTCATTTAATGAGATATCAATAGGAACATCTTGTCGGATTGTAGCCAGATATTTTGATAATCGTATATCATCGGCAGCAGCTTCAACTTTTAACCGAGTGTGACCTTTAATCTTGTCGGTGTTTTCGAGCATTTTTTCGATACTGCCAAACTGTTGAATAAGTTTTACTGCTGTCTTCTCCCCTACCCCAGGACATCCTTGATAGTTATCGCTGGAGTCACCCATAAGCCCAAGAAGGTCTATTACCTGTAAGGTATCTTCAATTCCATACTTTTGGGTTACTTCCTTAGGTCCCATATCCTCATATCCACCTCCGTGACGAGGTTTGAAAACATGTATCTTATCAGTCACCAACTGGGCGTAATCCTTGTCTGGGGTGAGCATAAAAACGTCCATTCCATCGTTTTCTGCTCTCTTTGCTAAAGTGCCGATAATATCGTCAGCTTCAAAGCCCGCAACCTGTAGTATAGGAATATTTAGTGCTGTTAGTATATCTTTTATAATGGGTATTGCAAGGCGTATGTCTTCTGGCATTTCCTGGCGTTGTGCTTTGTATGCCGGAAATATATCATGACGAAATGTTTTTCCGTGATCAAAGGCAACTGCTATATGTGTAGGCTTTTGTTTCTGGAGTATATCACGCAATGTAAAGCAAAAACCTATAATAGCGTTTGTATTAAGCCCTTTACTGTTAATTCTTGGCGATTTCATCAAAGCATAATAGCTTCGATATATAATCGCATATGCATCAATAAGAAATAATTTACTCATGTCCTGTTTTATAGATGTGTGCAAAGTTAATAAAAAAATAGGAAATAGGAATTAGTAATCAATAGTTTTTTTGTCAATTAAAAAATTTTTAGTAACTTTGCATCCGTATTCTATAAAATATGAGTGATATTTTATCTATAATTAATCAACCTATAGAGGCGGAATTAAGTGATTTCACCGCGAAGTATAACGCATCTTTGGAGCATAAAGATGGTATATTAAAACAAGCTCTGGATTATATTAAGCAACGTAATGGAAAGCGTATGCGTCCTATATTGCTTTTATTAACAGCAAAGCTATATGGTGAGGTAACGGAAACAACAATGCGTGCCGGTATCGGTTTGGAGATGCTGCACACTGCTACACTTATTCATGATGATATAGTAGATGAGTCATCTACCCGTCGTGGACAAGCTTCTGTAAATGCTATATATGATAATAAAATTGCCGTTTTAGTCGGTGATTATATCCTTTCGACTGCTCTTATAAACGTTTCTGACAGTAAGGATATTGAAATCGTAAGATATCTCTCTATATTGGGACAGACTCTTTCTGATGGAGAAATACTTCAACTTACAAGTAATGTGTCTGAAAAGATTTCGGAAGAAGCATACTATGAAGTGATTCGAAAGAAAACAGCAGCATTATTCGAAGCTGCCAGTGCTATGGGGGCTATGTCTGTAAATGCTTCGGCAAAATCGATAGAAAAAGCCCGATTATTTGGACAAAAAATAGGAATGATTTTCCAGATAAAGGATGATATCTTTGATTACTATAATTCAGAAGAGATAGGAAAACCAACTGGAAATGATATGTTGGAAGGAAAGTTAACCTTACCTGCTATCTATGCTGTTTTATCATCTGATAATTCTGAAATGAAACAGATAGCAATGTCTGTGAAATCTCGTAAGGCATCTGATGCAGAAATAGCCCGTTTAATCGCTTTTACAAAGGAACAAGGGGGTATAAAGTATGCAGAAGAAAAGATGATGGAAATTCGAGAAGAAGCAATGGAATTTATAAATAACGAGGTACACGATCCCAGTCTTAAATCTGCTTTCATCGCATACCTCGATTATGTTATAGAACGTAATAAATAAGATTATTCTAATTCTTCTATAAGAATATCTGCTAAACGTGATGTTCCTAAGCGGAATAGTCTGTTATTTAGCCATTTTTCTCCTAAAACTTCTTTTACGATAGTATAATAAATTATCGCATCCATCGTGGAATTTATACCTCCTGCAGGTTTAAAACCGACCATTCTACCTTCTTTTTCATAATACTCTTTTATGCATTGGCACATAATGTATGCTGCTTCAGGAGTAGCTGAAATCTTTTCTTTTCCTGTGCTTGTTTTAATATAGTCAGCTCCAGCATTCATTGCCAGAAAAGACGCTTTACGGATGTTTTCAGGAGTTTGCAGGCATCCTGTCTCAAGTATTACCTTCAGAGGGACATCAGGACCGCAGACGGCTTTAATTTCGGTGATTTCATCGGTAACACCTTGTTCATCACCACTCAGAAATTTTCCTACTGGCATTACCATATCTATTTCGGTAGCACCATCCTTAATAGCTAATGCAGTTTCTATTGTTTTTACCTCAAGGAATGTTTGTGAACTTGGAAAACTACCACTCACACATGCGATTTCGATTCCTTCAACCTGAAGATATTCTTTTACTGCTTCTGCAAAACATGGATAAACACATATTGTTGCCGGATGTGGTAAATCAGGTCTTTCATCATCCCATTTATTTACCCTGTCAACAAATGCTATGATACTTTGTTCACTATCTGTACACTTTAAGCTGGTATATTCGATGGAACCGAAGAGAAATCTCTTTACGTCTTGGGTATCATTCTCACTTGCTTTTGCAATAATTTCTTTTAAATCTTTCATTCTATTTAAAATGTTTAATTAATATTTCTGCTCTTGAATTTCCAACTAATGTAATAAGCTCATTATATTCATTATTTTTTATAGCTTCTTGTAACCTTTTTATGCTCTTGTAATGATGGATCAAAAGTTCTTTTGTCTTTGGTCCTATACCGTTTATTTCGTCTAATTCTGAATGTAGAGCATGTTTAGAGCGTTTATCGCGATGGAATGTAATAGCATATCTATGTACTTCATCTTGCATCTGTGTTAGGCATCTAAACAATTCACTTTCTGGCTTCAGTTGAATTGTCATGCATTCGGTATTTCCGTCATCTTTTGGTTTAAGGAATAGTAATTCCTGAGTTCTATGCTTATCATTTTTAGCAAGACCTGCAATAGGAATATATAAATCTAACTCTTTTGTAACAACCTCTTCTACACAATGCATTTGTCCGATTCCACCATCACAAATAATGAGGTCGGGTAGGGGATTGTCTGTGTTGCTGTATCTCCTTCTTACAACCTCTTGCATCGATGCGTAATCATCGGCACCTTCTACGGTTTTAATGTTATATTTTCGGTAGTCTTTTGTCGATTTTTTCATTCCTTTATAAACCACACATCCAGCAACAGCATCCGTTCCTGAGATATTAGAATTATCAAAAAGCTCGATGTGATATGGAATTTTAGGCAAATTAAGCTTTTGTTGAAGATCTTTCATCAGGCGGGTGTATTTCTGTTCAGGGTTTAGCTTATCGCTTTGCTTTAATCTGTCAACGCGGTATTGTCTGCAATTCATGTATGAAAGTTCGAGTAAATGGTGTTTATCACCTCTTTGTGGGACAAAAAAGGTGGTATTAGGGATTTCCCATTTTATTTCAAATGGAACTAATATCTCTTTTGCAGATGACTGGAATCTTTCCCGTATTTCTATAATTGCCGATATTAGGAGATCTTCCTCTGTTTCGTCAAGCTTTTGTTTGTATTCGTATGTAAAGGATTGGTTTATCGCACCATTTTTTACATGCAAATAATTTATGAATAGGGTAGGGGAATTCTCGTTATCCAAAGTGAAGACATCCACATCCGTAATAGTATTACTAACCACCTCACTCTTTGCGCAGAATTGTTCTATCAGCAGAAGTTGTTTTTTGTAGTTTTCTGCATCCTCAAATCGTAATTCTTCTGCAGCCTTATTCATTTCGGCTTTGGTATGCAGGATTATCTCTTGAGTATTTCCTTTTAATATCTCGCGTGCCTGCGATATATTTGTTTGATAATCTTCCCAAGATTGTTTCCCGACGCAAGGTGCTCCACAATTCTTTATGTGATATTCCAGACAGGGCTTATATTTTCCAGCTAAAATTCCTTCTTTCGCTATGGGAAATCTACATGTCCTCGGACGATATAGTTTCTTTATTAAATCCAATACTGCATACATAGATCCCAAATGCGAATATGGACCATAGTATGTACCATATTTTTTGTTTATGGTTCGGGTCTTGAAAATGCGTGGAAAGTATTCTCCCGTAATACAAATTGAAGGATAGGTTTTCCCGTCCTTTAGGAGGACATTATATCTCGGGTTGTATTTTTTTATGAGGGAGTTTTCAAGCAGCAAAGCATCCTCTTCTGTATTGACAACAGTATATGAAATATCATAAATTTTTGAAACTAATACCTTCGTCTTGAATCGGTCAACTTCTGTATGAAAATATGAACTTACCCTGCTTTTTAGGCGTTTTGCTTTTCCTACATAAATAATAATTCCATCCACATCGTAGAACTGATATGAACCAGGTTTTTCGGGCATTGCAGCCACAATATTTTTGAGGTATGACAACCTCTCATTATTCTTATGTTTCACGTGAAACATTGATTTGTTAAAATGTTGATATACAGCTTATTGCGAAAGTCGTGAAACATTCTGTTTATGTATGTTCCACGGGCGTGGAACGCCCAATTTTACTAAGGATTTGGAGCTGTGAAACATCTATCTTTTTAAGAGCACCAACAACACATTAATGTCTGATGGAGAGACCCCTGGAATACGAGAAGCCTGTGCTAATGTCTCGGGGTTTATAGATGTTAATTTCTGGCGCGCTTCGGTGGATAGGCTTTGTATATCTTCGTAATTAAAATGATTGCGGATACGAATATTTTCAAGTCGGTGCATTTTTTCTGCGGTTGCTTTTTCGCGTTCTATATATCCAGCGTATTTAATACATGTTTCTGCTGACCTGGTAACCTCCAATCGATTTGATTCAGGAATCTTATCAATATAATCGCAAAGGTGGGGTAGGGTAGGGTATAACTCGTTAAGGTCAACTTCTGGTCTTGAAATGATTTCGCTTATTAGTTTGCCTTTTATTTTTTTATTATTGCAATATGATATTATATGGTCAACCTTTTCTTGCTTGATTTTCCATAAATCATATCGCTCCCTGGTAGCTAATCCTATGTTATATGCTTTTTCAGTAAGTCTTGTGTCTGCATTATCTTGTCGCAACAGGATGCGGTATTCTGCTCTTGAAGTAAACATGCGATAAGGTTCATCAACACCTTTCGTCACAAGATCATCTATTAGGACGCCAATATATGCTTCATCTCTTGAAAGGGTGAAGGATGAAGATGAAAAATCTTTGTCTGCAGAATTATGCCCTGCATATAATGTGGCATTTATGCCTGCCATAATACCTTGTGCAGCAGCTTCTTCATAACCAGTTGTACCATTTACCTGACCTGCGAAGAATAATCCATTACATTTTTTTGACATCAGGGAATGATAAAGTTGTGTAGGGTCGAAGAAATCATATTCTATAGCATAGCCGGGACGATAAATTCTGATATCTCGTAGAGCTGGAATCTTTTTCAAAGCCTCCAATTGTATTTCCATAGGGAGGGAAGACGAAAATCCATTGAGATACATTTCGTTTGTATTCGTCCCTTCTGGTTCCAAAAAGAGAGGATGATGGTCCTTATCCGGAAAGGTATGTAATTTTGTCTCAATAGAAGGACAATAACGAGGTCCAATGGATTTAATCTGTCCATTATAGAGAGGTGAATCGGCAAATCCTGATTTTAGTATTTCATGACATTCTGGAGTTGTGTTTAATAGCCAGCATGACAACTGCTCCAGGATTGGCTGTTTCAGATTTTCTGTGGACAAATCAAGAAAACTGAATAGGCTTGAAACGCCTTCTCCTGGTTGTTCGGTCGTATCTTCAAAATGTACAGAACGTTTATCAATACGAACAGGAGTACCTGTCTTCATACGAGCGGAATTGATACCGAGAGCATTGATATTTTCCGTAAGATGTAATGCAGCAGGTTCTGCACACCGTCCGCCTGCAATCATCTTCCTTCCAACGTGCATTATACCATTTAAAAATGTTCCTGCTGTAATTATCACACAGGGAGCATGAAGTTCATTTCCCCAAATGGTTTTTACACCGGAAACAGAAGGTATGTTATTTGAAGAATCATTATCTATAATAAGCTCTTCAACCTGGTCTTGCCATATATCTAAATTGTCGGTAGAATCGAGAATTTCTCGCCACTTCCATATAAACTTTCCTCTGTCGCATTGTGCTCGTGGGCTCCACATTGCAGGACCTTTGCTCTTGTTGAGCATTCGGAATTGAATAGCAGTAGAATCTGTAACTATTCCCATGGCTCCTCCCAAAGCGTCGATTTCTCGAACAATCTGTCCTTTAGCGATACCACCAACAGCTGGATTGCATGACATTTGTGCAATTTTATTCATATCCATGGTGATAAGGCATGTATGAGCCCCCATACATGCAGCAGCATGAGCAGCTTCACATCCAGCATGCCCTCCCCCTACAACTATGACATCATAAGAAAAGTTGTCCATTTTTATAAATTTTGGTGCAAAAGTAATCTTTTTTTTTGAATTTCTTACCTATTTTCTTTGAAAATTCGCATTTTCTTATTATCTTTGTGCCCGAAATACGTGCATGAAACGTAAAAACTTATCTTAACTTAACAATAAATATCTTAACAACAAAAGCTTATGTGGTTATTTAATTCTTCAATTGGACGTAAGGTAATCATGTCTGTAACAGGTCTATGCCTTATCTTGTTCCTCACTTTCCACATGTCAATGAATGTAGTGGCTTTGTTCTCAGAAGAGGGCTACAACATGATTTGCGAACTCCTTGGTGCTAACTGGTATGCAGTAGTAGCAACAATAGGACTCGCAGCATTGGCAGTTATTCACATCATTTATGCCTTTATTCTAACTATGCAGAATAAGGCTGCTCGTGGTTCAGAACGTTATGCTGTAACAGAGAAGCCTTCAAAGGTAGAATGGGCAAGTCAGAACATGTTGGTTCTCGGTTTGATAGTTATCATCGGCTTGGTTCTTCATTTAGTGAATTTCTGGGCAAAGATGATGTTCGTAGATCTCACTGGAACTGGAGATTTGGCTCATAGCACAGATGGTGTTTACTGGATTAGGCAAACATTCAGCAATGGTGCTTATGTAGTGGTATATCTCATTTGGATTGCTGCTCTGTGGTGTCATTTGACACATGGTTTTTGGAGTGCCCTCCAAACAATCGGTATGAATGGAAAAGTGTGGTTTACACGTTGGAAGATTATCGGTATAGCATACGTTTCACTACTTTGTGCAGGTTTTGCTATTGTAGTGCTGTGGTTCTTCATTGAAAGCCATTGCTGCTAATAAAAGAAGAGTTGAAAACGGAAAACTTAAAACGTAAGAAAAAATGGCAAAAACATTAAATTCAAAAATACCTCAGGGACCAGTATCACAAAAATGGACAGAATTTAAAGCCCATCAGCGTTTGGTAAACCCTAAGAATAAACTGAAACTCGACATCATAGTTGTGGGAACTGGATTGGCAGGTGCCAGTGCTGCTTCTTCTCTTGCAGAGATGGGTTTCAACGTACTTAACTTCTGTATTCAAGATTCTCCACGTCGTGCTCACTCTATTGCTGCGCAGGGTGGTATCAATGCAGCAAAGAACTACCAGAATGATGGTGACTCTGTATATCGTCTTTTCTATGATACTGTAAAAGGTGGTGACTATCGTGCTCGTGAAGCAAACGTTTACCGTCTGGCAGAGGTATCGAATAATATTATTGACCAGTGTGTAGCACAAGGTGTTCCTTTTGCTCGTGAATATGGTGGTATGCTTGCCAACCGTTCTTTCGGTGGTGCACAGGTTAGCCGTACTTTCTATGCAAAGGGTCAGACTGGTCAGCAGCTGTTGCTGGGTGCTTATTCTTCTCTTTCAAAGGAGGTGCAAAAGGGTAAGGTGAAGCTTTATACTCGTTACGAGATGGAAGACGTTGTTATTATCAATGGTCGTGCTCGTGGTATTATTGCTAAAAACCTTGTAACTGGAAAGCTTGAGCGTTTCTCTGCAAATGCTGTTGTAATAGCAACTGGTGGTTATGGAAATACATACTTCCTTTCTACCAATGCAATGGGCTGTAACTGCTCTGCTGCTATACAGTGTTACCGTAAGGGTGCTATGATGGCAAATCCATCATATGTACAGATTCACCCAACATGTATTCCTGTTCATGGCAACAACCAGTCAAAGTTGACCCTCATGTCAGAATCTCTGCGTAATGATGGTCGTATCTGGGTTCCGAAGAATATCGAAGATGCAAAAGCACTTCAGGCAGGTACAAAGCAGGGTTGGGAAATACCTGAGCAGGACAGAGACTATTATCTGGAGCGTCGCTATCCGGCATTTGGTAACCTCGTACCACGTGATGTGGCATCTCGTGCTGCAAAGGAGCGTTGTGATAAGGGCTTTGGTGTAAATAATACAGGTCTTGCTGTATTCCTTGATTTCTCAGAGTCTATCCAGCGTCTTGGTATAGATGAGATTCGCCAGCGTTATGGTAACCTGTTCGATATGTATGAAGAGATTACAGACGTAAATCCCGGTGAATTCGTTTATTCTAAGGATGGTTTTGATTATTACAAGCCAATGATGATATTCCCTGCTATCCACTATACAATGGGTGGTATTTGGGTTGACTATGAATTGCAGACAACAATTCCTGGTCTGTTCTCTATCGGTGAATGTAACTTCTCTGATCATGGTGCTAACCGTTTGGGTGCTTCTGCTTTGATGCAGGGTCTTGCTGATGGATATTTTGTTCTTCCATACACAATTCAGAATTATCTTGCAGACCAGGAGATATGGCCTAAGGTATCTACAGATTTACCAGAGTTTGCTGAAGCAGAGAAAGCTGTTGACGCAGAACAGGATCGTCTGTTGAATATCAAGGGTAAGCGTTCTGTTGATTCTATCCATAAGGAACTCGGTCATATTATGTGGGAACATGTTGGTATGGGTCGTACAAAGGAAGGTCTTGAAGAAGGCTTGAAGTTACTTAAGGAACTCCGTAAGGAATTCAATGAGAACCTCTTCGTTCCTGGTTCTAAGGAAGGACTTAACGTAGAACTTGACAAGGCTATCCATCTCCGTGACTTTATCCTGATGGGTGAGCTTATTGCTTATGATGCTCTTCATCGTGAAGAGTCTTGTGGTGGACACTTCCGTGAAGAACACCAGACAGAGGAAGGTGAAGCAAAGCGTGATGACAAGAACTTCTTCTATGTTGGTGCATGGGAGTATCAGGGCAATGACGAGACAGCACCTGAACTCACAAAGGAGCCTCTTGAGTATGAGATAATTAAGGTACAGACACGTAACTACAAAAACTAAAAAACATTATGGCTAAAAATATTTCAGTAACTGTAAAGTTTTGGAAACAGAATGGACCAAAGGAAAAGGGTCATTTTGATGAAGAGGTTATGCAGAATATTCCTGACGATACCTCATTCCTCGAGATGCTTGACATGATGAATGAGCAACTCATCAATCAGGGCAAGGAACCTTTTGTATTTGATCATGACTGCCGTGAAGGTATCTGCGGCATGTGTTCATTATATATCAATGGTACTCCACATGGTAAGACAGAGCGTGGTGCTACAACTTGCCAGCTTTATATGCGTAAGTTTAATGACGGAGATGTAATAACAGTCGAGCCTTGGCGTTCAGCAGGTTTCCCTGTTATTAAGGACTGTATGGTTGACCGTAACGCATTTGATAAGATTATTCAGGCTGGTGGTTATACATCTATTCGCGCTGGTCAAGCACAGGATGCCAATGCAATCCTTATCCCTAAGCAGGATGCTGATGAGGCAATGGATTGTGCTACATGTATCGGTTGTGGTGCTTGTGTGGCAGCATGTAAGAATGGTTCTGCAATGCTCTTTGTATCAAGTAAGGTAAGTCAGTTGGCTCTTCTTCCACAGGGAAGACCTGAAGCTGCAAAGCGTGCAAAGGCAATGGTAGCAAAGATGGACGAGCTGGGCTTCGGTAACTGTACCAATACTCGTGCTTGTGAAGCTGTTTGTCCTAAGAACGAGTCAATAGCAAACATTGCAAGACTGAATAGAGAATTCATTTCGGCAAAATTGGCTGATTAATGGTAAAAAGTAAGGGTATCGACGTCTTAAAAGATGTCGATACCTTTTTAACAGCACATACACAAACAATTATTAATATATAGAAATTAAGAATGGAAAAGATTCCTTATAAGATATATCTCTCCGAGAAGGAGATGCCTACCAAATGGTATAATGTGCGTGCTGACATGAAACAGAAGCCAGCACCATTATTGAATCCTGGAACGAAGAAACCGCTGACTTTTGAAGATATGCAGCCAATTTTCTGTGATGAGTTAATCAAGCAGGAGTTGGATGATAATACAAAGTGGTTTGATATTCCTGAAGAAGTTCAGGACTTCTATCGTATGTTCCGTCCATCACCTTTGGTGCATGCGGAATTCCTTGAGAAGGCACTTGACACCCCTGCCAAGATTTTCTATAAGTTTGAGGGAAACAATACTTCTGGTTCACACAAGCTGAATTCAGCCATAGCACAGGCTTATTATGCAAAGAAGCAGGGACTTAAGGGTGTTACCACTGAAACTGGTGCAGGACAGTGGGGAACAGCACTTTCTATGGCGTGTCAGTATTTTGGTTTGGATTGTAAGGTATATATGGTAAAATGTTCCTATGAGCAGAAGCCATTCCGTAGAGAGGTGATAAACACATATGGTGCAAGCATCATACCTTCTCCAAGCATGACAACAGAAGTTGGTAAGAAAATTAATGCTGAGTTCCCTGGAACAACAGGTTCTTTGGGATGTGCTATCTCTGAAGCAGTAGAAGTGGCTACTTCTACACCAGGTTATCGCTATGAACTTGGTTCTGTGTTGAATCAAGTATTGCTGCATCAGACGATAATCGGTTTGGAGGTTCAGGCAGCCCTGAAGAAATACGGTATTAAGCCAGATGTTCTCATCGGTTGTACTGGTGGTGGCTCAAACCTTGGTGGTTTTGCCTCACCATTCCTTGGTGAGATGCTGCGTGGAGAAGCAAAATACAAGATAATAGGTGCAGAACCAGCATCGTGTCCAAGTTTCACAAGGGGTAAGTATGCATACGATTTCTGTGATACAGGTATGATATGTCCATTGGCAAAGATGTACACCGTAGGTTCTCAGTTCATCCCAAGTGCCAACCATGCTGGTGGTCTTCGCTTCCACGGTATGAGTCCAATACTCTCAGAGTTGTATGACCAGGGTCTCTTTGAGGCTCGTGCCTATGAACAGACAAGTGTCTTTGAGGCTGCTGTTCTGTTTGCACGTGCAGAGGGTACTTTGCCTGCTCCAGAGTCTTCTCATGCTATTCGTGCTGCTATTGATGAGGCATTGGAGTGTAAGAAGACAGGTGAAGCAAAGACTATTGTCTTCAATCTTTCAGGTACTGGTTATTTTGACCTCTATGCATACAAAGCATACAATGAGGGTTCAATGATGGATTATATTCCAACAGATGCTGAAATAGAGAAAGCGTTGTCAAAACTACCACAAATTTAAGTTTACTGGAAATCTGAAAAGCAGATATCCGGGGAACTGTGAATGATAGAAATAAGAACTATAACAACAAAGGCGGAAATCGGTAAATTTATCGATTTCCGTACTGAGTTATATCGTAATGACCCCTGTGCCTGTCCATATCTGTTCTCCGAAGAAATGGCAGATTTATATAAAGGGGCAAAGGATGCGCAGCCATATTGGGAATACTGTGAAGCAGAGTATTATATGGCGTATAAGGATGGCAAAACCGTAGGACGCATAGCAGCTATCATAAATCATCGAGCTAATGAGAAGTGGGGACGCAAGAACGTAAGATTCGGTTATTTCGATTTCATCGATGATTATGATGTTTCTGAGGCACTGATAAAGAAGGTTGAGGAATACGGTAAGTCAAAGGGTATGGATACTATAATTGGTCCTATGGGCTTTATAGATCTTGGCAGAGAGGGAATGCTCGTAGAAGGATTCGAGTATGAGCAAACAATGCATGCGAACCATAATTTCCCATACTATCGGGAACACATGGAGGCATTAGGCTTCACAAAAGATAATGATTGGGTACAGAATCTTGTAAAGGTGCCAAATGCTGTCCCTGAGAAGTTTGAAAAAATAGCCAACATAATTAGTACACGATATGGTTTGCATGCTAAAAAGATGACAAAGAGAGAGGCTTTATATCAAGGTCTTGGACGCCGTCTGTTTGAAGTTTTGAACAAGTGTTATAAAGACTTGTATGAGTTTTCGGAAATTGATGATGCTCTAATAGAACGGATGGTTCAGAGTTATATTTCCCTTGCAGACATGAATCTTGTTACATTGATATGTGATAAGAATAAGGGCGATGAAATCGTGGGATTTGGTGTTACATTTCCTTCGTTTACCAAGGCACTAAAGAAAACAGACAGAGGACGTCTGTTGCCCTTCGGATGGATAGGATTATTAAAGACATTATATACTAAATGGTTTCATTATTCGGAAACCGTAGATCTGCTTATTATAGGAGTTTTGCCAGAATATAGGTCAAAAGGAGCTAATGCCATTCTTTTCAATGATCTCATACCATGGTATCAGAAGTATCATTTTAAGCAGGCACTTACACTTGCCATGATGGAGACAAATGATGGAGTTTTGTCTGCATGGCAATATTTGGATGCTAAAACAGTAAAAAGATTGCGCAGTTACAAGAAGAAATTATTGTGATGGCAGAGGAATTAGAAACAGTAAGCTATAGTGAAGAAAATATCCGACACCTGTCGGACGTAGATCATATCCGTACTCGTCCAGGTATGTATATTGGCAGGATGGGTGACGGTTCACATGCAGAGGATGGTATATATGTATTGTTGAAGGAAGCCATAGACAACAGTATTGATGAGTTCCGCATGCATGAAGGAAATCGCATAGAGATAGATATTACAGACAACAAATCTATCACATTACGTGACTATGGACGTGGAATTCCCCAGGGAAAGATGATAGAGGCTGTCAGCCAACTTAATACTGGAGGTAAGTATGACTCAAAGGCTTTTAAAAAGTCTGTGGGTATGAATGGTGTCGGTATAAAAGCTGTCAACTTCCTTTCTTCCAAGTTCGAAGTGCGTTCGTATCGTGATGGAAACGTTCGTACTGCAAAGTTCGAGAAGGGTATCTTGGTAAGTGATAAAACAGAGAAATCATCCGATGAAAGGGGCACTTTTATCTCTTTTGAGCCAGATGATACCTTGTTTGTAAACTACTCTTTTCATGATGATATAGTCGAGACTATGCTGAGAAACTATACGTATCTCAACACAGGTCTTGCAATAATGTACAATGGACGTCGCATCATCTCCCGTCATGGTTTGTCAGACCTGTTGAAAGACCAGATGACAAGTGAGCCTCTTTATCCTATTGTCCACATGCAGGGAGAGGATATAGAGATAGCCTTTACCCATACCAACCAGAATGGTGAGGAATATGATTCTTTCGTCAATGGTCAGCATACTACACAGGGTGGTACACACCAATCTGCGTTTAAAGAGCATATAGCGCGTACCATAAAGGAATACTTTGGAAAATACGAATATGGAGATATTCGTAATGGACTTGTTGCTGCTATAGCAGTAAATGTAGAAGAGCCTGTCTTTGAGTCGCAGACAAAGATAAAGCTGGGTTCTGACAAGATGTCTCCAGATGGAGTTTCGGTAAATAAATATGTCGGTGATTTCGTAAAAAATGAGGTTGATAACTACCTTCACCGTAATCTTGACATCGCAGAAATAATAGAGGAAAAGGTAAAGGCTTCCGAGCGTGAGAGAAAGGCGATGGCAGGTGTTACAAAGCTTGCCCGTGAGCGTGCAAAGAAAGCCAACCTCCACAATAGAAAACTACGTGATTGCCGCATTCATTTCTCTGATGTCAAGAATGACAGGAAAGAGGAGTCCAGCATCTTTATTACCGAGGGTGATTCAGCTTCAGGATCAATTACAAAGAGTAGGGATGTAAATACCCAGGCAGTCTTTTCACTGCGTGGAAAGCCACTTAACTGCTATGGTTTGACCAAGAAGGTGGTATATGAAAATGAAGAGTTCAATCTTCTTCAGTCAGCCCTTGATATCGAAGACGGTCTTGACAACCTCAGGTATAACAAGGTTATTGTTGCTACCGATGCGGATGTTGATGGTATGCATATCCGTCTGCTTACTATTACCTTCTTCCTGCAGTTCTTCCCAGAGCTGATAAAGAAAGGTCATGTATATGTCCTTCAGACTCCTTTGTTCCGAGTTCGTAACAAGCGCAATAAGATAAAGAAGAAGGCTGTTATAGAAGCAGAAGATATAAAGTTAAAGGAGCGTGGCGAGAAACAAAAAGACTACATAACAAGATACTGTTATAGTGACGAAGAACGCCTAAAGGCTATTGAGGAATTAGGTCCAGATCCGGAGATAACACGCTTTAAGGGATTAGGAGAGATTTCACCCGATGAGTTCGCTGGTTTTATAGGTCCGGACATACGATTAGAGCAGGTTACGCTTCGTCAAAGTGACGAGGTTGAAAAGTTATTGGAGTATTACATGGGAAAGAATACGATGGATCGTCAGAACTTCATCATAGAAAACCTTGTAATAGAAGAAGACAGACCTGAAGAAGAGGAAGTTTACGAATGAAGATAGCCGATATAGACCTTGGTGAACGCCCTCTTCTGTTGGCACCGATGGAAGATGTTACCGATATAGGCTTTCGGCGTCTCTGTAAGCGTTTTGGTGCTGCTATGGTATATAGTGAATTTGTTGCTGCTGACGCGTTGATACGAAATATCAAAGCCACTTCCAGGAAGCTTACGATTAGTGCTGACGAACGTCCTGTCGGAATACAGATTTATGGAAGAACAATCGATTCTGTCGTTGAAGCGGCACGCATTGTAGAGGCTGAGGCAGGTCCTGATGTAATAGATTTGAATTTCGGTTGCCCTGTGAAAAAGGTAGCAGGTAAGGGAGCCGGCGCAGGCATGTTACAAAACATCCCCCTTATGCTTGAGATGACAACAGCAGTCGTAAATGCTGTAAAGACGCCTGTTACGGTAAAGACACGCTTAGGGTGGGACAGCAATAATCTCCTTATGCCTGAGTTGGCTGTGCAGTTATCCCAATGTGGAATAAAGGCTTTGACCATTCATGGCAGGACACGTGCCCAGATGTACACAGGAGAAGCCGATTGGACATTAATAGGAGAGGCAAAGAAGCGAATAGATATACCTTTGATAGGCAATGGAGACATCAAAAGCATAGACGATGCAGAAAAGGCTTTTGATAAGTATGGTGTTGATGGGGTGATGATAGGCAGGGCAACATTCGGACAGCCTTGGATTTTCTCTAAGCAGGCTGACTCCTTGTCCAACTCTGAAAAAATAGATATACTCCTTGAATTATTGCAGATAAACCTCGATTTTATCGGAGATGAGTATAAGGCAATCTTGCATACGCGCAGACATTTGGCAGCGACACCAGTCTTTAAGGGCATCCCTGATTTTCGCTCTACCCGTATAAAGATGCTGCGTGCTGACACGGTAAAAGAATTATTGGAAGTAATAAACGAAATAAAAGAAAAATGGATAAGCTAACAATCGTAAAGGTAGGCGGTGCTGTAGTAGAAGACCCTCAGCAACTACAGACACTATTGGATAATTTTTGTTCTATACCAGGAAAGAAACTATTAGTTCATGGTGGTGGCAGAAGAGCTACCAAGGTAGCAGGCAGCTTAGGTATCGAGAGCAAGATGGTCGGAGGACGCAGAATCACTGATGCTGCCATGCTGGAGGTTGTTACTATGGTATATGGAGGACTTGTCAACAAGTCTCTTGTGGCGCAACTGCAAGCTAAAGGTATAAATGCCTTGGGCGTCACAGGTGCCGATATGGACATTATCCGTTCTCACAAGCGTCCACCGGTAGAGATGAAGGATGATGAAACAGGTGAGGACAAAGTCGTTGATTTCGGTTTTGTAGGTGATGTGGACAAGGCTGACGGAGAACGTTTGGCAGCCCTTATCAATAGCGGTATAACACCTGTCGTGGCTCCTCTTACACACGATGGAATGGGAAATATTCTCAATACTAATGCAGATACGATGGCATCAACAGTTGCCAAGGCATTAGCCGATAAGTTTGAGGTAACCCTGATATTCTCTTTTGAGAAAAAAGGAGTTCTCAGCAATCCAGATGACGATGAAAGTGTCATACCCCTCATCACCCGTGAGATATACAAGATGTATGAGGAGAGCGGGGTAATATCTGGTGGCATGAAGCCAAAGGTGGAGAATGCCCTCAGTGCAGTCGAAAAAGGCGTCAGACGAGTGGTTATCACCTTGGCTGACAATATAGGAAAATCATCCGAAGGAACGGTGATACAATAATTCATAATTCTCGAAATTACCCTGGCTTTTGGTTGACCTTAAACGTGACATATTACCCCTAAAGAACATCCTTTATCGTCTTGCTTTGAGAATAACCCTCAACAGTCAAGAGGCAGAGGATGTGGTGCAGGATGTCATCATAAAGATGTGGAAGATGGGGGAGAGGTTGGATGATGTTGATAACCTTGAGTCGTTTGCCCTTCGCCTGACACGCAATCTTTCTATCGACAGGCAGCGCATGAAAGTCAATCAGGCAGAGTCTTTCGATGAATTGGATGAATTTCATGGGGGAATCTCAAATACCATAGAGTCACGATTAGAGCAGCAGGAACGTATAGACTCTATCCGAGATATCATGACCCAGATGCCAGAGAAGCAACGTTCCGTAATGCAGTTACGTGATTTTGAGGGTAAAAGCTATAAAGAGATAGCCCTTGCCCTCGAAATATCGGAAGATCAGGTAAAAGTAAACCTTTTCCGTGCCCGACAGTTTGTAAAATCACGCATTGCTAAAGCAGGAGGTGCTATTTAGCAATGTCCAAGAAATACCGATGAAATCGCATATCATTGTCTAATTCCGGGTGAAAGGCTGTTGCAATCATCCGCCCTTGTTTTGCAGCAACGATATGCTCGTCAACAGTTGCAATAGGTAAGCAGTCATCAGAAAGGATTTCCTCGATGTATGGAGCTCGTATGAAGGTCATAGGCACATCGTTTCCTATTCCTTCTACAGGGCCTGTAGTATGAAAGCTACCCAGTTGTCGTCCATAGGCGTTGCGTCGAACATTGATATCCATTGTGCCAAGAAAGTTATTTGAGAGAAGTATCATTCCAGCACAGGTGCCGAAGGTAGGCAACCCTTCCTGTATAGCCTCTCGGATAGGGTCGAACAGCTGCAGTTCTTTCAGCAGTCGCATTTGTACTGTGCTTTCCCCCCCAGGCAGAATGAGTCCGTCTTTAGGCTGTTGCCAGTCTTTCAGTTGTCTTATCTCGAAAGTCTCGATGCCCAGCTGATGCAACATGTGTTTGTGTTCAATAAAAGCCCCTTGCAAGGCAAGAATAGCAATTCTCATTTTCCTCTTTCAGCCATTAACAGTTCTATTTCATGCTCATTGATGCCCACCATTGCTTCGCCAAGGTCTTCGGAAATGGCAGCTAATAGCTTTGCATCCTTGTAGTTCGTAACTGCCTGCACAATGGCAGCAGCACGTTTTGCCGGATTACCACTCTTGAAGATGCCGCTACCTACGAAAACTCCCTCAGCACCCAGTTGCATCATCAGGGCAGCATCAGCAGGTGTCGCAACACCACCGGCAGCAAAGTTTACGACAGGCAGTTTGCCATTCTCATGTACATACTTCACCAAATCGTATGGAGCTTGCAGTTGTTTTGCTGCCTCAAAGAGTTCATCGTCTCTCATGCTGACAATCCTTCTTATTTCACTCTGCATCATGCGCATGTGGCTGACAGCCTGCACTACATCTCCCGTGCCTGGCTCTCCCTTGGTGCGAATCATGGTGGCACCCTCTGCTATGCGTCTCAATGCCTCGCTGAGGTTCTTTGCTCCACAGACAAAGGGTACTTCGAACTGTGTCTTGTCAATATGGTATATATCATCGGCAGGGGATAGAACCTCACTTTCGTCGATATAATCGATTTCTATTGCCTGTAGTATCTGTGCCTCAGCAATGTGTCCGATGCGGCATTTTGCCATTACAGGGATGCTGACAGCCTCTTGTATGCCGCGAATCATCTTCGGGTCGCTCATTCTTGATACACCACCTGCTGCACGAATGTCTGCAGGAATTCTTTCCAATGCCATTACTGCGCATGCGCCTGCTTCTTCTGCTATGCGTGCCTGTTCTGGAGTTGTTACATCCATTATAACACCGCCTTTCAACATCTGAGCCAACTGACGGTTAAGGGTTTGTCTTTCGTTCATTGTGCTTTGTCTTGTGTTTATGTTTTGAAATCGACTGCAAAGGAACAACTTCTTCCCGATACAGGCAAAAAAAGTTCCTATCATGAAAAGAAAAACTGCAAAAAGGAAAAAATATGGGTGCATAGTTACCTGAGAAAATTCGTTTTTTAATTCCATCAGCAAAGGTACTACATTTTTCGCGTGCTTTAGAATATCAAGCCTCGTAGCGTGTGAAAATCTGTTAAATTCGAAAACAATACATTTGAGAGGCGGAAATGTATTGTTTAGCTCAACCAAATGTATTGTTTACAATTTGCATGTGAAGCTCTGCTCTTGCCACAACGCCACTTTGCCACTTTGCCACATTAAGGTAGTGGCAAATATGCAAGAAGGATGGCGAAAAATGGTGAGTAGAGTAATTAGAATATTATTATAATTTATTATAATAATATTCTAAGGCATAAGGATGCGTGTATTCGGCAGATGCTTAATGTGGCAAAGTGGCAAAGTGGCGTTGTGGCAAAATTCTAATTTTCGCGATTTCATCGAGGAATATGTATGGTGAAGAAAGTGCTTTTGTTATTTTGGAGCATGGAAATTGTAAATATGACCCCTCAACAGGAGGTATAATATGTGCTTTTTTCTGTAAAAATTCATACTTTTGCGACAGCAATGGATGGAAAAAGCGTCCATTTTTAACCATCAATTTAATAATTACACCTAAAATTATTTACTATGAAAAGGCTTATCTTAATTAGTTTGGTGGCATTAGGTATCATTGCTGTGCCACAAAGTGTTTGCGCCCAGGGTTTCCTGAAAAAGTTATCAAAGGGTCTTGAAAGTGTAAACAAAGGATTGGACAAGGCAGGCGACAAGGTTTCAGTAGCCACAGGACAGGCTGTGACGCAAGAAAATGGCGTGTTTGTGATGAATCCTGTAAGCAAAGCTATGAGTGTAGAGGTAGTGAAGGCTGTCGGCCACAGTATCAGTGAGAACTTTGGCGATGTAGCCTTGGTATTGCGTGTCAATGTTAAGGAGCCTGTTAACAGCATCGCCCTTGGCGGCAGCTGGGGACAAGGCAAGACACAAGCATTTGATGCCGATGGCAATGTGTATAAGATGAATATGCCAAGTGTGTCTGACAGGTATGATGTTACTGAGGGGCTTCCTGTCAAGATTACATGTAATCCTTTCCTGAAGGTACGCAAGACAGCAAGTCTGGCGATAGTGAAGATTGTTGCCAAGTGTGGCGATGCCAGTGGAGAGATTACGATTAAGAATGTACCCATAGAGTGGGACCCAACTGAAGAATAAACATATAATTAAGGGGGAGTTAAAAAAGGAGTTAAAAGAGGAGTTAAAAAAGGAGTTAAAAAAAGGAGTTAAAAGAGGGAGTTAAAAAGGATATAAAAATTTTACTATTATGAGAAAGAAAATTAAGAAATATTTTGCCCTTGTGGCAATGATAGCATTTGCTGCCGTCGGTATGACCAGTTGTGGTGGCAGCAGCGGTAGTGACAACGAGGCAGACGAGATTCCAACAGATGGGTTGCTTGGCGACTTGCCTATGCTTACGGCAAAGTATTGCAACAAGATTGTTGACCTAAGAGAAAAAATGTTCTCTGGTCAGCTGACAGAAAACGAGCTGAAGGAGGCTCGTGCAGAATTTGACGAGACCGAAAAGGAGCGTGATGCAAAGCTGCTGCTGGCAAGACAGGCTCTTAACGGCAAGGAAGTGCCTGTTGAGGTGCAGGAAGGCTTGGCTATAAGCATTAGTGGTACCTTGAAGATTGACAGCGAGAATAAAGGGCAGATATTTGCCGTAGGTACAGGTGAGACTCAGAAGAATTTCACCTATGAAGAAATACCAAACATCTATGTCATCCCCATTGATACCGATGGTAAGGCTATAGCAACCCACAGAGGCGGATTTTGGGAAGCAGAAAGCGGAAAAGGTGCGTTTGACTGGAAAAAAGGCGAGAAGTTCGTGATGAAAGCCACTGTGTCTGTAGGTAGTACCAGTGCCAACAGCCGTAATACCAGTGAAATGAAACGCTGGGCAAAACTGGCTAAGTTTGTCATCATGGACAGCAAGAGTGATGCTTACAAGAAGCTGAAGGAGCAACTTGAGGCAGACAAGAAAGCCGAGGAAATAGAGGCTGCAAAAGAGGTTATCGGAGAGAAATAAAATAGAAGTATCGACAGGAGAAGTCTGATGGAACAATACATTTCTGTCAGACTTCTTTATTGTGATTATAAAAAAAAATCGTACCTTTGTAGCGCAATTACGATTTTAAGATGACAGACGGACTTAATATATCAGCATTCTTCATAGGTTTCTCAACCGCAGCCTTTGCCTTGTGCTCTTTCTTTATTCTTGTATTGCACAAGGAGCGCACGAGATTCCAGAAGGTGTTGGGATGGATAATGGCGGTATGGGCTGTATGGAACTTGAAGGACATCATCATCACTTTTCCGGAGATGTACACGGAGAGGGTGTTGGATTGGATAATGCTGATAGATGGGTTCTCGGCACTTACCTATACCGTCTTTGTCTTTGAGGCGACAATGCCAAGGTGGACGAAGCTGCGAAAGATTATTGCGCTCTCCATACCTTTTGCACTGTTTGCAATAGCCTATGGCATCAGTCCCTCAGAAACGGTTATCTACGCCTATACTGTATTCCTATGGTTCTATGCCTGGGGCGTTGTGATAATAGGATATATAAAGGTAAGGCGTTATCTGAACTATATCAGGCTCAATTACTCAAACATCGATAATATCGATATCTCGTGGCTTAAGCCAGTGTTCCTCTTTGCCATAATAAGTCAGTTGTCATGGCTGCTCACATCACTCTACGCATCTGTATATGTAGATATACTATATTATTTTTCCTCTCTCATCCTTTGGGGTATGGTGTTATACTACAGTTGGCACTTCCAACCTGTCAACATACGTGTTGAGAAGAGCATACCCTCAACCATCGCCCCTGAGCCTCCACTGGGGTTGAGCAAGGAGGCATTTGTAAATATGGTGGTATCAAAAGAGCTGTATCTGAACAAAGACCTTACGTTGGGTGACTTGGCAAATGCTTTGAAAACCAACAGGACATATATGGGTAAATACCTGAATACAGTGTGTGAACAGCCGTTTTATGACTTCATAAACCAACTGCGCATTGAAAAAAAGAGTATTCCCCTGATGCAGGAACATCCGGAATATACACTTGAATATATAGCAACAGAAAGCGGTTTCAGCAGCATTTCCACCTTCCGTCGTGCCTTTTATAAATTTACTGGCAAGACTCCGAGTCAATATTTTGATTGATTCTGCTGAAATTCTGTTGGTGAAAGCCCTTTGTGTTTTTTAAAGAATCGGGAAAGCTGGGCTTGGGAAGAGAATCCCAGTCGGAGGGCTATATCCTTTAGGGGCTTGTGGGTAGAGGAAAGCAGGGCAACGATTTCAGCCATTATGCGCTCGTCAATAATTGTTTTAGGAGAGCGATTTACTGTGCTGCGGGTAACCTGCCCAAGATACCTCGGACTGACATTGAGCTGCTCAGCATAGAAGGCTACATCAGAATAGTGGCTGTGATAACGTTCCACGGTAGCGAGAAACTGATTGTAAAGGTCTTCGCACCGGCTGTTTCCGTCAGCATATTCCGCAGGCAGCTGTCTAAGAAACTCCTGAGCATGGAGCATGGCGATAGTTTCACTTTCCCCAATACACAAATAATAAGCCAATGCGGAAGCCAGTTGATTAGCCTGTCCGTGTCGTCGAGGGGTTACAGGGAGGTCTGTCGAAGACAGCACTACGGTACATAGGGGTATCAGTAGCCGCTCTATTGTTTCGAAGACTTTGGGGTTAATAAGCCTGTCGCCCCGAGAAGAAGTCTGCACAGGAGCATAGATAATATGACGCGGTTTATACTTCTGTAATACCTCTGCCAGCATCTCCACCACATCAGAGCGTCGCAGAAGTCCTATTTTTACCACCTGCGGCTGCAAGTCGTTGATGATAGCCTCTACCTGCTGGCGGACAACATCAAGGGGAAGGTCATAAAACTCCTGTATGCCGAGAGTATTCTGCACTGTTATGGATGTGATAGCAGACACTGCCCTGCCACCCAAGGCATTTATTAGGCGTATGTCTGCCTGAATGCCAGAGCCTCCTGTACCATCGCTTCCTGTAATAGTGAGTATGGTTGTGTTCATGTTGTCTCCTTAATTTTTTTATAATCTGCGTGCAAAGTTACGATTAAGTTTGTAAACAACTAAAATCCGTTAACTTCTTTTAACACCGTTGCCTGTAACATTTATGCAACCTTATCCGTCTTTTATCTGAATATCCAAAAAAAGAAATGGACTACAAGTACATAGAACAACTTCTTGACAGTTACTTTGAAGCAAAGACTACTCTTGAAGAAGAAAACATTCTCCGCGCATTCTTTGCACAAGAGAATATTCCGGGTCACTTGCGTAAATACGTAGAGTTTTTCCGTGAGCAGTCGTTTGGCAAAAACGCTGAAACCCTCGGTTCTGATTTTGATGCCCGCATCATGCAGGAGGTAGGAATGACAAATACGGAAGCAGCAGAAAAGGCACGCAAGTTCTCATTCAAGCCACTATGGCGTGCTGCAGCATGTGTAGCAATAGTTCTTGCCCTCGGACAAGCAGCACAGATGCCTTATTCTGATACAGAGAAGCAGCAACAGGAGCAGATGGCTCGCACATTTGAAATGTTGCAAAAGGTGCAGCAGGATCAGAATTCAGTGGCACAGGGAGACAGCATTGTTGACCAGACAAAGACAGTAAATTAATTTTCTATGCTTTAAGATATAAACTAACCAAACAATCTCTTTAAAACACCAAAAGCCCCCTAAGCTGTGAAGCTCAGGGGCTTTTTCTTTTAGAAAAGGAGAGTGAAAGGGCAAAAAAAAATTTCGTTTTCGTTTTCGATTTCGTTAAATTTATCGTACCTTTGCAGCCGTGAAAAGATTTCTATCCCTTTTTCTAATGTTTTCTTTTCTTGCCATGCTCCCGGCAATGGCACAAAAGAACAAGGTGAATCCAGAAGACCGCAAGGTCGATATGGATAGTCCCACATTTGTCCCAATGGTCAGGGTAGGAAAGATTTTAGAAGGCACAGACAGCATCAAATACGTTGAGATGAACAATGTCTATGTCTATGGTCCTATGGTATTCAAGAATGAAAAGCAGCGCCAGGCATACAACAGGTTGGTGGCAAATGTGAAGAAAGTGTTGCCTATAGCAAAGGAAGTAAACAGGGCGATACTCGAGACATACGAATACCTACAGACATTACCTAACCAGAAAGCGCGTGAAGAACACATGAAGTATGTGGAGAAGAGCATAAAGGCAGAATATACTCCACGAATGAAGAAGTTGTCACTATCGCAGGGAAAACTGCTGATAAAACTGATATATCGTGAGACAAACTCCTCCAGTTACGAACTTGTAAAGGCTTTCCTTGGCAGTACCAGGGCTGCCTTTTATCAGGCATTCGCTTGGATGTTTGGAGCAAGCCTGAAAAAAGAGTATGACCCTAATGGCAAGGACCGCCTGACAGAACGTGTTGTACGCCTTGTTGAGGCAGGACAATTATAAGAGTTAGGAGTTGCCTTTGACTTTTGACCTTATTCCAAATAGGTATATCCGTATAATCCGGAGCGATAGTTTGAAAGAAAGTCTTTTCCTTCTTCAAGGCTTATCTTGCCCTCCTTAACAGACTTTGTTACCCAAACCTCTAATTGGCGCACTAATTTCTTTGGATTATACTGAACATAATCCAGCACTTCTTCTACGGTTTCACCGTCAAAAATCTGGTCTATATGATAGTGTCCATCCTGCATAGAGATATGGACAGCATTAGTATCGCCAAAGAGGTTATGCAGGTCACCAAGGATTTCCTGATAGGCACCCACAAGGAAGATACCCAAATAGTATGGTTCGTTTTTCTTCAGGGAGTGTACAGGAAGAGTGCTTGAGACATTTGAACCTGTTACGAAATGTGTGATTTTACCGTCGCTGTCGCATGTTATATCCTGTAGGGTTGCCTGGCGGGTAGGACGTTCATCAAGTCTCTGCAGAGGCACAACAGGGAAAAGCTGGTCGATAGCCCATGTATCAGGAAGGCTCTGGAAGAGAGAGAAGTTGCAGAAATACTTATCGGCAAGCAGCTTGTCAATGCCACGTAATTCTTCAGGAACATGCTTTAGTGATTTTGTCAAGGTAAGAACCTCGCGGCAGACACTCCAATACATTGATTCTATCTCTGCCCGGGTTTTCAGGTCAACCATTCCCATAGAGAAGAGACTCAAAGCCTCTTCATGTATCTGTTCTGCATCATGCCAATCCTCAAGCATAGAGCGGACATTTATCTTGCACCAGATATCATATAGCTCTCTTACCAGCTGATGGTCAGTCTCCTTTGCCTCAAATTCTTCTGGCATCTCAGGCAATGAGGCTGTTTCCAGTACATCTATCACCAAAATACTATGATGGGCAGACAAGGAACGTCCTGATTCGGTTATAAGGTTAGGGTGGGGAAGTTCGTTTTTATCGGCAGCATCGACAAAAGTATATATACAGTCATTAACATACTCCTGTATGCTATAATTGACGGAAGACTCAGAGTTGCTGGAACGTGTTCCGTCATAATCGACACCTAAACCGCCGCCACAATCGACATATTCTATGTTGTATCCCATTTTGTGGAGGGAGATATAGAATTGTGCTGCTTCGCGAAGGGCTGTCTGTATGCGACGAATCTTTGTTATCTGTGAGCCGATATGGAAGTGAATCAGTTTTACACAGTCATGCATCTCCAAGTCATCGAGTTTCTGGAGCGCCTGCAGTAATTCTGAAGCCGTAAGTCCGAACTTAGAGGCATCGCCTCCGCTTTCTTCCCATTTACCCGAACCGGAAGAGGCAAGTTTTATGCGAATGCCGAGATTAGGCTTGACACCCAGTTTCTTCGATGCTTTCGCAACAATATCGATTTCATTGAGTTTTTCTACAACGATGAAGATGCGTTTACCCATCTTCTGGGCAAGAAGTGCCAGTTCTATATATGCCTGATCCTTGTAGCCATTACATATTATAAGGCTGTCACTTTGGCATTGTACGGCTATGACTGCATGAAGTTCTGGTTTTGAGCCAGCCTCAAGACCCAGATTGAATTTCTTGCCATGAGAGATTATCTCCTCGACGACAGGTTGCATCTGGTTGACCTTGATAGGGTAGATGACAAAAGACTCTCCCTTGTAATTGTATTCCTTTGCTGCTTTCTTGAAACAAGAAGCAGTTTTCTCGATACGGTTGTCAAGAATGTCTGGAAAGCGCAACAATACTGGTGTGGAAATATCGCGAAGCTGTAATTCGTCGATTATTTCGCGCAAATCTGCCTGCTCACCATCTTTCAAGGGGGAGACACACATGTTTCCTTTTTCATTGATATTGAAATAGGAAGTACCCCATCCGCAGATGTTATAGAGTTCTTTCGAATCTTCTATGGTCCATTTCTTCATATGCCGAGTGTTGTCTTAATTTTTTCTGTTGTTTGCTGTATCTTATCGTCGTCTTCCATGCAGGGAATATCGACGATGTGAGTGGCTTTCATATAAAACTCTTCTCTCTTCTCTACATTTTCCTTAATGTATTCAAGAAGTTCCTCATCACTCTTACCAAGTAGCAGAGGTCTTACTCCTTTTCCCATTTTCAGGAGTTTGAACAATACCTCGGGCTCTCCTCGCAGATATACCACATCTCCTTGCCCAACCATATAATCCATAT
>DJWZ01000002.1 GCA_002449535.1 Prevotellaceae bacterium UBA7017 | reverse complement strand
TGTCCAGTAGTTATGATTGCCACGAAGGATGATAGAGCCGCCTCTACCACCGTCACCGCCATCCGGTCCCCCGTTAGGATTATACTTTACATGCTTTAGGTGCATAGACCCCTTGCCACCCTTGCCAGAGCGGCATTGTATCTTTACATAATCGACGAAATTTGACTCCATATCTGCAGATTATAAATAACGTTGTTAATAACTTACCTGTGGGAAAGATGGCGCGAGGCATCTATACGCAGGAAGATGAATAGCAATATCGTAAATCCCCAAAGGGACGAACCTCCATACGAGAAGAAAGGCAGCGGAATACCAATAACGGGAGTGATGCCCAGCACCATACCGACATTTATGAAGACGTGGAATAGGAAGATGCTTGCCACGCAATATCCATATACCCTTCCGAACACGAAATGCTGGCGGTCGGCAAGGTACATCAGGCGCATTGCCAACACCAGGAACAGCACCAATACGACGGTGGCTCCCAGGAAGCCCTCCTCCTCGCCTACCGTACAGAAGATAAAGTCGGTATCCTGTTCAGGGACGAAATGCAGCTTTGTCTGCGTGCCATTAAGGAAGCCCTTTCCCGTCAGTCCTCCAGAGCCGATAGCGATGACGCTCTGATGGACATTGTATCCTGCGCCGGTAACATCCTTGTCGATTCCCAAGAGCACGTTTATCCTCGCACGCTGATGGGGCTCCATGACATGGTTAAGGATAAATGACGATGACACGGAGAACAAGACTGAGGCGATGCCGAACAATGCTATCATGAGGTGGGAGCGGATACGGTCGTTCAACCACATCCACACCAGGTTGCCTAATATATAAAGCGTCACCAACGCCTGCAGCCATACTATATTGAACGGCACGACGAACTTTGAGAACAATATCAGCACGAGGGTACTGCCCAAAGAAACGAGTGCAATCTTCAGCGGGGTGTTCAGCACGACCGCCTTGGCAAGCGTACTTGCAACAGAATTAGGATTGTAGGAGTAGTGCGGCATAGGCATTGCATACATGCTATATGTACGAGTCCGCGACTTGCTATACACCTGCAACAGTCCGGCGACGAACAGCTGTATCAACAGCATCACGACGACGGTGCCTACACGCGACGGTGTTTCCCACAAGAATGTCTCGCTATACCTTATGCCGACGACAAAATATACCACCATTGCGAACGCGGTAAAGAGGACGCTGCCGCTCATCCCCTCACGGTAGAACATCAGGAAGAACGCCGTAAACACCAGTGCGGACCCCGTCTCACGCTGCAACATAATCAACAGCATCGGAAGGACTACGACGCCTACCGCCTTCATCATATCACGATAATTGTCCAAGGAGAAGCGGTAGCTCGACATCACCTTAGCCACCGCAAGCGCCGTGGCGAATTTTGCGAACTCGGCAGGCTGTATGCGCAGGCTTCCCAACGCTATCCAAGAGCGGGAGCCCTTTATCTCGTGGGGATTGAATATGGTAAGGAACAACACTACGACCATAAAGCAATACAGCGGCACGGCAAAGGTGTCGTATATCCGATGGTCAAGCAATACCAGTACCAGCGCCAAGACGAAAGAGGTTCCTATCCACACCAGCTGCATGCCGGAACGCGTGTCGAACGACAAGATGTCCGTCGTCTCGCCAAAGACGTATGACGCCCCGCAGACGCTGAACCATCCGAAGACGACCAAAAGGACATAAATAAGGCATGTCCACCAATCAAGATGATGGAATACGGAATTATCGCGCTCTTTTACCGGCTGTCCTGAAAGAAGAAACATCTTACTGTATAAAAATTCTGTGCAAAACTACTAAAAAAACACGAAAAAAACAAAACTTTTACTCATACTCTGTTTACTTTTTATTTTTTTTACTAACTTTGTGAGCGAAAAAAACGAAAACCAAAACAACATGAAGCAAGTTACGTTAGGAGACAAGACATTCGAAGTGGCTATTCCGGAATCCGACATCCTGAAATCCGTCAAGAAGTGTGCAGAGCACATCTCGGCTGACTATGCAGGCAAGAACCCCATCTGCGTCGTCGTACTGAACGGTGCCTTCATCTTTGCTTCCGACTTGCTGAGGATGATATCCGTGCCATGCGAGGTTGCCTTTACGAAAATCAGCAGCTACGAAGGCACGACATCCACACAAACCATCCGGGAGCACTTCCCCATCAGCGAGGACATCAGCGGACGGCACGTCATAATAGTCGAGGACATCGTAGAAAGCGGCTACTCCATGCAGTTTCTGACGGAGAGGCTGAAGGAGCACAATCCCGCAAGCATCGAGATATGCGCCCTGTTCCACAAGCCGGAGCAATGCAAGGTCCCCGGGCTCAATATCAAGTACGTCGGCATGAAGCTGCCCGAGGCGTTCATCGTAGGCTACGGGCTTGACTACGACCAGAAGGGAAGATTCCTGAGAGACATATATTCATTGGTTTCTGAGAGGTAAGAGGTAAGAGGTTTGAAACTTAATTTTTTAAAAACAAAGAATATGAAAAACATTGTTATTTTCGGTGCTCCCGGTTCAGGTAAGGGCACGCAAAGCGATAAAATCATCGCAGAATTTGGTGTGGCACATATATCCACAGGTGACGTACTGCGCAGCGAGATTAAGGCGGAAACGGAATTGGGCAAGACAGCCTCCAAGTACATTCAGGACGGCAAGCTCGTTCCCGACGACCTGATTATCGACATGCTCGCCAAGACATTGGACAAGCTCGTAGCAGATGCCAAGGCTGACGGACAAGAGCTGCCGGGAGTCATCTTCGACGGTTTCCCACGCACCATTGCACAGGCGCAGGCTCTCGACAAGATTCTGGCAGAGCGCGGCGAGAAGGTCAGCTACGTAATAGGTCTTGAGGTAGATGACGAGGAGCTTATCAAGCGCATCGTCGAGCGCGGCAAGACCAGCGGCAGGAGCGACGACAACGCCGAAACCGCCAAGAAGAGGCTTGAGACATACTATGCCCAGACAATGCCGCTGAAGGACTTCTACGTTTCACAGGGCAAGTACGTCAAAATACAAGGCGTCGGAGGCATCGACGAGATATATGCCAAGATAAGCAATGCCTTGAAGTAACCCCGCCCCAGCCCTCCATTGGCTGAGGGAAAAAGAATGGCGCAAGATGCAATCGAGCATCCTGCGCCGTTTTTTTTGTCGAATAGGGCTTATGGGGCTTATAGGGCTTATAGGGCTTATGGGCTCATTCCCCCCTCCCCTCGGGGAGGGCTGGGGAGGGGGCCTTTACCCCTCGTCGCCTGTTCCGCCGGTGCCGCTGCCCATGCCTGGGTTAGGGTCGGGAGTTCCGAAAACCTGCCGAGGAGGTGTTTTCTGCTTTCCCCAGCTTGGGGAAAGTTTGTTTCTTCATGAGAGAGCGTGCTAAATGCTTACCTTTATGCTCTCGTGGCACTGGACAAAGTCCATGAGCTTTCGGTTTATCTTGATGCCCGGTATGCCCGACGACATCGTTATTGCCTGCGGACTGACGCGGGAATCCCTTATGACGAACGACAGGCTTGTGTCGCCTGCCGACTCCAGGATTATCTGCGACAGGTCTTCCAGCATGCCTTCCTCCTCCGCCTCGGCATCCATGTCGATGCTGATGGTGATGCTCTTTACCAGGGTGTCCGCCACCTCGTTGAGGAAATCGACGCTCTGGATTTCAAACGTATAGTATTTTTCACCACCTCGCGCATGCTCTACGCTCCTCATCTTGACAAGGACGCTACACCCTATGCGAAATTTCCCGACCCATTTTGACCAGTCCTCGCCAAAGAGAGCCAACTCCCCTACCCCGGCAAAGTCTTCAAGGGTGACGATTCCCATTGGCGAGCCCTTCTTTGTGAACCCTTCGCGCACGTTTGTCACGATGCCACCGAAGACCATCAAGTCGCGCTTCGCCAGCTCGGCACGGTTAGCATCACGCCCCAGCTCCGTACATGTGGTGTTGCAGATGCACTTCAGCACCACGGCATATTCGTCCAGTGGATGGGCAGAAAGATAGATGCCGACGAGCTCACGCTCCCTGTTCAGGCGTTCTATGGTGCTCCATTCCGGTGCCTTGCCGGGTTTGGGCTTCGTTATCTCTATAGCCTCCAGGTCGCCAAACAGGGAATTCTGTGCCTCAAGCCTTGCATGATGGAACTGCTGGGCATAGACCATGAGGGCGTCGATAAAGCTGCCTATGCGCATGTTGATAATATGGACTGGGGGAACGAGATATTGCTCCCTGCTCAGCCCGAACGTGTCGAGTGCCCCGGCAAGAGCCATGCACTCCATGACCTTCTTGTTGAGTGCCGACGGCGGTATGCGTTCTATGAAGTCATACAAATCCTTGAACGGACCATTCTTCGTACGTTCCTCTATTATGGCACGGGTGGCAGCATCGCTCATGCCCTTGATTGCCGCCAGTCCGAAACGGATTTCTCCGTTCTGGTTGACGCCGAAGTTGGCATACGACTCATTGATGTCCGGACCATATACGTGGATGCCCATCGACTTACACTCGTCCATCAGCTTCGTTATCTCCTTGATGTCATCGCAACGGCGGGTCAAGAGGGCTGCCATGAACTCTGCCGGATAGTGGGCTTTCAGGTATGCCGTCTGGTAAGCTACCCATGAATAGCATGCAGCATGCGACTTGTTGAAGGCGTAGGAGGCGAACTTCTCCCAGTCGCCCCATATCTTGTCGAGCACCTTGGGGTCATGGCCATTCTTCTTGCCGCCCTCGATAAACTTTGGCTTCATGGCATCGACGATGTCCTTCTTCTTCTTACCCATAGCCTTACGAAGGGCATCTGACTCACCACGGGTAAAGTTGGCAAGCTGGCGCGACAGCAGCATCACCTGCTCCTGATATACCGTAATGCCGTAAGTGTCCTTCAGGTACTTCTCCATGCACGGTATATCATACGTTATCGGCTCCTGACCGTTCTTGCGCTTGATAAAAGAAGGGATATAGTCCATAGGACCCGGACGATACAGGGCATTCATGGCTATAAGGTCCTCAAATACCGTAGGATGTAGCTCACGAAGATATTTCTGCATGCCTGCCGACTCAAACTGGAAGGTGCCTATGGTTTGACCGCGCTGGTATAACTTGTAGGTCAGTTCGTCGTCAATAGGAATATTGTCAAGATCGACATCTATGCCGCGTGTGAGCTTTATGTTCTTACATGCCTCCTTCTGCTCGGAAAGTGTCTTCAGTCCGAGGAAGTCCATCTTTATAAGTCCGGTAGATTCTATGACATGACCATCATATTGTGTGACGGCAGTCTTGATGTCAGGGAAATCAGGGTCTGGAGCCGTCGATATAGGCACATGGTCTGAAATAGGGTCTCGGCAGATGATAAAGCCGCAGGCATGGATACCCACATTTCGCACGGTTCCTTCGAGCATCTTCGCATACTTGATGGTATTGGACTCTCTGGGGTCTATGGAAGACTCTGCACGGGCGATTTCCGGAACCGTCTTTATGACATTCGGCAGGTTCATCTTGAGCCCATCCGGCAACCTGTCCGGAATAGCCTTGCACAAGGCATTTGTACGGTCAAGGGGAAATTTCTCTACACGGGCGACATCCTTTATGGCATTCTTGGTTGCCATTGTGCCATACGTAATGATATGGGCACAGTTCTCATGGCCGTACTTGTCCATTACCCATTGCAGGACACGGCCGCGACCGTCGTCATCGAAGTCGGTATCGATATCGGGCAATGATATACGGTCTGGATTAAGGAAACGCTCGAAAAGGAGGTCGTATTTTAGAGGGTCAAGACGGGTGATGCCAAGACAGTATGCCACAACCGACCCCGCAGCAGAGCCACGGCCGGGACCCACCCACACATCCAGTTTGTCACGGGCAGAATTGATGAAATCTTGCACTATCAGGAAGTAGCCGGGGAAACCCATCGTCTTCATTATGTGCAACTCGAACCTTATACGCTCATCAACCTCCTTATCCAAAGGAGTGCCATAAAGTTTTGCAGCACCTTCGTAGGCAAGCTTTCCAAGATAATCTGCCTCAAACTTAATGCGGTAAATCTTGTCGTAGCCGCCTAACTTGGCGATTTTCTTTTCTGCTTCCTCTGGGGGCAACGGATTTTCGCCGTTCTCGTCACTGGTAAATTCCTTATACAAATCCTCTTCCGTGAACTTTTGCCTCCATTCTTCCTCGGTTCCGAATTCTGCGGGGATTGGGAAGAAGGGCATGATAGGGTCTGACTCCAAATCATACACCTCAACCTTATCAAGTATCTCGTTGGTATTTTCAAGAGCCTCCGGAATGTCTGAGAATATATCACGCATTTCCTGCTCTGTCTTAAACCACTCTTGCTTGGAGTATAGCATGCGGTTAGGGTCATCAAGGTCTTTGCCCGTGCCTATACACAAAAGGTGGTCATGTGCCTCAGCGGTTTCCTTGTCTATAAAGTGGCAATCGTTTGTGCATACCAATTTAATATCGTACTCACGAGCAAATTCTATCAACACCCTGTTAACCTTCTGCTGTAAAGGGAAAGTCTCTCTGTTGGCTCTTTGGTTGGGGTCTTTTACTTCGTGGCGTTGCAGCTCTAAATAGAAATCATCACCCCACACTTTTTTATACCATTCGACGGACTCACGTGCGCCCTCTATGTCGCCGGCGAGAATCTTCTGAGGTATCTCCCCGCCAATACATGCCGAACATATTATAAGGTCTTCATGATATTTCTCCAACTGCGCGTGGTCTGTGCGGGGACGATGATAGAAGCCGTCAACCCAAGAATTGGAAACGAGCTTTATGAGGTTACGGTATCCGTTGGCATTTTTCGCCAAGACTATTAAGTGCCAGCCGCTACGGTCAACCTCCGGCATGTCGGTTTTATGCATACTTCGTCTTGCCACATACATTTCGCATCCAAAGATTGGCTTGAAAGGTGCCTTGCCTTCCTTTTTCAGGTCCTTATTCGCCTTTTTAACCTCGTCAAACAATTCCTTGACGCCAAACATATTGCCATGATCCGTTATGGCGACACCGGGCATATTGTCAGCTATAGCCTTATTGACTATATCCTTAACCTTGCATTGACCATCAAGCAAGGAGTAATGCGTATGAACATGAAGATGGACAAAACTCATAGAAATCCGAGAACAATCAAGAGTGTGCCTTTGTATCAGCAATGATACTTAATAATACATATACTACTATTATCAAGCTAAATCCAGAATAGCATATGTTATAATTGCCACTTACTATACCAAATATTATAGATGCAATCAGGGCTGCAGCGGAAAACAAGACGAAGCCATACTTCATTTCGTTTCCATTATATCCCCAATGCTTGAACTTCAATGCAAACATCGGTATTTCTGCAATTAGTATCCATGAGGAAAGCAATATCCCCACCATCAGAGCAGGCAAAAACCATGTAAATTGCTCCAGATACTCTCCGAATCCTACAATCAAAGAACCCCAACAAAGAGCATTTGCTGGTGTTGGCAGACCTATGAACGATGTTGTTTGCCTTGTATCCAAATTAAATTTTGCAAGACGAAGCGCACTGAAAGCGGCAACCAGGAATGCCATATACGGAATAATGGAAGCCAACAATGTACCATTTAATATATATGGGTATTCCACCACCTGCAACTCGTAAAATATAATAGCCGAAGGAGCCACGCCAAAAGTTACCACATCAGCCAGCGAATCCAATTCTTTACCTATTGGCGAAGACACGCCCAACAAACGCGCCACCATCCCATCAAAGAAATCAAAAACCGCACCTAAAATAATAAACAATAATGCCAATGGCAAATCGCCCTTTATAGCAAACGTGATTGCTATACATCCACTAACGAGATTACAACATGTGATAGAATTAGGGATATGCTTCTTACAAACACCGAAGTCCATATACTATTCCGTCTTACTATTTTCATCATGCTTCTTCAGCATGCCGATTATTGTCTGGTTACCAGTAGTAGATTGTCGCATACCGACACAAATCTTTGTATCGACAGGCAAGAACAAATCTACGCGAGATCCAAATTTTATAAAACCTAAATGTTCGTCGATATAACAATCATCTCCCTCTTTTGCATAAGTCACGATACGACGAGCCATAGCCCCCGCAACTTGCCGGCAGAGTATATCCACGCCATCCTCTGTGGTAATAATAATATCAGTCATCTCATTTTCATCGCTTGCCTTCGGCAGCCACGCTTTATGGAAATGGCCGTTGTGATGTTCTACCAATTTAACTTTTCCATCTACAGGGAACCAATTAGCATGAACATTAAAAAGGCTCATGAAGATGCTCACCATAATTCTTTCTTCTTTCAGGTATTTCTCTTCAAACACTTTTTCCAACACAACGATTTTGCCATCCGCAGGAGCTACAACCAAGCCCTCTGTATCAGCCATCTCAAATATACGGATTGGGCAACGAAAGAAATTCAATACCACACCCCATATAACTCCAAATACAACTGCAAAGACGTAAAAAGGAATAGGGGTTTCGAACGAACGCCACAATATTATGCCAATAGCTATTAAAGCCATGGCACTATATACTAAAGTATCCGTACCTTCTCGGTGAATGCGGATCTTCTTGAGTTTTTTTATACGTTTTCCCATTAGACTAGGTCAGCAAACGTTTTATTTGTCACCAGAGATAAATCCCCTGAGATTATTATTTAGATAATTAAGCCTTTCATGCTGGAATACAAATTCATAACGAAATATGTAGCGCCCAACTTTTTGCAAAAGTACAGAAAAAAAATGATATGAGCAAACAATTTGAAAATTTATTGCATTTTTTTCCATATTAAGACAATATTTATATAATATTTTGTCAGAAAAGGCGTACCTTCGCTGCACTTATGTCTGACGAAGAATACATGCGAAAGGCCATTGCCGAAGCCCAAGCGGCCGCAAAAGAAGGAGAAGTTCCAATTGGTGCTATCGTAGTAGCACAAGGACGGATATTGGCGAGGACACACAACCTTACCGAAATGCTACATGATGTTACTGCCCATGCAGAAATGCAAGCCATCACAGCGACAGCCAATGCGTTAGGCGGCAAATACCTTACAGGCTGCACAATGTATGTCACAGTAGAACCCTGCGCTATGTGTGCCGGGGCATTAGGATGGAGCCAAATATCAAGATTAGTATATGGGTGCAAGGACGAAAAAAGGGGATACCAAAAGGTAGCCCCATTATCTCTCCATCCTAAAACAGAAGTTGTCGGTAGCATTCTTGAAGAAGAATGTGCTACCATAATTAAGGATTTCTTTCTTACTCGCCGGTAATGCCGATACGCTTTTCTTGTATACGAGCCTTCTTACCTGTAAGATTACGCAGGTAATACAACTTAGCCCTACGTACCTTACCAACTTTATTCACCTCAATAGAATCAATGTTAGGTGACTCTATTGGGAAAATACGCTCTACTCCCACAGTACCAGACATCTTACGTACTGTAAAACGCTTTTTGTCTCCGTGGCCAGAAATCTTGATTACCACACCACGATAGAGCTGAATACGCTCCTTAGAACCCTCGATGATTTTGTAAGCGACAGTTACAGTATCACCCGCTTTAAATTCAGGGAACTTCTTGCCGGTTGCAAATGCTTCTTCAGCAACTTTGATTAAATCCATGTTCTTTTATTTTATTGTTTTTTTAATCCATGTCACGTAGTCGAGTACCAGCGGTGACGTTAACGAAAATCGGCTGCAAAGGTATAAAAAATAATCTACAATATTATAATTAGTACATGCAGCCCTCCTTCTTTTAATCTTTTTTAACTATAGTTTCGTAATCAATCCAAGTTTAGACGTCTTGAGGAATTTAACGATATTGTCAATTTCAGGACTTGATTGTATCTGTTGTTCAATTTGATTGCAAACATTTGTGATATCATCCTGACCATGGAACACAAGTCTGTAAGCATTTGCTATATGGGATTTTATCTTTGCATTGATACCATGTTGGTCAATAACAAGTCCGTTTATACCGCCAAATTTTATAGGATGTCCACCCGCAACAATATATGGCGGCACATCTTTAGAAAATCTACAACCAGATTGTATCATGGAACAGTCTCCTACACGCACACCTGGATTTGCAATCACGCTGGATGAGAAGATCGTATAACTGTGAATCTCTACATCACCAGCGATTTTTGTTCCATATCCCAACACATTCTCATTTCCCATGTGTACATCGTGTGAAATATGTACGCCTTCCATAAGAAAGTTATGATTTCCAATCAAGGTCTTTCCATCTTCATATGTCGCACGGTTGATAACAACATTTTCACGAATAATATTCCCGTCTCCTATTTCACAAACAGTTTTGCCGCCACGATAGTTGAAGTCCTGGGGGATAGCAGAAATAACTGTATTTTGATGAATCCTATTAGCCTGACCCATTCGTGTGCCATTCATCAGGCTTACATAAGGGTATATAATGCAATCATCACCTATAACCACATCATCCTCAATATATACGAAAGGATATATGGTTACATTCTTTCCTATCTTTGCATTGGGGCTGATAACAGCCTTTTCTGAAATATTACTCATTTTTACTCCCTGCCCCCTCCTAAGGCGCTATAAAGATTAACTACTGCCTGCATCTTGTTGAAGTCATCAGTAACTTGTGATATCTCAGCGTTAAGCAGCGATGACTGTGCAGAGATTACCTCAAGGTATGTCGATGTCCCCATTTTATAAAGCATCATTGTATAATCGACACTTCTAGTAAGAGCCTCAACCCGTTGACGCTCAAGGTCACTCATTTCCTTGCTGCTATTGTATTCAACAAGACAATCTGACACTTCTGCACCAGCTTCAAGAATTGCTTGACGCCAATCTTTTTCGGCAACTTCGTAAGACAATTTTGCAGCCTTCAATTGAGCAGTCAGGCGTCCGTTCATGAATACAGGTTGTGTAAGCGCTCCAACGAAGTTTGCCAGAAACTGTCCAGGATTAGAAACAGCACTACCCAAGCTATTGGTAAACGAACCTGTTCCTGTTATCTTCAGACTCGGATAAAATGCCGACTGGGCTTTCTTAACATCATAAAAGCAATTTGCTAATGTCATCTCCGCCGCATGAACATCCGGACGAGATGCCAAAACATTTATAGCGACTCCTGTAGAAAAACTATCTGGCAAATTCTGATCAGCCAACTTACCACGAGAAATACTCTGTGCATGCATGCCGACAAGAGTGGAAAGAGTATTTTCCACCTCACTTATCTGACGTTTCATATCCACAATCTGTGTTTTTACTGACAGATTAGCAGCCTGTGCAGATACGACTGCTGTTTCTTTTGCACCACGCAATTCTTTCTGCAATTTCATCATTTGATATGTTTCTGCCGTCAGTGCTTCCATATCGTTCAGAATCTCAAGCTGACGATCTAACATCAACAATGTATAATAGCAGTTCGCTATGCCACAGATAACTTTAGAACGTGTTACATGCCTGTAATCCTTCATCATAGCCAACTGCACTTCAGCACCTCGTTTCGTTGCCAGTATATTACCGAAAATATCAACCGTCCACGAAGCCGAGATTGGTAATGCATATGACTTATTCCAATCACTTTTCTTATCTCCTGTTACTACTTTTGCCAAAGTACCTGAAGGAGAAAGGGCTACTTGGGGCAAGAATGCAAGTCGAGCTGCTTTTAATGCTGCCTCCATCTTTTGAATATTGGCAGATGCTGCAAAGATATCAACATTTTGCTCCAAGCCTTTCTCTATAAGAGCACGCAACAGGGGATCGGTGAATACATCCTGCCATTTCACCCCACCAAAGCCAACACTATCACTACCTTCTATAGCTGCTGCATCTCGCAAAGCATCACTTGTTGCTGTAGCATGCAAAATACTGTCTGGACGTTCATACCTTGACCACAAGCTCTTACCGTGACTGCATGACATCAAGAAAGCAACAAGCAATAGGCAACATGCCGAAGAAACGAGATGTTTCCGCTTATTAACTATTATATTTTTCATTAAAAATTCCTCCTTCATTTTACATAATGTGGATCACTATCACTTATTGTTTCATTGATAGCACTTGCAGATATAGCATACTGATGCAACTCAGAATCTACAGCTGCATTTTCATCATTGAACTCAATTGGTTTAATCTTCTCCTGCAACCATTGGAAGATTACGAAAAGAACAGGTACAATAAGCACTTGCAAGAACGTACCTACCAACATACCGCCAATAGCTGCTGCACCAAGTGTAACGTATCCATTTTCACCTACCGCTGGCGCCATGAACAAAGAGAGTCCAGGCAACCCTGTAACAATAAGAGGGAACAGACCGATAATCATAGCCAAGGCGGTCATCAATATTGGGCGCAGGCGAGCCGCAGCACCGAGAATTGCAGACCAACTGATAGCCATACCCAACTGACGACGCTCAAGTGCAAATTGTACAATAAGTATGGCATTCTTTGCCAGCAATCCCACCAACATAATGAGTGCAATCTGCATATAGATATCGTTGTTCTTGCCGAACAGGTTCGTAAACAAGAATGCGCCTGCAAGACCAAACGGCAAAGACAATATCACCGACAATGGTAGCAAGTATGATTCATATTGCGCAGATAGGATAAGGTAAACGAATACAACACAAAGAACAAGTACGATACCTGTAGTATTGGAAGATTCTGCCTCATTACGTGTCAAGCCAGAGAATTCATATGTGTATCCCGCAGGCAAAGACGACTCAGCGACTTCTTCCATTGCAGCTATACAATCACCTGTAGAATATCCATCAGCAGGAGTACCGTTAACATTGATGGCTGTAAACAGATTGAAACGATTAATGACCTGAGGACCATATACCTTTTTCAGATTTGCGAATTCGCTTACAGGAGCCATGCCTTTTGGTGTACGTACATATATGTTCTGTAACGAAGCCTTATCTTCACGTGTCTTCGGATCTCCCTGCACATATACACGATAAAGTTTACCAAAACTATTGAAGTTTGAAGAGTACATGCCGCCATAATATCCCTGCATAGTTGTTAACACGGTAGAGGGGGAAATGCCCGCCTGTTTACACTTTGCAACATCTACGTTAATCTGATACTGAGGGTATGAAGAATTAAAAGATGTCATACAGTTGGCAAATTCAGGACGCTTATTAAGTTCTGCAATAAAGTCCTGCGTCACCTTGAAGAACTTATCCAGATCACCGCCTGTACGATCCTGCATAGAGAATGACAAGCCGTTATTTGCAGAGAAACCAGTTACCATAGGTGGCTGGAAAGCCAGAATTTGAGCACCCTTAATAGCAGCTGTTTGCTTATAAATCATACCCAAAACCATACTAGAATACTCCGAGCGATTTCTTTCGTCGAATGGCTTTAATTTAACAACGAAAGTTCCTTGGTTAGATCCTTGCCCAGCAATAAAGTTATATCCGGCAATACGAATACATCCGTCAATAGCAGGGTTATTATCCAACATACGTTGAACCTCATCCATCAACTTATCTGTTTTCAACAAAGAAGTTCCAGGAGGTGTTGACACTGTTACAAACACCGTACCCGTATCCTCATCAGGCACAAGACCTGTCTTTGTAAACATAGCCTCTGATAACAATGCAACGATACCTATCACAACTGCAACGATTGCAATCCATGATTTTTTAACAAGGAGAGAAACCGCCTTTTGGTATTTATTCTGTAATCTATCGTATGCAGCATTAAATCCTGCAAAGAAACGAGTTTTAAAATTCTGTTTTTTTTCACCGCTATCACCGCCATGTGGTTTTAGAAGAATAGCACACAGGGCAGGTGACAATGTCAAGGCATTAACAGCAGAGATTACGATTGAGATAGCCATCGTCAAACCGAATTCACGATAGAAAGTTCCCGTCGTACCGCTCATAAATGACACAGGAACAAACACGGCAGACATCACAAGAGTGATTGATATGATAGCGCCCGCAATCTCACTCATGGCATCAATAGAAGCCTTTTTGGCAGAGCGATATCCCATATCGAGTTTGGCATGCACAGCCTCAACGACTACAATCGCATCATCGACCACAATCGCAATTGCCAACACCAATGCAGACAAGGTTAGAAGGTTTATCGAGAAGCCGATGACCTTCAAGAAGAACATCGTACCTACCAATGACACAGGAACCGCAATCATAGGAATCAAGGTAGAACGGAAGTCTTGCAGGAACACAAATACCACGATAAACACAAGCAAGAGTGCCTCGAACAAAGTTTTGTACACCTCATGCTGAGATGCCTCGATAAATTCCGTAACATCTTGCATCACCTTAATCTTCATGCCTGGAGGAAAGTTCTTTGACAGTCTCTCCGCTGTTGCCTTTACATCATTTGCAATTGCTGTAGCATTAGAACCAGCACGCTGTGTAACCATCATCATGAGGGCGGGATGACCATTCAGCTGAGTCAACACAGAGTAATAAAGGGCTCCCATTTCCACCTTTGCTACATCTTTTACACGAAGAATTCGTCCCATATCATCGGTCTTAATAATCATATTACCGAATTCCTCTGGCGTCTTAAGACGTCCTGTGTATTTCATGGAGTATTCATACTGCTTGTCACTCTGTTCACCAAACTTACCAGGTGCTGCCTCAATATTCTGCTCAGCAAGAGCACCAACGATATCTGTAGGTATCAATCCCAAATCATGCATTTTCGTTGGATCAAGCCACAAACGCATTGTATAGGATTTCAAGCCAATAGACTCACAATCACCAATACCTTTGATACGTTTCATCTCAGGAATGATATTGATGTCGGCATAGTTACCTAAGAATTTCTCGTCATAACGGTCATCTGGTGAATACAATGACATGATAAGCACCGTAGATGTCTGACGTTTCTGTACTGTGACACCGCTTTGCGTTACCTCAGAAGGCAATAAGGCTGTTGCCTGTGACACACGGTTTTGCACATTAACCTGTGCCATATCAGGATTTGCGCCCTGTTCAAAATATACTGTTATAGAAGCAGAGCCATCATTTGTTGCAGAAGAGGTCATGTACGTCATGCCTTCCACACCGTTTATCTGTTCCTCCAACGGAGCAAGGACTGAATTTTCTACAGTCTTTGCATCAGCACCCGCATAATAGCATCTTACCGTTATCGTAGGGGGGGCAATATCTGGATATTGTTCAATAGGTAAGGTTGCCAAACCGATGAAACCGAGGATTACGATAACTATCGATATCACGGTTGACAACACCGGCCTATTTATAAATTTATCTAATTTCATCTTTTTATTTCATTTAATTCTTTTACGTATAAGCACTATCCTTTTAATGCTTTGCCTACTGCAAATACGCCATCTCCTTGTACCTTAGAGAGTTCTTCGGCCTTTTTCAACTTCTTTGCATACTCTGCTTCGGTAAGGGGCTTAATCTCCATACCATCCTGCAAAGAAGAGACACCATCAATTACTATCTTATCACCCTTTTTCAATCCTGAGGTTATAATGTAGTTCTGACCATCGTTTTGGGTATCAATAGTAACTTCTGTATATCGTACCTTGTTATCCTTACCTACTATATAGACAAAATGCTTATCTTGAATTTCAACAGTTGCGACTTGCGGTATTATGATTGCATTTGTTGCGACATGTGGCATAATAACTTTTCCGCTACCTCCCGACTTTATCAATTTCTTGGGGTTCGGGAAAGCAGCTATAAAGCTTACCGTTCCAGTTGTCGCATCAATAACGCCAGACGCCTTAACGACCTTACCTTGTGACTCATACTCCGAGCCATCAGCCAACTGTAGGCGAATAGCGGGCATATGGTTTATTGCCTCTTGGATTGAACCATATTCACGAATAAGAGCCATGCTTTCTTTCTCGTTCATAGAGAAATAGACATCAACATGAGAGCCATTGGATATAGTCGTAAATGCTGGATTCATTGAAGAGCTCACCAATGCTCCCACCTTATATGGCAAAGAGCCTACAACACCTGATGTTGGAGATTTTACCGTGCAGAAAGACAGAGCTTCCTGAGCAGATGTCAAGCTTGCCTGCGCCTGTCCCAAGGCAGCCTGAGCTGTCTCATAATGGTTCTTGCTTGACTGGAGTTCATAATCGCCAATGACATTTGCTGCATGTAGTTTTTTTGCATTATCATACGTCAACTTTGCTGTATTTAATGCTGCATTTGCAGAATTAACTGCCGCCTGCGCTTGATTTACCGCAGCCTTTTGCGTTACATTATCAATGGTGAACAACACTTGTCCAGCAGACACATTCTCACCCTCACGCACCATAATTGCAGTTATGAAACCAGATGCTTTCGGACGAATTTCAACATCCTGCATCCCCTTGAATACAGCTGGGTAAGAGGTTTCTACATCAGCATTGGAAACACCAACAACTCGAGTGGCATACTCATTATCGCCAAAATTCGGTTTACCCGACTGTCCACCGCATGAAACCAAAAAAGCGGCAACAGCGACAAAAAACATTAATCTTTTCATATTTATTCTTGTATAATTTTCAAATCACTAAATATCATAGAAAAACTTTCCGACACACATTTAGTTTCGGGGTGCAAAGTTACAAAATTCTCTATGAGAATAGCACTCTACGTACTTTTTTTTTAACGTTTTAACTTTTTTTTGCCTTACATACCTTTCTCGGGTCTTCTTTTTTAGTTGTAGAACAATAAAATTATTTGTACACGCGTTATATACACGATGATTACAGCATCTATTGTCACATACAACCATCACTTATTGGACTTTGAGCCTGTTCTGAGGAGTCTGTTTGCCTCCCCTGTGGATATTGTTTACGTTATCGACCACAGCGAAGACATGCTTGAATTGAAGTCCGAATTACAAGAATTTGCTGAACGTGTTTTAAAGGGAGAGCCAGAATTAGCCACAAAAGTTTCACAAGGCTTTCAGCTGATGTACCTTCCCCACAAAAACAATGGATATGGTGGAGGACACAATGTCGCCCTCAAAGCAGCTATGGAAATCGGCTCCGAATACCATCTTGTCGTGAATCCTGATGTTTGGTTCGGACCGGAAGTAATTCCTGCTCTAAAAAAATATATGGACGAAAATCATAACGTTGGTCAAATAATGCCTAAAGTAATGTATCCAAACGGACAAATACAACGATTGGCACGATTGTTACCGACTCCAACTGATATCATAGGCCGGTTTGCACTACCAGAATGGATGATTCGTCGAAGGAATCAAACGTGTGAACTGACGCAGTCTGGTTTCACAAAGACTTTGAATGTGTCCTTCCTGTCTGGCTGTTTCATGTTTTTACGAATTGATGCAGTAAAAGAAATCGGGCTCTTTGATGAACGTTTCTTTCTTTATGCCGAAGATATAGATTTCACAAGGCGAATGCATGAGAAATACGACACTTTGTTTTATCCAAAAGTATCCATATATCATACATTCACGAGAGGATCCAGAAAGGACCTACGACTAATGTTCATCCACATTGTCAGCATTATAAAATACTTCAACAAATGGGGTTGGTGGCGCGACGCAGATCGCAAGCGCCTTAATATTGATGTAATGAAACAAATAGGAGGAAAAGTAAACAACTAATGCATACTCATTTCATGATAAAGAAAACACTCATAGCCCTTCAGTTTTGTCTGCTTCTATGCGTGACACCAACATTGGCAGAACCCGCTGGAACATGGAGACTATATAACTCATACACAAATATATCCAAAGTCGAACCTATCGGCAACTATATATTTGCACTATGCGATGGGAATCTCTTTTCTTATAACCAAAATGATCATTCTGTTGCAGAGCACAACAAACTCACTGGACTTACATCCCAAAATATCATAGATATTGCAGCCTGCAAAACAGCGAAAAAACTACTTATAATTTACGAAGATTACACCATCGACCTCCTACCAATAGACCTTGGAAAAGAGATAACAACCATAGTTGGGTTGAAAGAAAAACTCACCGCCAAAGACAAGGCCATTACAGACACGCGTATCAACGGGAAATATGCATATCTCACGACTCAAGGACTTGGTACACTGAAAATCAACACCCTAAATAGCACAATAGAGGAAACATATACTCACGACGAGGTCATTCCCGATGACGAACGTACAGCAATGACTGTTGATGGGTATAAAACCTTATCCAGTGATGCGAAACCTGACGGACCTGAGACGAACCGCTTTTGGAAGATATATCTGCATGACGGAAAACTATTCTGCCCGGCAGGTTACTATCACTATGAGATGGCAGCAGACCCAAATTATCCGATACTCACAAGATACTACGATTTAAGTAACCAGACGTGGACGACACTTCCAGCTCCTAACAATACTGAATTAGGATATGAAGCAGTTGATGCCAACTGTATGGCTTTCGACCCGAACGATGCTACTCATTTTTGGATTGGTTCCCGGAGCGGACTCCTTGAATATAGGAACTACAGCTATTATACTATTTATAATTGTGACAACAGCACTTTAAAGTCCACAGGTCACTTAAACAACAATTCGCGAGTGCTCATCTCCAGTATGACCTACGACAACAGCGGGAACCTGTGGGTAATGAACAGCCGTACAAACACTCCCATAAACTGCTATTCGAACAACAGCAGTACGCCTTGGCGGACATTTCCACATACAAATCTTGATTTTACAGGGCGTAACAGCATAGATATGCAGGAAGCATTTATCAGCACAACAAACGGTTTGATGTGGTGGGTAAACACCTTTGGTGAGCCCGAAACGACTTCGTCCGGAATTTTTGTATATGACTATAATAACGACATTCTTCACAAATACGGCACATTCACAAATCAAAATGGTGAAAACATTGAAGCAGCAAAGGTGTATGCAGTTTCAGAGGACAGAACAGGGAATATGTGGATTGCAAGTTTATCTGGTCCATTTTACATAGACAAAGATGAAATTCCGTCATCACAAAATTTTGACTCAACACCTATTTTCCACCAACCTGTTATCAACCGTAATGACGGAAGCAACTTAGGTGACTACCTGCTCAGTTCCGTTCCTCTCCGATGCATCAGGACAGATTTCGCCAACCGCAAATGGATGGGGTCAACGACGTCAGGTGTATTTCTTATCAGTGCAGATAATCAAACAGAAATAGAACATTTCACCACTGAAAACAGCCCATTGCCATCGGATGAAATTTATGATATTAAAATTGATGACAATACTGGCATCGTATATATATCAACAAGCAGAGGACTTTGTTCGTATCAATCAGATATATCCTCTGAATATGGTACATTAGAAGAAGACAACATATATGCATACCCCAACCCAGTATCTTCTGACTATACTGGTCCTATAACCATCAAAGGTCTTTATGATCAATGTCAGATAAAAATCACGACATCGTCTGGTTACATCGTACACAAAGGCGTTGTCTCAGGGGGTACATATACATGGGATGGCTGTGACTCGAATGGTGACAGAGTAGCATCCGGAGTGTATATGGTACTGATAGAAACTCCGGAAGGTTCCAAGGGATGCGTAACTAAAATTGCCATGATAAAATAACTGTCATCTCATGAAACTATCCATTCTCATACCAACTTATGATTATGTATGCTACACATTGGTGCATGATTTGCAATTACAATGTGAGGGTATGGGAGAATTCGGTGGATATGAAATTATTGTCATTGAAGATGGCGGCAAAGATCAGGTAAAAGCGATAGCAAACCTTAAAATCAACGAGCTACCCAATTGCACCTATATCCGAAATAAAGAAAACATCGGGAGGTCAGCCATACGTAACCGCCTTGCAGACATAGCACAAGGCGAGTGGTTGCTTTTCATGGATAGTGACGGCAAAGTAATTTCTGATGATTTCATTAAAAATTACGTGAAGTCTGCCCGAGAAGGTGCAGATATAGTTAATGGCGGACTGACCCATGATACAAAATGTCCAAATCCCACCTGCACTCTTCGCTGGCGTTACGAGCATAATTACGAGACATCGCAGAATAATACAGAAAGACCATTTCGCTCTTTTTGTTTTATGATAAAAAAACACATCTTTCAACAAGTACGCTTTAATGAATCATATAATGGCTACGGATTAGAGGATATGCAGTTTGGCATTGATTTGCAGGAAAAAGGATACAATATTACATATATTGACAATCCCCTGTTCAACAACGACTTAGAGCCCAACACAGAATTCCTAAGAAAAACAGAAGAAGCACTCCACACATTATACAACCATCAGCAAGATTTGGGCGACAGCAAATTGCTGACATTCATTCATCATCACCCATTAATCGCATATATAGCACCAGCAATATATAAAATATCGCGCAATTTCTTGGTACGTAATTTGTTAGGCTCGACCCCAAATATTACTCTTTTTAATTTTTACAAATTGGGGTATTTCCTAAACATAAAAAAGTGAAGAGCGAAGGATTGCCTCCAGACTCCGTTTTCGTTTTGGTTTTCGTCAATAGTCAACGTTCAATGTTTTTAAAGTGAAAATAGTTTACTGCATAGAAAGTATTAGTGCCAGAGGCGGCATGGAACGTATTATCATTGACAAGATGAACTGGCTTGCAGAAAATACAGACCACGAAATCATCCTTATGACGATATGGGAACTTGAAGATTCTAAGATTTCTGCTTTTCCTTTAAGTAGCAAAGTAAAAATCATTGAATTAAATATACCAAAAAGGCTATATCCTCTTGCAATATGGAAATTTGATCGGGCAGTAAAGAAATTAAATCCAGACTGGTGTATTATATTCCATGCAATGGGAGCATTGCTTTCCATTTGCACCACTTGGAAGGGAAAACTGCTATATGAATCACACACACCACTCTTTTCCATGAACCATCAATGGCTCTACCCGCTAATGATGAGAAGAGTACACATGGTTGTATGTCTCACAAATGGAGATGCTATCAATTTCTCCAAGGCTAAAAGAGTTGCTGTTATCCCAAATTTCTGCTCACTCCCCTCTTTGAACTCAGATCCCGACTACGACCTTAAACAGATTGTTAGTTTAGGTCGCGACTGCAAGGAAAAAAATTTTCCGAGAATGGAAAGAATCTGGGCAAGCATTTCAAAAGAATATCCAGATTGGCATCTTGCCATTCACCATGACACGACAGATGTTATAAAGGCATATTATAGCGGTAGCATATTCATAATGACGTCACGTTTCGAGGGATTTGGTTTGGTTCTCATAGAAGCTATGCAATGCGGGCTACCCTGTATTGCCTTTGATTGTCCCTACGGACCACGTGAAATAATCAAAGACGGAGAAAACGGATTCCTTATACCGTATGATGACGATGCCTTATTCATTGAGAAACTCACATACCTGATGGAACATCCTGAAGAACGCGAGCGCATGGGAACAGCTGCAAAAAAATCTGTAGCAAGATATGACAAGTTCCAAATTATGAGCCAATGGAAAAGCCTTCTCACAAATCCATAGTTAAAGGTCACTCGTCGTTTTTTATTTCAAGACTCACAGGCAAGACTTTTTACTGCAGTGCAGAGTAGGAATTTTTCCAGTGTACTGAAAAAAGTTTTCCAGTGCACTGCAGTAATTTCTACGTGTATCGTATAAATAAATGGAAACTAAACCTGAGTTAGATTGATAGTTTATAGGTTAGCAGAAAGGTGTAGAAATCGTACCTTTGATATTCATTGTAACTGGGCTTGGCACGCTTATACCTTTAGGTGTAAAAATGGTACTCTCGTTCGGAAAATTGCAAAAAGATTTTCGTTTTCGTTTTCGTTTTCGTTAAATTTATCGTACCTTTGCACTCGCAACGGATTTCACTAACGAAATAAAAAATAATTGAAAACCTGTGGAAAGGACTACCGACAGAACAATAGCTGTATTCGACTTCGACGGAACAATAACGACAAAAGACACTTTGTTGTTATTCATTCGATATGCATGCGGTACGAAGAGGTTTTTGCTTGGCATGCTTCTTTATTCCCCCCTCATCGCAATGATGCTACTTCGCCTCTACCCAAACGGCAGATGTAAGGAAAAGATATTCGCATACTTTTTCAGGAACATGCCGTATGCAGAATTTAAGCAACTCGGTGAAGATTTTGCACGCTTTGTCCACAATAATATCATGCGTTCAGAAATAGCAGAACGCATAAAATGGCATATTAGCCAAGGTCATAAGGTTTATGTCATTAGCGCAAGTGTTGAGGAATGGGTTGCACCATGTTGCAAGGCTTTCGGCGACATAACGGTACTGGCAACAAAAGTAAAGCCCGACTTAAGCGGTTTTATATCCAAGAATTGTTATGGGCAGGAAAAAGTAAACAGACTTCTTGAAGTAGAGCCTGACAGGAAGAACTATTATCTTTACGCATATGGAGACAGTCGAGGCGACAGGGAGATGTTGGCATTTGCAGACTTTCCGACTCTTGTTCATTAACGACAAGAACACAAGCTGCCCACTTTTTGCAAGAAGAGCCGTAATCCTCTCCATATTGTCAATCTGCACATAACATATATTATATTAAGGTATAAAGGTAACATTGTCCCTTTATAGCCTACTGCTTTAGACAGGTCGCGGTTGAGAATTAGCATATTGACATTGTAACGAAGATGTTTCATAAGATTTCCCCTCGTTATTGACCCTGTGTCAATCGTGTAATAATAGGTACGATTTGGAAGATTCAAGAAGCTACCCTTAGTACCCAAGAGAACCGTCAGCTGTTTATCTTCCGCGTAGTATTTCCGTCCCTTGAAGAAGGACGGGTATTCATCCATCAATTCTATTACAGCGTTCCGTAAGGTCATTGCGTATGATACTGGCTGATTGCTTCGCTGGTGCATCATCCCATCTATTACTACGCTGCCCTTTAACAATCCGAAGGGGAAAAGATTATGAGTTGGCTCGCTTATTTCTCCCGTCGATTCTTTTCGATAATATACTTGAGTAAAAATCTGGACAACCTCCGGATATTTACGCATTGCATCAAGACATAGCTGTATCCGTCCCGGACACCATTCGTCATCACCGCCACATTCCATTATGTATTTCCCCTTCGCCTCACGTACACAGTCATAATAATTATCTACAATACCCTTGTTCTTCGACTTGGGCATGAGGCGTACAATATCAGGAAACTTATCGACATACTCTTCACATATCTTGCGAGTATTGTCAATGGAAGCATCCTCTCCTATGATGACTTCATAATCGCAGTCACACTGTTGAGCCAATATAGCGTCTAATGTTCTGCGAATGGTTGTTTCCTGATTATATGTACATACTATGACGCTGACTGTCACCATATCATGAAAAGATTAGCTTGCTATAATCGGATGAAAGAACTTTTCAGGTTCTTTAGCAACCGTCATCATTTCCTCCCTTGTAGGGAAGGTAGCGACAAGCATACCTATCGTACAATTTGTTCCAGAGTATGCCTGTACCTTTTCTCCTTCATCAATATATGGAGAATACTTATACAGATTGCCTTCTGCAAATTTCTTATCATACCACATTCCTTGATAAGAGCCGGATATATTGCTATGGACGATATAACTCAGCCAAAAGCCATTACAGGGAGCATCTGTCAAATCTTTGCAGCCATCCCCCAGTGCAGCCCGCAGGGTTCCGGTAATTATATCCTTTCCTGTTGACAAGGAGGTAACATCTGAAGTAGCATTACTTCCGTTACGCGAAGCTACTTCCATCAGAAACACATTTCCACTCTTGTCTATACGCGCCTCAATATTGTAAGCATTTGTCTGCATATCGAGAAGTGTTATGAGTCTTTGCAAAGTCATATTGAGTTTTTGCTGCAAATCATCTGACTTTGAGGACGGATAGCAGAAGCATACCGGTGTTATCGGATTGGGAGCCGACTTGTCAGGATATACGTCAGCCCATACATGAGTAGTCAAAATGCCATCAACGGCAAAAGCATCTCCCTCTATCGGAGCGCCATCTGGTTCTACGAACTCTTCTATTATAATATCCGCCCCCCTGGAATTTTCAAAGGCAAGGGTTAAAGCTGCATCCAGTTCCGAATCATCATTAACCCTACTCACCCCTCTGCTTCCCCACAAATCTGTCGGCTTTACAACCACAGGATATTGCAATGTAGCGATTCTTTCAAATGCCTCTTCCTTATTCGAACAAGTGATTAGATTAGGAGTACAGAAGCCGTTTTCCTTGAGATATTCCCTGAAAAGCTTTTTGTTTGACAGAAGGTGAACCGATTTATAAGGACTGGTAGGAAGTCCCAGTTTCTCGTGTGTATATGCAGCAGCTTGTACCCCAGCCTCAAGAATGAAGTTTACTACGGCATCGACATTTAGCTTTTTTGCCAATTCCAATACGGCATCATTATCTGTTATGCTGACATCGTAATATTCATCAGCTAATTTATGCCCTGGATTTTCGGGCTTGTTATCACATGTAATGACACACATACCCATTTTGTGGGCTATCTCAATTATAGGTATCTGTATGGCAGTTCCACCAAGTAATAATATTCGCTTTTTATTCATTGATATTAAATGAAGAGTGAAGAATAATTTTCAATGATCCGTATGTATTAACCCCAGTTTAAACACACAACATAATTGCAAATAGAAAAGCTTGAATGTAGGGAGCATTACGAAACGCGGTTTCAATGCTTCTGTTATAGGAAGATTCGCAAAACGGAACGTTGCATAATTGTCTTGCAGTCTTTTTTCTATATTACGCCCTTCTTCTTCCGTAAAAGCTTTCTTGTTTTTCCAATACAAG
>DJWZ01000018.1 GCA_002449535.1 Prevotellaceae bacterium UBA7017 | reverse complement strand
CCATATCACACCGAATATGTTGAAAAACATATGAGCGAAAGCCGCACGTCTTGCCTGTGTGTTCGCTGTCAGGGCAGCAACGTTAGATGTGACGGTAGTACCGATGTTTTCTCCCATTACGAGTGCTATGCCGAGATATATTGGCAACACCCCCGTAGAGCACAGCGTCATGGTAATAGCCATTACTGCTGCAGAACTCTGCACGCAGACGGTCATTATGCCGCCGATAATGAGGAAGATGATATATGAAAGATAGTTGTCGTCAAATGACTGGAAAAAGTTCATTACGGCAGGAACATTTTCCAGATGCATCTCTGTGCCGGTAGCCTTCAGGGTTCCGAGACCCAGCAGCAGGAAACTGATACCAAATAGGAAATCTCCGATTATGCGTTTGTTCTTACTATAGATTAGCAGCAAGCCTATGAAGAATGCAGGCCATACAAAGTCGGTGATGTTAAAAGAAAATCCGGCAGACATTATCCATGCAGTAAACGTCGTGCCGATGTTAGCACCCATGATGATGGATATTGATTGTGCCAGTGTCAGCAATCCTGCATTAACGAATGACACTGTCATGACGGTTGTGGCGGTAGAGGACTGTACTGCTGCCGTTACGAAAGCTCCCGTAAACATTCCCGTAAACCGGTTGGTTGTCATTGCTTGAAGTACGTTACGCAACTGCGAGCCAGCCATCTTCTGCAGTGCCTCACTCATTGACTTCATACCGAACATCAGCAGAGCCAACGAGCCTATAAGCTTAAAGAATACCCAGATAGACATAAGTGTTTTTGTTTTAGATTCGCTTGCAAAGATACGATTAAGTGAGTAAAATACCAAACAAAAAGAAAAATTTTTTTATTTTTGCTTGTATTTTCGAGCAAAAGTATCATTCTTTTAGTCGCTTCGCTTTGTAAAAACGTGCAAAAGCCCGATTACGACGAATGTCAAAGAGGTACGATTTTGTTATGAAAATGCAAACGAAATATACTTTTTCCCTATTCTGTCATCTTCCCCTCTCTTGCCAAGGCATTCCACATAGAATGTCGTGCATCGGGGCTTATTTGTTCTATCTCTTTGAACAGGTGTTCCATCGTTGCGCGGTGGGTGTCGTGTTCGTAGGGGCAGTGTTTCTCCTGCTTTTCATAGCCCCTCAGCTCGGCATAGCGTTTTATGTCGGCTTCCTCCACCATGCACAGAGGTCTTATGATGGCAATTGGCATCTTCCTCATTTTCAGCAATGCCGGCATGGTGTCAAAGCGTCCTTGGTAAAACAGGTTCATCAGTGTGGTGCTCAGCAGGTCGTCCTGATGATGTCCCAAGGCAATCTTGTTACACCCCAGTTCCTGTGCCAGGTTAAACATCATCTTGCGCCTGTTCCATGAGCATAGGAAGCATGCTGGTTTCTGTTTCTTTTCCGCATTGTTCTCAAAAGATGTCGTCCTGATGTGCAGCCTTACGTTCAGGTCGTTGCAAAATTGTTCCAGATACTCTGTTGATGTCTTGTAGTCAATGTTCTCCATCCTCACGTGCAATGCCTCTACCCGAAAGCGTGGGTGGTCTATCCTGGCACGTTTTGCAAGCATCTCTAAAAGGCAAAGTGAGTCCTTGCCTCCTGAAAGTCCTACCAACACATGGTCGTCGTCCTCCAGCAGGTGGTATGTCGCGAAAGCCTTCACAAAGCGTTCGCGAATGCGCTTTTCGAGGTGCTCCAGTTCTGTCTCCCTCATTTCATGAACACCAGATATACGGCAATGATAATGAAAAGGAATGCCAGCGCATGGTTCCAGTGCAGGTGCTCACCCTGAAACATTAGGTCGGCGATAATAACGAATACCGTCAGTGATATACACTCCTGTACAACCTTCAGCTGCACCAGCGAGAAAGGACCGCCATTTCCGATGAAACCGATGCGATTTGCAGGCACCTGGCAACAGTATTCAAAGAAGGCTATGCCCCACGAAAAGATAATCACGCCAAACAGCGGCCAGTTAGCACTGGTACCTGTCTGCTGCAACTTCAGATGACCATACCATGCCAATGTCATAAAAACGTTGCTTAGTATAAGCAACAATATAGTATATACTCCGTTCATTTAGAGGATAATTAGTAATTTTGAATTTAAAAGTTAGGAAAGGGTTATTTCCTTTACGGCTGCAAAGGTACGATTAAGTGAGCAAAATACCAAACAAAAAGAAAAATTTTTATTTTTGCTTTTATTTACTGCAGTGCAGAGTAGAAATTTTTCCTGTGCACAGAAAAAAGTTTTCCTCTGCACTGTAGTAAACTTTTCTGCCTTCGGAAGAACCATTTATGTTTCTAATATAGAGGTGAAAGCCGGACAGAAGACAAATATCTCCGTTCGCATGAAGAACAACGTTGCCATCCGTGGATTCCAGTTCAAGTTGTTCCTGCCTGACGGCGTTGTGGCTCAGAAGAACTCAAAGAACAAGTATCTTGCGACTTTGAACAATGAGCGTCTGGAAGAAGATGACGAGCATACTCTTCTTTCTGCCAAGCAGAAGGACGGCTCTATCCTGTTCCTCTGCGGCTCTCTCTACGATGAGAATTTTGCTGCCGGCGACGGTGAAATAATCTCTGTTCCTGTTGAAATAGCAAGCGACCTTGCTGATGGCAACTATCCGTTGACAATCCAGCAGACCGTCATGACCGAGACAGACATTAACAAGGCTTACAAGACTGATCTCGTAAAATCGACCATCGTTGTAGGTGAAGGCGGTGAGGAAGACTACATCCCTGGTGATGTTAACAGCGACCTTGCCGTGAACGTACAGGACTACACTGGTGTGGCTAACTTCATCCTGGGTAATACTCCGGAGGACTTCAACGAGAAAGCTGCTGATGTGAACAATGACGGTGTCATCAACGTACAGGACTACACGGGCATTGCCAACATTATTCTTGGCTTTGACGAAAGCAACAATGCACGTGGCATGATAAGGACATCTGCTGTAACAGATGTCATGGATAATGTAATTTACCCAGGTGAAATAAAGATTGCAGATGCTGATAAGGGCGACTACATCGGAAAGGAATTCGAAATGTCGTTCTACTTAAAGAGTTCGGCTGCAATCCGAGGCTTCCAGTTCGACCTCTATCTGCCAGAAGGTATGGAGGCTGTGAAGTCGAAGAAGGGTAAGTACACCATGACTTGGAACGAAGATGCCTTGCCAGAAGACGACGAGCACAACCTGAACGCTTCAGCGCAGAAAGACGGTTCTGTACGTTTCCTCTGCAGTTCACTCTATGATGAGACATTTGTAAATGGCGACATTGAGCTGTTCACGTTGAAGGTGAAACTGAACGATGATGTTGAGGATGGAGCCTATAAGATACAGTTGAAGGATATGGTTCTCTGTGAGAGTGATATCGAGAAGGTCTATAAGGCTGATCTCATTGAGGGTAATCTCCTTATCGGTGATAAGACTGTAGGCATCAGAAACATCAATGCAGAGCGTGCTACAGATGGTACTTACTATGACTTGTCTGGTCGCAAGCTGAATGGCAAACCAGAGAAGGGCGTCTATATCCTGAATGGAAAGAAGATATTAGTGAAGTAAAGGTTTCTCTTCAGCCCTCTCGTTACGGAGGGCTGAAGGAAACGATTAACTACCAATTAAAAAGCTCACACAGA
>DJWZ01000025.1 GCA_002449535.1 Prevotellaceae bacterium UBA7017 | reverse complement strand
ATCATATCTTTCTGGTCTGCTACTGCGTAGCAAAAAACATTTTTCTCTTTAACATGGCAATTCATATCAATGGAAGGACTTGTATGCTCCCAACGAGATACAAGTCGGATATGGCGATTCGTAGGTTTTGTCTCGCACTCGGTCCATTTTTTATAAAGACCTCTGAACACCTCAATACTCGCGTCAGAGAAATGCCGCCCACTATTCACCATAAAGAGGTGATTTAAATGCGGTAGTATGCTTTCAAAGTCATACTTCTTAAATAATTCTGATACTGTCATATCGTTACATCTTTATAGTTCACGATGCAAAGATACAAGAAAGGTGCGCCGTATTGAGGCACACCTTATAAAAACATCATTATTATTTCCTATTCTTTTTTTCTCTTATTCTTTTATGAGTATAATAATGTGGTGTAGATATGTTGATAAAAGACGTAACTAGTTCTTCTGATTGATCAAATTCACCACCACTTTTACCATTACATCCTTCTCCTCTGTCTTGCTCTCAGCAATCATCAAAGTCAGAGCAACGAGGGTGTTATCAGCTAGGCGTTTTGAGCCGTCTTCGCGATAGAGAATACCATTATTATTCAGGAACCACAAGAACAGTGTGGCTGCAATGCGCTTGTTACCATCACTGAACGAATGGTTCTTTGTGACGAGATAAAGCAGCATAGCAGCTTTCTCCTCGACACTGGGATAAAGCTCTTCGCCTCCAAAGGTCTGATAGATTTGGCCAATACTGCTCTTGAAGGAATCATCCTTCTCATTGCCAAATAAAGCAGAACCACCAAACTTTTCTCGCAAGCCATTAATTGCCTCCACCGCATTCTCATACGTTGCATGGAAAGGCTCTTGCTTGGTGGTCTTGTCGATAGTCAGTCTTTCGTAATCGTAATCATCAAGCGTATCAAGGGCATAGGTATAATCAGTCACCACCTCGAAAAGCGCATTGGTTTCATCATTCGACAGCAAGGTCTGATTCTGAATCGTGCGTCCCAGCATACCTACTAACTGGCGCAGTTCACCGATCTGCTCCTTACGGATGCGCTCGTTGACGGCATAGCCTTTCACGAGATATTCCTTGATTATCTTTCGTGCCCAGATGCGGAAAGCAGTACCGCGTTTGCTCTTCACGCGATAGCCAACGGAGATGATGACATCGAGGTCGTAAATTTTAGTGGGACGATATTTGTATTGAGTATTATGCAAAAAATGCATATTACTTTCATCCAGCTCGCCCTCTTTAATCGCATTATTTATATGACGGGCTACTACTGACTGATCTTTCTGAAACAACTCTGCCATCTGAGCCTGTGTCAACCATACCGTCTCATTCTCCAAGCGGACATCAATCTGCGTTTGTCCGTCCTCCGTCTGATAGATTACGATCTTGTTCTCGTCCATTTTGCTATCTGATAAAACCATTCTGCAAAGATACAACTTTTTTCTTATCCATCAAACATTTACATACTATTTTTATCCTTTATATTTGTTCCACATGTGTTTGGATATCTCAGCCACTTCGTCACGGAACCATTTGGGCTCGAGCACCTCAATGTCGCAACCTTGTGAAAGAATCTCCTGGCGGAAGTCGAAGGTGGGGCGAAGCCTGACAGTGAAGATGCTATATTCATCTGTCCGCTCAATCTCCTTTTGTGTCTGATGCAGAGTCAGACTTCGTAGATAGTTAGCCTGACCTGCTGACACTTTAATCTTGACAGTCTCAACATCGATTCTCTGATCAGCGATAATGCCAAAGCAGTCATCAAAGAATTTCTCTGGAATGAAGTCTTTAGGGTACTTGAAACTCTTGTCTTTTACCTCCAGCCAATGTACTCGATCAAGGGCATAAATCATCACTTTATCATAATAAGAACTACGAGCAACCAGATACCAACGCTGTTTGAAAGCCTTCAGACAATATGGCTCTACCTCGAACGTCTTAGCTTCGTCGCGTGTATAGCTCTGATAGGTCATGCCAAGTACAAGATTCTTCTTCAATGCCTCAAGGATTATAGGCAGATACTGTTCTCCATCAGGGATCTCCTCAAACAACACCTTGTCCTTAATGCTCACACTGTCCATCATCAGATTACTAACAGTAAGTGTATTAAACAGCCAACTTCGCATTGAGCCGTTTCTCAGTTCATCAGCATTCTCTATATAATAACGGTATTGTCCACCATTCTCATTCTCAATGATGAGACCAAACATCTCCTCTATAGCGATTCGCCATTTGTGGAAAGTTCGTATAGACAAAGGCTTGTCCTCACTCATGTCATTGTCCATCCAAAGACGGTTGATTTCTTCGAACGAAATCTTCTTAGCTTTATAGATGGTTTCCACCAGCCAAACATACTTGTTAATTGTATTCTTTGCCATACATTATTACTTTTGATGGTGCAAAGATACAAAAAAAACTATGCAAAAACGATGCATAGGTTTGAAAAAAATCACAATTCTCTTCTGGAGAACAATGAAGTCCAAGTATTAATCTCTTCTTATAGACGATTTACGCCTTGCGCATTATCTTCTTTACAATCTGGTATTGTTCGTCTTTGATTTCACAAATCAGTTCCTGGATTTCTCTTACCTGAGGGAAAAGAATATCATCAAAAAAAGACTGGGTCAGTTCTCCAATAATGGCAAGTTCGTTGGCGCGTTTAACAACCTGATTCAGATTGCCTCCAATCCAGCTTAGTTCTTGCTGGTATTTTTTGTATAAGCCTGTCATTTCATTTAGAGCTTCAATCTTTCGATGGGTGCCGATGTCGTTAAACTGCTTCACGGCATCACGTATGAATGCCCCCCAATTCTTATAATGTATTGCTTTTTTCAAAAAGAGTTGCATCTTTTGGACACTACAATGGAAATTTTTTTATCCAAATTACAAAAAGTGTCACTTTTTGACGTAATCACCTGTATCTCAATAGTTTATATATAGTGACACTTTGTAGCAAAGTTACACTAAGTATCACTATTTTGAAATATATTAACATAACCAAATAAACCAGATACCATTTTATCGGATTTATAGGCATAGGGAACGCAATAAAAGTTGCAGGCTTTGGCATAAAGAGATATCTGCTTAAAAAGTAAAACAAGTTGTTTTGGTATGAAGGGAAGTACCTTTAAACACTGAAGAAGTGCCACTTTACACAGCAAAACAAGTTGTTTTATTATCGCAAAATAGTAGTGACACTTCAAGAAAAAGTATCACTATATCTAACATGTTTACTATCTGTTAGTTAAGTTAAATAGTGACACTTTGCACAAAAATTGGAACTTTCTTTAGAATCAATTATCAGCATCCTTTCTTCAAATTGACATGAAAACTGACTAATTTTGAAATATGTTTACTCATTAGGTCTTTCTTCTTATTCCAACTGTTTTGAGGTTATCTTGTGATGAGCAGCGACGGGCCGAACATATATTCGCACTCCTGATGCAGAGCCTCGGGGTCGTCGGCAAAGTCAAAGACCAAAGGATGGCCGAAGCCGTAGGTGGCAGCCAAGGATTCTGCATGTCAATGACAACCTTCCCGTCGATTGTCAGATGATGGCGACGAGCCATCTTCTGCAAAATGCAATCGTTTGCGCTCCTAATGTGTCAATAACTTACCCTAAAAACTACCACCCGGACAGATTATTTCGTAATTTTGCCCCAACAAGATAAATAACTAAAAGCAAAGATATGAGAATCGGATTTAATCTGGAGTATCAGACCACATTTGGCGAAGAACTCGTTCTGAACATCTTTTCCGAAGGGAAGACGGAGCAGCACAAGATGGGGACACTCGACGGTCTCCACTGGACATGCGAACTGAGCAAGGCCGTGAAAGCCAGCAGTCACATTGACTATTACTATTGCGTGATGCGCGGTGACCAACAGACACGCACGGAATGGACCGTGATGCCCCACCGGCTGGAGTTCGTAGCCGCCAAGGGTGCCCGCTACACCGTCTATGACCATTGGCTCGACATCCCCGAGGACTCGTTCATGTACTCCTCGGCCTTTACCGACTGCGTGGCTGCCCGCCAGCGGAACATGAGTGCCGACACAAGCTATGCCAAAACCGTGCGTCTGAAGGTGCGCGCCCCGCAGCTGCGCTACAACGAGCGGCTGGCCCTCATCGGTGCCGGTGAAGCCCTGGGCAACTGGGAAGCCAAGCGCGCCCTGGAGATGGCAGAACACGAGAGCAACGAGTGGGTCGTCACGCTCGACGCCGACACACTGCCGGAGACCCTCGAGTTCAAGTTCGTGGGACTTGACGAGGAGGAAGACGTGACACTGCTATGGGAGAACGGCGACAACCGTACGGTCAGGCTGCCACAGATGGAGGCTGGCGAGGTGGTGGTCTATGAACTGTCACAGGCCTCCTTCCCCATCTATCCGTGGAAGGGTGCCGGCACGGTGATTCCCATCTTCTCGCTCCGCAGTGAGGGCAGCTTCGGCGTAGGCGACTTCGGCGACCTGAAGCAGATGATCGACTGGTGCGCCAAGACCAAGCAGCGCGTGCTGCAGGTGCTCCCCATCAACGATACGAACATCACCCATACCTGGCAGGACTCCTATCCTTACAACTCCATCAGCATCTATGCCTTGCATCCGCAATATACCGACCTGCGCCAGTTGCCCGCCCTCAAGGACGAGGCACGCAAGGCCTACTACGACGGACTGCAGAAAGAACTGAACGCCCTGCCGCAGATTGACTACGAGCGGGTGAACAATGCCAAGATGGAGTATCTGCGCGAGCTCTATGCCCAG
>DJWZ01000145.1:2641-3976 GCA_002449535.1 Prevotellaceae bacterium UBA7017 | reverse complement strand
ATGTCACCAAAGGTATTCTCGGTTACCATAACATCGAAGAATGTTGGCTCCTGAATCATGCGCATAGCAGCATTGTCAACATACATATAGTCGGTAGTAACGTCAGGGTATTGTGGTGCTATCTCCTGAGCAATCTTACGCCACAGACGTGAAGAAGCGAGCACATTAGCCTTATCAACAACCGTAACGTGGTTCTTACGCTGGCGAGCATACTGGTATGCTACCTTCAGAATGCGCTCAACCTCATGACGTGTATAGTAGTTTGTATCGAGAGCATCCTCTTCACCAAGTTCCGTATTCATCTGAGGCTCCTGCTTCTTACCGAAGTACATACCACCTGTAAGCTCACGGATGCAGATAAAGTCAGCACCCTTTACTATCTCGTCTTTCAGTGGTGACTTGTGAACGAGGCAGTCGAAAGTGGTTACAGGACGAATATTGGCAAACAGACCGAGCTTCTTACGCATAGCAAGAAGTCCCTGCTCTGGACGAACCTTTGCAGAAGGGTTGTTATCAAACTTTGGATCACCGACGCTTGCAAAAAGGACAGCATCAGCCTCTTCACATACCTTGTATGTCTCTTCTGGGAATGGGTCGCCGACCTCATCAATGGCATGAGCACCACAGAGGGCTTCCTTATAACTTACTTCGTGACCGAACTTCTCTGCAACAGCAGACATCACAGCCACACCCTGCTCCATAATTTCCGGGCCGATACCATCACCAGCCAATACTGCAATTTTCAGTTTCATGACAATCTTTTGTGTTTATAGTCGTATATACAATATTTATTTAAAACGAAGAAGAGGAAACCTCCATGTCTGGATGCTTCCTCTTTCAGGGTCGGGGTGACAGGACTCGAACCTGCGACAGCCTGGTCCCAAACCAGGAACGCTACCAACTGCGCTACACCCCGGTGCACTTTTTCTCAAATGCGGATGCAAAGGTACAAAGTTTTTCTGATATAAGCAAATATTTTAAAAAGAAAAGTGATAATTTTGTTTCAAATTACCACTTTTCCTTGATATCTGTCAACTTTACTTAGCAAATTTTGCGAGAACCCTGTCCGATTACAACATCATAGACCTTTGGTTCGTGTCCATATTTTGCATTAAACTTCTCTTTTGCAGTCTTAATGAAGTTGTCGTAGAGTTCATCCTTAACGAGATTGATGGTACAGCCACCAAAGCCGCCACCCATGATACGAGAGCCTGTAACACCACATTCCTTAGCAATATCATTAAGGAAATCAAGTTCTTCACAGCTTACTTCGTATTCCTTTGAAAGTCCGTGATGAGTAGCATACATCAGCTCGCCGACTTTCTCATAGTCACC
>DJWZ01000145.1:0-2521 GCA_002449535.1 Prevotellaceae bacterium UBA7017 | reverse complement strand
GCACGCTTGATATCCTCTGCAGAAACATCTGCCTTCACTTCTTCAAGGTCTTCCCATGTGCAGTCGCGCAGGGTTTGGATAGTGCGTTCCGGATGTTTTGCCTGAACCGCCTTTGCCACATTCTCGCAGCTATTACGGCGGTCATTGTATGGAGAACCGGCAAGCTCATGCTTTACACAGCTATTGAGCAGCACCAGCTTATAGCCGACTGGCTTGAATGGGAAATATTCAAACTCACGAGAGTTGCAATCAAGACGCATCAACTTGCCCTCTTCTCCAAAGACAGAGGCAAACTGGTCCATGATACCACAGTTACAACCGATATATTTATGCTCTGTTGCCTGACCTGCAAGGACTATGTCCCATTTTGACACCTTATTATTTGCGAAGAGGTCGTTCAACGCACAGCCGAAGCAACTCTCCATAGCAGCAGAAGAAGACATACCCGCACCCAGAGGCACATCACCGGCAAATGCGATATTAAAGCCCTTCACATCAACGCCGAGAAGCTGGAACTCTTTCACCATACCATAGATGAAGCGTGCCCATGTGGCTTTTGGACCATCAGGGTCATTGACATCAAATTCCACACGATCCTTGAGGTCTATGGAATATGCCATAACCTTGTTTGTGCCATTAGGACGCAACTCTGCCATAACGCCTGTATCAACAGCTCCAGGGAACACATAGCCACCATTATAGTCGGTGTGCTCACCTATGAGGTTAATACGACCTGGAGAGAAATATATATTACCTGTCTGTCCATCAAAATGCTTGATGAAACGAGAGCGAACAAATTCTATATCTACCATTTTTTGTTGGGAGTTTAGAGTTAAAAATTAAAATAGTTCTTTGCGTTATTGTAGCAAACATCCTCTACCATCTGGCGAACACGCTTCTCTTCGTAGCCTGTAAATGGAACCATACCCTTCTCAATATCATTACCAAGGAGGTTACAGAAGGTTCTGCGGAAATACTCGTGACGAGGATAAGAGAGGAAAGAACGAGAGTCTGTCAACATACCTACGAAGCGGCTGAGCAGACCGAGCAGAGAGAGAGCATTCATCTGCTTCTCCATACCATCCTTCTGGTCGAGGAACCACCATCCTGACCCCCACTGTATCTTACCTGGGCAAGAGCCGTCCTGGAAGTTGCCGAGCATTGTGGCAAGCACCTCGTTAGCACAAGGATTGAGGTTGTAAAGTATAGTTTTTGTGAGTTTTCCCTGAACATTCAGTTCGTCGAGGAAGTGTGAACAAGCCTTTGCAGTAGTGAACTCACCGATAGAGTCGAAACCAGTATCAGCACCAAGCTGGTTGAACATCTTGGTATTATTGTTACGGATAGCACCATAGTGGAACTGCTGTGTCCAGCCGGCATTATAATCCATGATAGCCATCTCCTTCAGGAAGGCATGCTTGAACTGACGCTGCTCAGCAACAGTAGGTGTCTTGCCAGAGAGAGCCTTCTGCATGATAGCATCTATCTCAGCATCGGTGTATGGCTCATCGTAGAACTCCTCAATACCGTGGTCAGAGAGTTTACAGCCCTTTGAAGCAAAGAAGTCATGACGCTTCTGGAGAGCATCAACCATATCAGCAAACTTCTTTATCTCCACGCCAGAAACCTGCTCAAGTTTTTCGATATAGCCCTTCCATGTAGCAGCCTCGATATTCATAGCAGCATCAGGACGCCATGCAGGAATCATACGGGTCTTGCAAGAAGCATCGGCAGCCACGACATCATGCCACTCAAGGGTATCAACAGGGTCATCGGTAGTACATACTGTCTCAACATGATAGTGCTCCATGAGTCCACGAGGGGTGAACTTAGGGTCGTTCTTTATCATGTCGTTACACTTGTCAAAGATAGCACGAGCATTCTCTGGATTCAGTGTCTCGGTAATACCGAAAGCAGTCTTGAGCTCAAGGTGTGTCCAATGATAGAGAGGGTTGCGGAAGGTATAAGGCACTGTTTCTGCCCACTTCTCAAACTTCTCCCAATCGCTGGTATCCTTACCGGTACAGAAGCGTTCATCTACACCATTAGAACGCATAGCACGCCACTTATAGTGGTCGCCCATAAGCCATATCTGTGCTATAGATTCAAAACGCTTATTCTCTGCCACCATCTGTGGAATCAAATGGCAGTGATAATCGATAATCGGCATCTTTGCCGCATGATTGTGATACAACTCCTGCGCAGTTTCTGTCTCAAGCAGGAAATTCTTGTCATTGAATGATTTAATCATAATAGGTTAGTATTAAATGAATTATATACTTAATTAAAAATTGAACTATTCAAACACATCTTCTATACTATATCCTTCTTCAAGACCTACATTTTCATCCTTTGCACACGGATTAAAGAATTCCGGTATTTCGAATTTCTCTTCTGGTCGGTATGGCAGCGTTGTATCTGCAAACACCTTCTTAATAAAATATGCGAATATCGGCAACGCCATTGTGGCACCTTGTCCCATAGAAGTGCTGTCGAAGTGGATATCACGGTCTTCACCGCC
>DJWZ01000004.1 GCA_002449535.1 Prevotellaceae bacterium UBA7017 | reverse complement strand
CATCGGTTTTTTTGCGAACTATTCAGTATGGCAAGTCGCATTATCCTGAAATGACGAAGGAAGAGCATTGGAAACGCTTTTGTGAGCACATGCAGGAGAAATATTCCACGGCAGGATATATAAAGTTGTGGATAGAGGGCTCCCAAAATGAGAAAGACCTTTCTACCCTTCGCAGTATTATAAATAACAAAGTGCTCCTTAGGGAGAGGTTTGAAGAACTATGGTCATTGACATAAAGACAGGTAAGGCAAGCGGTATTGGCGTTGTTAGCCAGAATTCTTTAAAGGCATGGATTCTTGCTGCCCGTCCAAAGACACTTTCAGGTGCTATGGTGCCTGTAATGTTGGGCACAGCCTTCGCTTGGAAGACTATATATGATACCAATTTATTGGAGATACATGATGACGAACTCATTCTTCGCATCGTGGCAAACGTATTGTGCTTTCTTTTTGCTATGATAATGCAAATAGATGCCAATTTTGTCAATGACTATTTCGATTGTGTTCATGGTAACGATAACGAAACCCGTTTAGGCCCTGAGCGTGCATGCGCTATGGGATGGGTATCGCTGAAGGCTATGCGGTGGGCAATGGCTATAACGACGACGCTTGCCGCCCTTGTCGGCTTGCCGTTGATATTCTTTGGCGGATGGGAAATGGTGCTTGTGGGGGCACTATGCATACTATTCTGCTTCCTTTATACTACTTGTCTTGCTGGTATGGGAATGGGTGACCTGCTGGTGTTGGTATTCTTTGGAATTGTACCAGTCTGCTTTACCTCTTATATTGTATGTGGTGTGATGCCTTGGGTGTTAGGGGTTGCATGTGGCTTGGTCGTTGATACCCTGTTAATCGTCAATAACTATCGCGACATCGATAATGACCGCAATGCCGGCAAACGCACCCTGGTGGTCATGATTGGCAGCAAATATGCTGAATGGCTATATATCACGCTGCCTACCCTGGCTCTCGTTGCTGTCCTCTTTCAATATGGCTGGAGCGAGAAGAATATGCTACTCTGTTTTTGCGTGTATTTCCTGTTCGTACAGAGTTGGAATCAGATGCGAATGATTAAATCGGGTAGGGCATTGAATAAAATACTCGGAAAGACAGCAAGAAACATATTCCTCTTTGGCATATTGATAAGTTTGCTTGTCATTTTTTCATAAAAATGTTCATTTGTTGCTCAAAAAGCAAAATCTGCGCAATTATATTTGCTCTTTTCGTATAAAATGTGTAACTTTGCGGTCTAATTAAAAAAATATATTTTATATAAATAAAGAAAACTATGAAGAAGTACAATTTTAATGCTGGTCCATCAATCCTCCCACGCGAGGTTATTGAGCAGACAGCAGCTGCTTGTCTTGATTTCGACAATTCAGGACTTTCTCTTATGGAGATTTCACATCGTGCAAAGAATTTCCAGCCTATCGTTGATGAGGCAGAGGCTCTTATGAAGGAGCTTCTCGACATTCCAGAGGGCTACAAGGTATTGTTCCTCGGTGGTGGCGCATCACTTGAGTTCTGTATGATTCCTTACAATTTCCTTGAGAAGAAGGCAGCATATCTCAATACTGGTGTATGGGCTACAAAGGCTGAGAAGGAAGCAAAGCTCTTTGGTGAGGTTGTAGAGGTAGCATCTTCTGCTGACAAGAACTTTACATACATCCCAAAGGATTTCACTATTCCTACAGATGCTGACTATTTCCATATCACAAGCAACAACACCATCTATGGTACAGAGATGCGCTATGACTTGGATTCTCCAATTCCTATGATTGCAGATATGTCATCTGATATTCTCTCTCGCCCTGTTGATGTCAGCAAGTATGCTATGATTTACGGCGGTGCACAGAAGAACCTCTCTATGGCTGGTGTAACATTCGTTATTGTTAAGGAAGACGCTCTGGGCAAGGTTTCTCGTCCTATTCCTACAATGCTCGACTATCGTACACACGTTAAGAAGGGTTCTATGTTCAATACTCCTCCTGTAGTGCCAATCTATGCAGCACTTATGAACCTCCGCTACATCAAGGCTCACGGTGGTGTCGAGGCAATGGACAAGCTTGCTAAGCAGCGTGCTGAAATCGTTTATGGTGAGATTGACCGCAACAAGCTCTTTATCGGTACGGCAGAAGAGTCTTCTCGTTCACTGATGAACCTCACATTCGTCCTCAAGCCAGAGTATCAGGACCTGCAGGATGAATTTATGGCATTCGCTACTTCTAAGGGCATGGTAGGTGTCAAGGGTCATCGTGATGTCGGCGGCTTCCGTGCTTCTTGCTACAATGCTATGTCTATCGAAGGCTGTGAGGCTCTTGTAGCTTGCATGAAAGAATTTGAGGCTCAGCATTAAATTTCAATTTTCAATGTTCAATTTTCAATAAATAAAAGAAAATGACAAAAGTTTTGATTGCAACAGAGAAGCCATTTGCAGCTCCTGCTGTTGCCGGAATAAAGGAAATCATCGAGAAGGCAGGTTTCGAACTTGCACTCCTTGAGAAATATACAGAGAAGGCACAGCTCTTGGCAGCAGTTGCCGACGTAGATGCTATTATCATCCGTTCTGACAAGATTGACGCAGAAGTAATGGATGCTGCAAAGAATCTGAAGATTGTTGTTCGTGCAGGTGCAGGATATGACAACGTAGATCTCGAAGCTGCAACAGCACACAATGTCGTTGTCATGAACACTCCTGGTCAGAATGCAAACGCAGTGGCTGAGTTGGTCCTCGGTCTCCTCGTTTATTGCGTCCGTAATTTCTATAACGGCAAGTCTGGTTCTGAGCTGATGGGCAAGAAACTCGGCATCCTTGCTTTCGGTAATGTCGGTCGTAATGTGGCACGCATAGCTAAGGGCTTCGGTATGGACGTTTGTGCATACGATGCTTACTGCCCTGCTGACGTGATCGAGGCTGCCGGCGTAAAGGCTTGCGCTTCACAGGCAGAGCTGTTCAAGGAGGCTGACATCGTTTCTCTCCATATCCCTGCAACGGCAGAGACAAAGCAGAGCATCAACTACGACCTCTGCTCTACTATGAAGAAGGGTGCCATCCTTATCAACAGTGCCCGTAAGGAAGTTATCGACGAGGCTGGTCTGCTCAAGCTCATGGCAGAGCGCGAAGACCTGAAGTATATCACAGACATCATGCCAGATGCTGATGCTGACTTTAGGAAGTTCGAGGGTCGCTA
>DJWZ01000133.1:3962-12163 GCA_002449535.1 Prevotellaceae bacterium UBA7017 | reverse complement strand
ATTGAGGGTATCACAATCTCCGGCATTGCATAATTCAAAATTCATAACGCATAATTATCAATGCCCAATAATAAGATTATCATATATCAGGTCTTTACCCGCCTTTACGGTAACAGGAATACTACCAGGAAGGAATGGGGAACAATAGCAGAGAACGGCTCTGGCAAGTTTGATGACTTCAACGAGTCAACGCTGAAGCACATCAAGGATATGGGTGTCTCTCATATCTGGTTCACCGGAGTCATACGTCATGCCACCCAGACAGACTATTCTGCTTACGGCATCCCCAAGCAGCATCCTGCCGTCGTAAAGGGTAAGGCAGGTTCTCCGTACGCTATCTGCGACTATTACGACGTAGATCCTGACCTTGCAACCAATGTCGATAAGCGCATGAAAGAATTTGACGCCCTCATACGCCGCACCCATAAAGCGGGGCTGAAGGTCATAATAGATTTCGTGCCAAACCATGTTGCCCGTCAGTACGAGTCAATAGCAAAGCCAAAAGGCGTTATCGACCTTGGTGCCGATGACAACACCAACGACGGTTTCAATCCCCAGAACAATTTCTACTATTGTCCCGGCTGCAAGTTGGAACCTCTCTTCGACATTCAGGACTATGTGGAAGAGCCTGCAAAATCTACCGGCAACGACCATTTTGACAATCATCCAGGAATAAACGACTGGTATGAGACGGTAAAGCTGAACTATGGTAAGGATTATTGGACTAACTATGGTCACTTCGACCCTATCCCTGACACATGGAACAAGATGACCGACATACTGCTTTTCTGGGCAAAGAAAGGCGTTGACGGTTTCCGTTGCGACATGGCAGAAATGGTACCGGCAGCCTTCTGGGCATGGGCTACCGACAAGGTGCGGTTCCTATATCCCAACATCCAATTCATCGGCGAGGTCTATAACCCTTCCGAATACCGCAACTACATTGCTTCCGGTTTCAACTATCTGTACGACAAGGTTGGCATGTATGACACCATGCGTGCCGTCATCTGCGGTCAGGCTCCTGCCACCACCATAACAAGTGCCTGGCAGCAGACTGACGACATCAAGGACCACATGCTCTACTTCCTTGAGAACCATGACGAGCAGCGTGTAGCATCCGATTACTTTGCCGGAGATGCCAAGAAAGGCATTCCGGGACTCGTGGCGAGCGTGCTGATGAGGAGCAATCCCTTCATGCTCTACGCTGCAGAGGAATATGGCGAACGCGGCATAGACAAAGAAGGTTTCTCCGGATGCGACGGCCGCACGACAATCTTCGACTATTGGAGCATTGACACCTTGTGCAGGGCTGCCAACAGCAAGTTGAAGAAATCTGAACAGCAGATTTACGACATCCATGAGAAGGTAATGCAGATAGCCCGCAAGGAGAAAGCCGTGGATGGCGACACATACGACCTTATGTATGTAAATCCTGCCAGCGACAGCTTCAACCCTCAGAAGCACTATGCCTTCCTCCGCAAGAAGGACAAGGAGATGCTTCTCGTTGTGTGCAACTTTGGCGACAAGAAGGATAGCATCAGCGTCAACATTCCTAAGCATGCCTTTGAGTGGCTCTCTATTCCCGAGAAGAAAGTCGAGGCAACAGACTTGCTGACAGATGACAAGAAACAATTTACACTAAAGGCTGATACCGGCATCAAGATGACAGTACCGGCTTATGGAGCGAGAGTGTGGAAGATAAAATAGAGGTGAGAGCAATTTTAATGTTCAATTTTCAATGTTCAATTTTCAATGGAAAAAGTAATACTGACCGGTGACAGACCTACCGGCAAGTTACATATAGGTCACTACGTTGGTTCATTACGCCGTCGTGTAGAGTTGCAGAACTCCGGCGAGTATGACAAGATATTCGTCATGATAGCCGATGCCCAGGCACTGACCGACAATTTTGACAATCCCGAGAAGGTACGTCAGAACATCATAGAAGTAGCCCTCGACTACCTCTCTGCCGGCATAGACCCGGAGAAGACAAACATCTTCATACAGAGTGCCGTACCGGAGCTCACAGAGTTGTCATTCTACTTCATGAACCTCGTAACGGTACAGCGTCTGCAGCGCAATCCTACCGTCAAGACAGAACTTGAGATGCGCAACTTCGAGGGCGGCACCCCGACAGGCTTCTTCTGCTACCCTATCTCACAGGCAGCAGACATCACCCTCTTTAAGGCAACGACGGTGCCGGTAGGCGAAGACCAGAAGCCGATGCTGGAACTGACCAACGAAATCGTCCGCCGTTTCAACCATACCTACGGCGAGACGCTGATAGAGCCGAAGATACTTCTGCCCGACAATGCTGCCTGCCTGCGTCTGCCGGGAACCGACGGCAAGGCAAAGATGAGCAAGTCACTTGGCAACTGCATATTCCTGTCAGACACTCCGAAGGAACTGAAGAAGAAGGTGAACTCAATGTTTACCGACCCTCTGCACCTGAAGATAGAAGACCCGGGACACCTGGAGGGCAACACTGTCTTCACATATCTCGACGCCTTCTGCACCGATGACGACTTTGCACAGTTCCTGCCGGAATATAAGAACCTCGACGAGCTGAAGGCTCACTATACCAAGGGTGGACTCGGCGACGGCACATGTAAGAAATTCCTGCTCAACGTGCTCAATGCCCGTCTGGAGCCTATACGTGAGCGTCGCCACTACTGGGAGCAGCATATTCCCGAGGTCTATGAGATACTGCGCAAGGGAACGGAGGCTGCCCGCGAAAGAGGCAAGAAAACCCTTGAGGAGGTAAAGGCGGCAATGCAGATAAACTATTTCGACGACACCGCCCTGATAGCCGCACAGGCAGAGAAATATAAAGGGGAGTAGAGGCCACTCCCCGGCCCTCCCCAGTTAGAGAGGGAGTAGCGGTTAGTGGTTAGATGTTAGTGGTTATCGAATAAAAAAGTCCGGAAGGTGTCTTCCGGATTTTTTGTGTCCGGGCGGAAAAAAGTTTTCATTTTGTTTGGTATTTTGCTCACTTAATCGTATCTTTGCAGCCAGAAAGGATATAAAGAAAATATGACATCAGAAGAAAAGGTTCATTACTGGTTAGATATAGCAGCATACGATATTGAGACCGCAGAGGCTATGTATCAGACTGGTCGTTGGTTGTATGTGGCCTTCATGTGTCATCAGGTGATAGAGAAAACCCTCAAGGCATACTGGTGTGCTATGCAGCCAGAAGACCCGCCATATACTCACAACCATAAACGTTTGGCTGACGGTTGCGGACTTTATGCTATGATGAGTGAAGAACAGAAGGATTTCCTCAACACCATTACGAATTACAATATCGAGGCTCGTTACCCTGAAGACAAAGAAGCCCTTTCTCGCATGCTCACCCTTCAGACATGCCGCTCTATTATAGACGAAACAAAACAATTACAGCAATGGATAAAAGAACAGCTTTGACCCGTGAGGAAGCTTTGGAGTTGGTGCGCCGCTACAAGGCAGTGATACGTCCGCGTTTCGACGTAGAGCCTCGCGTATTGATGTTCGGTTCCTACAGCAAGGGCAATGCCAATGCCGACAGTGATATCGACGTTGCTGTTATTGTTCCTACGTATGGTGATAAAAAGTTTGAGATATCCAAGAATCTGTGGCACGATGTCGATCAGGTGAGTCTTCTCATCGAGCCAGTCCTTATGGCTGATGACCGTCAGTCGCCTCTTTACGATGATGTGATGCGTACAGGCGTATTCGTTTAGTTTTCCCCCCACCCTGACGGAAATGTTACAATTAATTTCCATATTTACTCCACTTCTTTTCGCTGTATGGCTGAACCGTGCAGCGGGGCATAACTATAAACTTTTCACTCTTAACTGTAAACTGATTCTTACTCCCCCACTGAGGGGTTTGGAATCAACGATATACGCGCTGACGAGGCGCGAAACCATTAGGCACGTTACAGTCCGACAGAGAGGACTATAGCGTGCCTTTTTGCGTGCTGACGCATTAACCTAAACAAAGACTAAAATAATATCAACTTTTAATTATTTATCACGATGAAAAAACTAACTCTATTATTCTTGCTTGCTTTGCTGTTGCCGTTGACAGCGAGTGCCATTGAAGTTGATCAAGTTTTTTACGATCTTGATTACAGTAACAACACCGCAGAAGTAGTTGGTTGTGATGCTGAACTGGGTAGTGTAACAATCCCTGCAACAGTCACTGACGATGAAGGCTATACATATACGGTGACAGGCATCGCAGACAACGCATTTAAAGGACATTTGAATATTCGTAGCGTTGAACTGCCCAATACCATTGTAAGCATAGGAAAATCTGCATTCAGTGGGATTGAAAAATTCACGTATATCAACATACCCAACTCTGTGAAGAGTATCGGAGAGTCTGCTTTCGAGAACTGTAAGAACCTTTCAACGGTGAGCGTTGGGAGAAACAGCACCTTGACCAGCATTGGAAGTAGTGCTTTTTATGGATGTTCTTCACTTCGTTCTTTCTACATTTCCAATTCAGTGGAAAGTATTGGGGCATATGCTTTCTACGGATGCTCGACGATAAGTTCAATCAACATTCCCACTTCTTTGACAAGTATTGAAGCCTATGCGTTCGATGGTTGTTCAGGTCTGACTTCGGTGACAATTCCCAACAGTGTAACAAGCATCGGAAACGATGCTTTCGAGTATTGCTCGGAGCTGACATCGGTGACGATCGGCAACAGCGTTACGACGATTGGTGAATATGCTTTCAGAGGATGCTCAAAGCTTACATCGGTGACGATTCCCAACAGCGTGACAACGATTGAAAAAAGTGCTTTTTATAACTGCGATGGTCTGACATCGGTTACCATCGGTGACGGGGTGACATCAATTGGAAAATCTGCTTTCGAAAGTTGCACCACCCTTGCTTCGTTAACTATCGGCAGTAGCGTGGCTTCTATCGGAGAAAAGGCTTTCTACAAATGCTCGACCCTTAATTCGCTAACGATTCCTAACAGTGTGGAAACGCTTGGGGAGTCTGCTTTCGAGGGATGCTCTGGACTTGCTTCGGTAACGATTCCCAAGAGTGTTACTACCATTAGGAAGTATGTATTTTCTGGCTGTACAGGCGAACTTACCGTAAATTGTAACATCCCTTCTGTATATTCATCATATAGTGAAGGGAAATTCTATGGTTCTAAGTTCAGTTCCGTGATAATTGGGGATGATGTCGAGGAAATCGGAGACTATGCTTTCTCTTACTGCTCCAGCCTTACTTCGGTAACCATAGGCAACAGCGTGAAATCGATTGGTGAGAATGCGTTCTCTGGTTGCCACGGTCTGACATCGGTGACGATTCCCAACAGCGTGACAACGATTGAAAAAAGTGCTTTTTATAACTGCGATGGTCTGACATCGGTAACAATAGGCAATAGTGTGACATCGATTGGGGACAGGGCTTTCTATAAGTGTCTAAAACTTACTTCGTTAACAATTCCCAACAGTGTGAGAACCATAGGAGAGTATGCTTTTGATGATTGTTCGGGCCTGACAAAAGTGGTTATTGGCAACAGTGTGACATCGATTGGAAGCGGTGCTTTCTACGGGTGCTCCGGTTTGACATCGGTAACGATTCCCAAGAGTGTAACATCTATTGGAAGCAGTGCTTTCTATGGCTGGACTGCGTTGACTGATATATACAATTACGCTACTACCCCTCAGGATACATACTTCAGCAATTATTCCGCAACACTGCATGTACTGCCTGGTTATGGCGATGCCTATAGAGCCGCGTATCCTTGGAAGGATTTCCAAACAATCGTGGAGGATGCCACAGATGGTGAACCAATAGACAAGCCGAAACTATCACTCTCGGCCAGTCCTTCCGGCGGCGATGTGGCTGCGGGAACAAAAGTGTACCTTACGACTAAAGCGGATGATTCTGCGGTGTCTGGCGCAAGCATCTACTATACATTAAACGGCACCTCGCCATCTAAAAGTAGCACAGCCTACACGTCTTCCGGCATCACCATCAATGCTTCATGTACATTAAAGGCTGTCGCATACAAAGATGGCTATGAGGATAGTGACGTAATGAAAGAATTTTATACAGTGAAGAATGATGGAGTGGTAATTAACGAAACGAATTTCCCCGATGAAAATTTCCGCAACTTCCTGCTTTCGGAGAGTTATGGTACCGATGGTATGCTGACAGAAGCAGAGATATCAGAAATAGACTATATAGACGTTTCTCAAATGGGGATTAAGAGTTTGAAGGGGATAGAGTATTTCTCGGCTCTAATGTATTTGTGGTGTGATGAAAATCAACTTACTGAAATTGATGTGTCGAAAAATACAGCGTTGGCAGAGTTTTCCTGCTACAACAATCAATTAAAAACTTTGGACATATCAAACAATACAGCACTGGATTATTTAGACTGTGGCCTCAATCAGTTGACTGCCTTGGACGTGTCGAAGAATACAGCGTTGACAGGGTTATCTTGTGACTACAATCAGTTGACGGCCTTGGACGTATGGAAGAATAAAGCGTTGACAGGGTTATTTTGTGATGGAAACCATCTGAAGTCCCTTGACGTGTCGAAGAATACGGCATTGATTTCTTTGGGTTGTTACGATAATATGATTAAGGAAGCAGCAATGGATGCCCTTGTGAATAGTCTGCCTCTGAACTCCACCGATTCAGTTCATACATTCTATGTGATTAATATGGCCGGCAAGGAAGGTAATGTCTGCACAAAGAATCAAGTGGCTGTGGCCAAGGCAAAGGGCTGGACAACTAAATGCTGGAATGGCACTGAATGGGTTGAATATGAAGGTGGAGACTCTGTCGAGCCATTTGAGAAGTGTGCAACGCCTACCATCAGTTACGTTGGTGGCAAGTTGCAGTTTACGTGTGAGACAGAGGGTGTGGAGTTCGTTTACGATGTGAAATGTGATGATGCCGTGAAAGGTACCGGAGCAAATGTTTCTCTTACAAAAAAATACATCGTCACGGTCTATGCAACAAAGTCCGGCTATGACAATTCTGACGTTGCCACGAAAGAGATTAACGTCGGCGGTTCAAGCGACAAGAAGGGCGATGTGAACGGTGACGGCGAGGTAGGCATGCCGGACGTGATGTTTATAGTGAACTATATACTGAACGGGAAGTTCCCGGAGGAGTAAAGCCCCCAGCCCTCCCCAGTTAGGGAGGGGGGATAAGGCTCATAGGGCATATCGGGCTGGGCTAATAAGACCAAAAAGACCAATAGGACCAATACTAAACAAGAGCGCAGGATGCTTGATTGCATCCTGCGCTCTTCGCTTCTCCCTCCCCAACTGGGGAGGACCGGGGTGGGGCTTTCTTTTCACCTCACCGTAATGTGGAAGCAGCCTTGCTTCACTTCGTGTTTTATATAGCAGCGGCCGGCGACGCGCTTGTCGCGAAGCACTTCGGCAAGCACCCACTTGAGGGTGTCGTTACGCACCTGGCGGCGGGGCTCGTCGGTTGTCGATACCGTCTTGTACCGGTTGTAGCCTATATCGAAGGTGGTGCCATAGCGGTGGCAGGAATTTTCCGTCGCGTTATGGTTGAACCTCTGCAGGCGTGCCACATCTTCGTCGGTACGCAGCACGCTGGTCACGATAATCTGGTGCAGGGGAATACCTTTTACATACAGTGAGTCGTAGAAGGACTTTCCTATGTCATGGAGCAGCATTGCAGCCTTCGGCACAAGATACGGAATGCTCTGCTTGAGGTTATCTACGTAGAAATAAGGATTGGCACCGACGAACACCAGGTCCTCCATACGATGCTCTGCCTCCTCACGGTTTTTCGGAGGACGGACGCCGTTTTCGTCGGCTGCTATCAGCTGCACATCGTTCTCGTCGGGAAACGTATTCGAGAAGTCGGGCACGGAATACACCCTGTGGGGCATATCGGTAAGGGACTTGAACGAGGGAGGTTTGGAGAACTCGTAATTCATTCTTGACACCGCTACGACCTTCTTGTCTATGGTTGCCAGGGTGTCACTGGGCAATGGAGCATCGTCTTTATGGGCATAGTCATAGCCGCACCTTCCGAGGGCAAGGATTATGACTATCAAGGTAAACCCATGGAGATATGTGTGTTTGTTTAATTGGAAATTGAACATTGAAAATTGAAAATTAACCATGAAATACTCCCCCCTTATGGCGGTAGCAAATTCTTCACTCTTCACTCTTCACTCTTCACTTTATTTTTTT
>DJWZ01000133.1:0-3842 GCA_002449535.1 Prevotellaceae bacterium UBA7017 | reverse complement strand
TTACTTCATCACGGAAATACAAACAAAAAGCGATTTTTATTTGTATTTCTCATAATTTAATCGTAACTTTGCCACCTGTTTCGGTGGCGAGCCTGCTCACGCTCGGTCATTCAAACGAGTTTGATGACCCTCGCTTAACCGCAGCCTTGGCAACATTTTTATGACAGAAAAGCATATCATACTTGAAGATATAGACCCTGTTGCCTTCTATGGTGTAGGCAACAGTCACCTCCAGATGCTCCGCTCGCTGTTTCCGAAGCTTCGCATCATGGCACGCGACAACGTCATCCGTGTCCTTGGCGACGAAGAGGAGCTGTGTGCATACGAGGAGGCTATGGACAAGATGCAGAAGCATCTGCTGAAATACAACGTCATTGCCGAAGAGGACATCCTCGACATTGTCAAGGGACGCCAGACCCGCGAGAGCAGCGCAAAGGATGTTGTGGTATATAACCTGTCAGGCAAGCCCATCAAGAGCCGTTCCCGCAACCAGCAGGAACTCATTGACGCCTACGAGGCTAACGACATGGTCTTTGCCATCGGTCCTGCCGGCACGGGCAAGACATATCTCTCCATAGCCCTTGCCGTAAAGGCACTGAAGGAGAAGACGGCAAGGAGGATAATACTTTCGCGCCCGGCAGTGGAGGCAGGAGAGAAACTGGGATTCCTGCCCGGAGACATGAAGGAGAAGATAGACCCCTACCTGCAGCCTCTGTACGACGCCCTGGAAGACATGATTCCGCAGGCTAAGCTGCAGGACATGATAGACAAGCACATCATACAGATAGCACCGCTTGCCTTCATGAGGGGCAGGACGCTGTCGGATGCCGTCGTGATACTTGACGAGGCACAGAACACCACCCCAGCCCAGATAAGGATGTTCCTGACCCGCATGGGATGGAACACGAAGATGATTATCACCGGCGACCTGACACAGGTAGATTTGCCACGCAACAATGTCAGCGGACTGCAGCAGGCAATGGAAATACTGGAAGGCACAAAGGGCATAGCCGTAATACACATGGACAGCAAGGACATTGTAAGGCACAAGCTGGTAACACGCATAGTAAACAAATTCCAGGAATACGACAATATTAACAATCTAAATAAAAACAACGATGGCGAATAAAGCATTAACAAAGACAGAGTACCACTTCGAGGGTCAGACAGCAGTGTATCATGGTAAAGTACGCGACGTATATACCATTAACGATGACATCATGGTAATGGTTGCAACGGACAGAATATCTGCCTTCGACGTTGTGCTGCCAAAGGGAATACCTTTCAAGGGACAAGTTCTTAACCAGATAGCAGCAAAATTCCTCGATGCCACAAAGGACATCTGCCCAAACTGGAAGCTTGCCACTCCAGACCCACAGGTTACGGTAGGTCTGAAATGTGAGGGCTTCAGGGTAGAGATGATTATCCGTGGCATCCTGACCGGCTCTGCATGGCGCGACTACGAGAAGGGCTGCCGTGAGATATGCGGTGTAAAACTGCCTGACGGCATGAAGGAGAACCAGCGTTTCCCAGAACCCATCATCACTCCTACCACAAAGGCTGACGAGGGACATGACATGAACATCTCAAAGGAAGAAATCATAGCACAGGGCATCGTCTCCAAGGAAGACTACGAAATAATGGAAGACTACACCCGCAAGCTCTTTGCACGCGGTCAGGAGATAGCAGCAAAGCAGGGGCTCATACTTGTCGATACAAAGTACGAGTTCGGCAAGAGAGACGGCAAGGTATATCTCATTGACGAGATACACACCCCCGACTCTTCACGCTACTTCTATGCCGACGGCTACGAAGAGAAGTTTGCCAAGGGCGAGCCACAGAAGCAACTGTCAAAGGAGTTCGTAAGACAGTGGCTCATAGAGCACAACTTCATGAACGAGCCAGGTCAGACAATGCCAGAAATCACCGACGCATACGCAGAGTCTGTGGCAGAACGCTACATAGAACTCTACGAACACATCGTCGGAGAGAAGTTCGACCGCTCTACAGACCAGAGCAACATCGAGGCTCGCATAGAGAAGAACGTAACCGAGTATCTGAAGACGCTGTAAGTGAAGAGGTAAGAGGTGAAAGGTGACAGTTGATAGTTGATAGTTGACAGTTGACAGTTGACAGTTGATAGTTGACCCTTATTAAAAGCATGTATAAGCAGGAGGAGATAAAGCCCTACTCAGCAGATGGCGAGAAGGTTGGTCAGGTAGAGAAGATGTTCGACAACATCGCCCCTACCTATGACCTGCTTAACCATCGCCTTTCATGGAACATTGACAAATACTGGCGCAACACTGCCATCAAGGCACTGGAGAGGTATGTCACCGGAAGCGGCACTGCCATCCTGGATGTCGCGACAGGCACCGGCGACCTGGCATTGCTTATGGCAAAGAAGATGCCCAATGCCGACATCACCGGCATCGACATAAGCGAGGGAATGCTTGAGGTGGCAAGACAAAAGGCAAGACAGCAAGACTTGCAGATGACATTTGCAAAAGAAGACTGCAATGCCCTCTCCTACCCCGACAACCACTTCGACGCTGTGACGGCAGCTTTCGGAATACGTAATTTCCAAAACCTCGAACAGGGACTTTCAGAGATGTACCGCGTCCTGAAACCTGCCGGAATGTTCTGCGTCCTGGAACTTACTACGCCGGTATCGTTCCCCATGAAGCAGCTCTTCCACATATACAGCAATCTGATACTGCCTTTCTATGGCAAACTGATAAGCCACGATACGTCGGCATACTCTTACCTCAACAAGACCATCGAGGCTTTTCCGCAAGGAGAGACAATGATGAAGATACTGCAAAAGACAGGCTTCAGCAAAACGACCTTCAGAAGGCTGACCTTCGGAATATGTACGATGTATGTTGCTTATAAGTAAGGGGTGAGATGTAAGAAGTGAGAGGTAAGAAGTAATTGAACAATAAATTGACAGATGAGGAAATTTGGTATTATAGGAAATCCTTTGGGACATTCATTCTCACCGGGCTATTTCAATGAGAAGTTTCAGAATGAGCATATCGATGCCATTTACGAGAAACATGAGTTAAAGAACATTGCAGACTTCACTGCCTTGCTCGACAAGGAAGAGGATTTGTGCGGCATAAATGTCACCATCCCCTACAAGGAGAAAGTAATGGAATTTCTTGACTTTGTTTCTCCCGAGGCACGCGCTGTAGGTGCCGTCAATGTCATCAAGGTATCCCATGATACCGACAGCGGAGCCGTGAAGGAACTGAAGTCAAAGGTTACCGGCAAGAAGAATTACTATACCGAGGGTTACAACAGCGACGTCTTTGGCTTTACAAACAGCATCAAGCCCCTCCTGATGTCATACCATAAGAAGGCTCTCATCCTTGGCACCGGCGGCGCAAGCAAGGCAGTAAACTACTCACTGCAACAACTGGGATTGGAGACCCTGTTCGTTTCTCGCACCGTGAGAGACAACATGATAACATACAGCCAGATAACTCCCGAACTGATGCAGGAGTACCTTGTCATCGTCAACTGCACACCATGCGGCATGGCACCCCATTATGACGACTGTCCCGACATTCCATACGATGCCCTGACATCGCGCCACATACTGTATGACCTCATCTACAACCCTGACGAGACACTATTCCTGAAGAAGGGAAAGCAGCAGGGCGCACTGACAAAGAACGGGCTTGAGATGCTGCTGCTGCAGGCTGACGAGTCATGGCGTCTCTGGAACGTTTTCGCTAAGCCAAATGAGTAGAGCCAAATTTATTTGAGCTATGCCATGGCGAGAAAAGGTCGGATGAAATCCAACAAGTACAGAATAATATATGATAAGCGTAGAA
>DJWZ01000003.1 GCA_002449535.1 Prevotellaceae bacterium UBA7017 | reverse complement strand
TCCCCAAGCGTTTCTAAAAGCCCATGCTGTGAGTAGGATTCTGGCACAATATCGTTATGAATTTTAATTCATTTATCAGAAAAACCTTATGAGACAATTAAAGATTCAAAAGAGTATTACCAATCGCTCCAGCGAGGCTCTTGATAAGTATCTCGTAGAGATAAATCGTGCTCCGCTTATTTCCATTGATGAGGAAATAGAATTGGCACAAACCAAACGAAAAGGTGGAGTTGTTGCTAAACGTGCTAAGGAAAAACTTGTTGTTTCGAATTTGCGATTTGTTGTGTCTGTAGCAAAGCAATATCAGCATCAGGGGCTGTCGCTTGTTGACCTTATTGACGAAGGAAACATCGGGCTAATCAAGGCTGCCGATAAATTTGACGAAACACGTGGTTTCAAGTTCATTTCTTATGCCGTTTGGTGGATTCGCCAGAGCATTCTTCAGGCTATTGCTGAGCAAAGTCGTATTGTGCGTTTGCCACTAAATCAGGTAGGGTCGCTCAATAAGATAAATCGTGAAATTGTCAAGTTTGAGCAAGAGAATCAACGACATCCAAGTATTGGGGAACTGTCAGAAGTAACAGAAATAGATGAAGAAAAAATCTATCAAAGCCTTATGGCAGATGGGCATCATGTTTCTATTGATGCACCATTCCAAAAGGGTGAAGAAAATTGTATGCTTGATATTATGGAAAGTGGTGATGATACTCGTACCGATAAGGGCGTGGACCATGAGTCAATGGCGCATGAATTGAATACAGTTCTTGGCAAAGTGTTGAAGGATCGTGAGATAATAATAATCCGTGAATGTTTTGGTTTAGGATGCCCGGAAAAGGGGTTGGAAGAGATAGGTGATGAACTGGGCCTTACACGAGAGCGAGTTCGTCAAATACGTGAGAAGGCCATCGTGAAACTTCATGATTCAGGCAATGCACAGATATTAAAGAAATATTTGGGATAAAAGGTGTAAAATACTTCTTCTCCAAGCAATAATCCCCAAGGACCTACCCCTCATAGAGACCCTATGTTTGAAAGTAAGGTGATTAGGGGAGGTGCCTATTATGGCTTTGCAAATTATTGTCGTGTGTCATGTCGTGATCATTATTCGCCTTCTTTCTATCACAGTAGTTTCGGATTACGACTTGCCCTTAGTATCGAGTGATATGAACTCAAGCAACATACCAAAATAAACACATGAAAATTTGCAGAATAAAAATAAATTTGTAAATTTGCAAAATCTAACCAAAAGATGAAGTCATCAAGATATGATTGAAAAAGAGATAATAGAAACATATTATTTTAATCCTTACTAATCCTTGCAAGTTTTTGCAATATTTGCAAGAATTTGAATGCGAAGAGGATATAATAAAACAAATTTCACAAGCTTGTGAATCACAAACTTGTGAAATTTATGTGAAGTAGTAATCCGTAAATACCTGGGGGTGAGAAGGATGATGTCTAATGCAAGAAGGTGGATTTTCTTGAAAATTTTTAGTTAGACTTTCTTATGCTTTATACATCTCTTCGCCATCGACTATGGTGGCTACGATGTTTGCCTGTGCCACCTTCTCGATGTCATCGTGCAGGAAGTCGCAGTCAAAGACGGTCATATTAGCTATCTTGCCATACTCAATAGAACCCAGACGATGCTCCTGATGGAAGAGTCGGGCAACGTTGATGGTCATGGCACGCAGTGACTGCTCGCGAGTGATTGCTTCCTTCATATTGCGTGGATTTGTTATGCCGCCAAACGCTTCCTTCGGATAGTTACGTTTCTCTGCCGTATAAATACTGAGTTTGATGTCCATCATCGGTGAAACGGGGTAGTCGGAATGGAAGACCACATTGGCACCAGCATCATAGAAAGAATTGATGGGGTATGCCTGATCAGCTAACTCCTGACCGACGTAGGCTACTTCCTGCTCATACAAACCAGGTGCCTTCGGTGACCATAGTGGTGCTACGGCAGGAACGGAGCCTGTTGCCGCCATGCGCTTTACGTCCTCGTCGGTAACGAAATGCAGGTGCGCCAACACGTTGCGCTGATCGAGATTACCTGTAATCTTCTCTGCATCCTCAATGCAGCCCAGCATATAGTGTGTAGCACCGCCGCCCTCTGAGTGAACGTGTACGGACATGCCCTCCTTGTCAGCCTCCACAATCAACTGCACCATCTTGTCGTGGTCGTTGAAGCGTTCTGCACCATGATAGCCTGGTGAGTCAAGGTAATCCTGATTTTGCCAACCTGTATGAGCCTCTGTCACACCATCTAAAAAAGCCTTGGCACCGATAATGTGGAAATACTCGCCGCTCATATTGGCACGTTGGGCTGCTATGCGGGCAATTTCCGCCTTCGGGTCGGCTATGTTATCGGTGACATACATCCATGCATAGGTGCGTAGCTTCAGCTTGCCTTCTTTCTGCAACTCGTAATATGCTTGTGGGGCAGCGCGATGAACAACCTCTGCGCCAGCATCGCCAACGGCAGTGAAGCCTGTCTTGAAGGCGATGTCCTGCCAAGCGAGCAGATATTCCTTGATATCTTCTACTGTAGTAGGCAATTTCGGTACTATCTCGAACACAGGACCCTCGCAGATATATCCATCGGGTTCGCCGTTTTTATCTACGTGTACCAGGTCATAACCCCATTTCTTAGCGTATGCCGCATCAATTCCTGCCCATTCCATCGCCTTTGTATTGAGCAGCATGGAGTGTCCGCCGCCCGTCTGCATGAGGAGTGGCTTTTCGGAGCAGATTTCATCAAGGTATGCCTTGCTGACATATTCCTCATTCTCCACCCAGCCTGAAGCTATATAAAAGTCGCGTTGTGGGTTTTTCGCTATGAAGTCCTTCATGACTTCGCGGTATTTAGCATAGTTGGTGACAACGCCTGCCTGTGTCAGGTCAGCCTGTCCGATGGCGCGGTAGCCTGCCAGATGGCCGTGACAGTGGGACTCGATGAAACCGGGATAAATGAAGTTTTCACCGTAGTCCAACACCTGTGCGTCTTTATCTGCAAGCTTTTTCGCTTCTTCTATGCTGCCGATATATGCGAATATACCGTTTTTCACTAATGCAGCCTTGGCAAAGGGCCGCTTTTCATCCATAGTGATGATGTTGCCGAGAAAGAGAGTCTGTTTCATCATTTCATTATTTGTTTTATTAGTAACTATTATCTCATCATCTTTTATAAAACAAGCCACTAGACCGTAAGTGATAGTGGGTCGAATCCATATTTCGGTAAGGAAGTAGTTGGTGTATTCGTCGATAGGCTCATAAAACATGATGTCAAGATGGTAGAGTGTGGCTATAAGCGCATCGATAGCGAAGATAATCCATAGGTTATTCTTGGTATAGCTCTTCCATTCCCGACGGGCATAGAAATAGGTCAGCATGATGAGCAGCATCACTGCCAGCGTGAAGCATGCCGAGCTCATGGGGAGGTTGGCTAACGGCGGTGGGAAGAGAATGTCGCGTAGCAGCACCGTCATTCCCATCGACAATGAGCACCAGTAGTTGAATTGGTGGGTGGTGATGCGGATGTTGTAGAAATACATCCAAATCATTGCCAGGCAGGCGATGTAAAAAAGATTAAGTACCAACTCAGGCCAGGTTTCTCTGAATCCGAAATAATAAATTCCGTATAGCATCATTCCTACTGAGAGTGTGCCGCCAATAGCAGTGACCATAATGTCGGCAACCTTGGCATTCTTCTTGAATCTTGTTTGCATATCTTATACTGTTTTTGTTTACGAATGAAGATGTCTGATGTACTCACGCTACTCTTTTTCGGGGAATTTTCCGTTGAGGATATAGTTTACGATATACATTACGTCAGGCATGCCGATGTCGCCGTCTTGGTTGGCATCTGCCGCCTCTGTATTGAATGATGGGTCTGGGGTGCCAAGGATATAGTTTACGATGAACATTACATCCGGCATACTGATTTCCCCATCGTCGTTGGCATCGCCGATGATGGTTTTTCTGTCTTCCCCGACAGCCTCAAGGACTGGCAGTGCCTTGCCTTCATAATCAAACCATGTGGTGTTGCCTACAATGTTCCCGTCTTCATACCATTTGTTTCCGCTCTTTTTGAATGCCCAAGTTGGCTTTATCCATGAATTATTCACCTTTTGCTCAATCATTACTGGATCCCAGTACAGGTAGCCGAGAATGTGGCTGTTGCTTTTGATAACGGCCTGCAATTCCTGCATAAAGCTTTTCTGACCTGCTTCCGTAGCCTCGTTATATGGAGTTCCATTGAGGTGTAGCTGCCCTTCATAGTTGCCGCCATAGCGTCCGCCGGGACGATATTGTGTCCATGAATATCCCACTTCCATAATAAGTGTTTCTTTACCATATCGGTTATACATGGTGTTGGCAAGCGATGTAAGCATTGTCGGTTTGCTGTTGGTCCAGAAAGGATAATATGATGTTCCGACAATATCGTAGTCGAGGTTGTTGGAACGCATGGCATCAAAGAACCACTTATATGTTTCTATTGTGATATTCTCGCTCAGTGTCAAGTGCATGATAACTTTTGCTTTTGGACAGGCTGCACGAACGGCGGCACTACCTTGGTTGAGGAGGGCTGCCACATTAGCCATATTATTGTTTGAAGCATAGCCATTGACGGCATCGATATTATTGCTATGCCCAAAAAGAAAACCTGCCTGTATCTCGTTGCCGATGCTGACATAATCGGGGGCAGTGCCTTGGGCATTCATCTTTTGAAGGAAGTTATATGAGTAGTCATATACGGCAGTCTTGAGTTGGTCAAAAGAGAGGTCTTTCCATGCGCTGGGCTTGAACTGTGTCTTGCCATTTGTCCAAAAGTCGCTATAGTGGAAAGTCAACTCTATCTTCATATTCCTGTTCTTGGCACGTCGGGCAAGGTCGAGGACGTCATCTTCATTGAGATAGTTGGCTGGCAGTTTGTAATTGTATGTAATGCCATCAACTGTGTAGCAAATCTCGTTACCAGGATTGTTATACAGGCGTAAGCGTACGAAATTTACGCCATTCTCCTTCATTATATCAAGTGGGTCTTTTTGAATACCTGAGGCATTATAAAACTTTGCCCCCATGTCTTCTATGTAGTTCAGCATGGAGATATCTCCGCCACGAAGGTAGTCTCTTGCTTCTGGTATTGGCTTGTCGAAACGTATTGTCTTGGCGGCAGAGTCAAAGGTTATATTATATGTATCCGCTTCTATATCTATCCAGCCGCTGGCAGAAGTTGTCAGCCCCAATGGGATGGCAGTGCCTATTTCTTTTACGATACCCTCATTGTCTTTTGACCATCCATATGAAGTACTCCATGACTGGTTGTGGATGCAGAAGTTTATTCCTGACTCTGTAACATGACAATTTTCCAGGACATATACACCAGAAGTTCCTGTTTCTACGAATTGTCCGATATTTCCGTCAATATTGTGTTGTTTAGAGTAAAAATACAGATACCAGTCGGCGGCATCGCCTGCTAAAGCATTAACATTTAGCATGCCGATAAAGGATAAAAAGAGGGTAAAGAAAAGTTTTTGCTTCATACTTTCTGAATGTTTTATCTTGTTGTTGAGATAACTGTTAGGAGGTTTATGCTGTTGAGTTGCAGCAGGGGTGTCGGGCTGTTGTCGAGAATTGCCTTTTGTTCTTTCTGCAGGTATATGGGTGCGTCCTTGCTTAGTGGCAGGATGCGCAGTTCCACCTTTTTGTTTGCGAGGTCAGCCATCCTTACGAGCATCGGCTTGCCGTTCCAGAAGTTGTCCATTACGAGTTTCCCGTCAGCATATATCCTGGCGCAGTCACCGGCATAGTCTATTTTCAGGAAGCTATCGGCACCAGTCGGCAGTCCCTTGATGTCAATGTTCCATACGGCAGCCCCCTCGAAGTCTTCGTTTGTCGGCATGGCAGCAACTTTCTGCGCCCCCATGGGAATGGTTCGTGGCGCTCCGGCATCCTTTACCTTCTTAATCTTGCTGTTGCTGAGCTTTTTCAGGGTCTTCCATTCTTCCTCTACTATCCTGTCCCCATCCTTATATATGATGTTGCCAGCCTTCTTGGCAAAATACAGCCTGTCATCAATTTTGAAAGACCTGATAGCTTCGTCCTCAGAAAGGAGAACAATCTCCAAATCTTTTACTTCCCCTTTACCTTCCTTTTTTACTCCTATTTTTAACTCCTGCTTTAAACTTCCATCAATCCATATCTCTGGTTTCATGCCTTTTATAGGTATGAAATACAGGGTGTTGCCAATTTTGCAGAACGGCTGTGCATTGGCTGTAATGCTGTGTCCGTTGAATGGCATATCCACTGGTCGCACGAATGCCCTACCTCCTTCGTTCTTGATACGTACATAGTCATTATAGAATTCAAAACATCCGCGACGGGCATAATGCTCCGAGATGCTATCTACATCCATTTGGCTCAGCATGTCTCCCCAGTCAGCTAAGAACTGATGCAGCAAGCGTGTTTGGTGGAAGGCGTTGAGGTTTGGCTGTCCCATTTCTCCAAGCGGAGCCTGGAAGTCGTATGTCATATAAGGCATATCGTTATAGTTCGTTACCTTTGTAGCTTGTGTCTCTGCCATAGTATGCTCAGCGCAATAAGGGTTTGTTCCTCCGTGATACATGTAATACCCCGGAAGGTTAGACCCCGAGCCCAGTTTGCATATTGCCAATGGCATCGCCTCGTTGCCCGACATGTTTATGCGCCTGTGGTATGCCGGCATCATGCCGCCTCCCAGTTCGCAGGTGAGGTAGGGGTAGGAGAGTGAAGAGTTTTCGTTCCCTTCCGTCAGTTCTTTCTTGCTGAAGGTCTCTGTTGCGATGTTGGCATTTATGCGTTGTTCTTTCATGATGAAAGCCTTCGGATAATCGCCAGGCATATCGTCGAGGGTCCTGTCCCAGAAGCCATCGGCATAGTCGCCATAAAGGGGCAGCAGCTTTCCAAATTCCTCGGTTCCATTGAGTTTTGGCCATCCTGTGCGGGTCATGAAAGGAACGTCGAAACCGATGCTGACAGCCATCTTTCGTAGTTCCATGAAGTAGCTCCATGGTCCGCGACATTCGTTCTCTATCTGCACTCCTACCACTGGACCGCCGTCCTTCCACAGCAGTCCTCTTGCCTGAGCAAAGATGTTTTCGTAAAGACTCTTTGTGGCAGCAAGGAAGCCAGGTGCGGTGCTCCTGAGTTTGAAGTTTTTGGGGTCGGAAAGTGCTTCCTCGACAATCCATACCGGAAAGCCTCCCTGATAGACCTCTCCGTGACAGAAGGGACCTATCCTCAACACAACAGGCATATTTTCCTCCTTACAAATCTGTAGGAACTGCCTGAGGTTTTTGTTGCCGCTCCAGTCCCATTGTCCTTCTGTCTGCTCATGATGAATCCAGAAGCAATAAGTGGCAATAATGGTGATACCACCGGCGCGCATCTTCTGTATTTCGCGTTTCCACTCCGTAGCGGGAACACGCGCATAGTGTATCTCACCCATAACAGGCAGTACATGTTTTCCACCTACGATAAAACCGCGTGAATCCACCTCAAAGGTGACACCTTGAGGATTTGTTTTTGTTCCGAACTGGAACGACCTCTCCTGTGCCACTGCGCACAACGGCAGCAGGAAGAGAAGAAAGAGGAATTTATATTTCATAATTCAATTTTCAATTTTCAATCTTCAATCTTCAACGTTCTCATCGCGTGTATAGCGAGGTGGTTGGGGTCCAGTGCTTCTACCTCTGCAATATACTGTGCAGCTTTTTCTTTGTTGCCCAATCCGAAGTACCCAAGGGCAAGCATCAATTTACAGTGTATCTGATTAGCAATGTTGAGGTTGCCCTCCCAAATCTGCAGGTCAGGCAGTGAAACAGCGAAATAGTCCATTACGACATCATCGAAGATGTGTTGCTTGCCATAGTTCAGTAGTTTATAGAAGCGACCATTTGCTTCGCCATTGCGGTGTAATTTCTTGAGTGCCAAGCCCTGATAAAATATCTTTTCAGGTTTTGCATCATTATAGTACATCGCTGCAGCAGGCTCCTGCGGTCCTTTGGTTGCCTCTTCCCAGCATTCTTTGGCTTTGTCCGTTTCTCCTAGTTTCTCGTAAGCACATCCTAAGAAGTAGTAGAAGTCGCTCTCCTGTGCTCCATACAACTTGCCCTCACCGAGATGGTGTGGATATTCCAGACACTCTTTCAGCAGTTTTATAGCGGTAGCCAAAGAACTCTGGTCACCCTGTGCCAGCAGTTGTTTTGCCAGTTCTGTGCGTGCCAGCTGATATTGTGCAGGAACCTTTCCTTCACCACCCTCCCAAACGTGGAAGTTATGGGCATCGATAAACTGCATAGCCTCTTCATAGTTGCCAGTCAGGTTGAGAAGAGTGGCGTATTCCAGTTTCAGGTCCTCTCGTGTCTCCACCATATCAAGGTGCTGCTGCATCTGTGCTAGTCGCTCAGTGTGAGGTTTGCCGAGACGCTTGTAGAGTTGATCTAACTCCATGAAGATGCGGGCGTCGCTCTTGTCCAGCTCAAAGGCTTTCTCCATACATATAACGGCTTTTTCGGCATTATATTGCTTATTGAAATATGCTAATGCCAGATTTCTCCATACAGTAGGGAACTCCGGATTTTGTTCGCGGCTGTTCTCCCAGTGTTCTGTTGCAACGTCATACTGGCGTTTGTCGTAGTACAGGCATCCGAGGTAATAGTGAGCCTTGCCCGACTCTTTTCCGTCCTTTATTGCAGCCTCCAGTGCCAGTATGTCCTCTATGCGGTTAGGGAAGCAATAGTTGGAATCGGCTTTCTCTGCTTCTGCCAGATATTTTGCGTTGTGGTTGCCATAATAATAAAGGTAATAATATGTCATAGGGGTTGCAGCACCCTCTTCTATCGACATCTCCAGAATCTTCTCTACATCGTCAGACAGTCCTGCAGCAGCATAGTCGAGAGCCAGTTCCTGATAGTTGTTTGGCATTCCGTGCATCAGAATTTTCATCTTGTCATATTCCCCCAGTTCATAGAGGCAACCATAGTTGAAGAGGTCTGTCTTCAGGGCTTCCTTGCAGATTTGTTTTGTCTCACCGTCTTTTTCCATCAGTCTTGCAACAGCAGCCTTCAGAGTCAAAGCCTTCTGGTTGTGGGCATTGTTGTTGAGACAGCGACGCAGTTCTTCCCAGGCATCATCGAGACGCCCTTCCATAACGCTTATCTTTGCAGCCTCGAAATATCCCGCATCAGCCCATGCCTTGTTCCATGTTACCTTCCAGAACAGGTTATAAGCCTCTTCCCTGACCTTTGACCTTTGACCTTCGACCTTCGACCTTTGACTCTGATACTTCAGGCAGATAGCCAGATTATACAATGGTTCGCCGTCATAGGGTTGTGGATTACGTTTCATGGCGAGTCTTACAGCTTTTCTGAGGTAGCCCTCTGCCTTGTCGAGGCGTCCTTTTCGGATATACCATAGTCCCATAGCATTCAGACACCTTATGTCGTTAGGGTCACGGCGCAGGGCCTCCTCATAGTAGTCTGTAGCAATATATGTAGCATGACGATACTGCTCTATATGTAGACCTGTGAGGTATAACTGCTCGTTGGTCTTTATCTGCTCTGGCAGTAGGGCAGCTTCTGCTGCGTCAGGGATTGGGCGTATCTCGTCAGGCTCTGGAGCCCATGTAAGGACAGGGCGTTCTTTGCCATATAGCTCCTTGTATATTGTCAACTCTAACCAATCGATTTCCGCATCAAAACTTTCGGAAAGTATGGACTCTGGACTTATTGTGCGATACTCATCATATATTTTTTTGCCGTTTTTATCGGTGAAAACAATGTGGATACCTTGTTTACTGGTACCTTGTATCTTGAATTGATATTGCCCCTTCTTTATTTCTTCTATGCCGAAGATAAGGTCCTTGCTGGCATTCTTCACCATTCCCACTTCACGATAAGGCATGAAATACTGCACAAACTGTTTCTCTTCGTAAGGCATGAGCCATGTGAAGTCAGGTTGGTTTTCAGTATATACGCCCGCCATCAGTTCTATATAAGGTCTGTAGATTCCTCTCTCATCCTTGTCGGTCAGAGAGCGGTCCCAGGCCCGTCCGAAGTCACCATTGCCCCAAGTCCATTGTTTCTTGCCAGGAGAGAAATGGTTGGATGCCACATGCAGCATGCCTGCCTGTGTATCGTTTTCATATCCGCCTTCAAAGTTGTATTTTGAGTTTACTGCCATATACGATGTCGGCACCTTGATATTCTTGTAGTTAGAGATATCAACACCTGAAGAGTAATCCATCTTATAATACGTTCCAGTAGCGATTGGAAACGATGAAACCGCACGTTTTCCGTGGTCGAAGACAGCATTCACATCCTGCGGGAAGACACTTTGGTATGCATCATTTACCTCTACGGCAGGATTAGCCCACCATAGGAAGGTCTGTGGCACATCGGTGCGGTTATACAACTGCCCCTTTATCTCAAGATATGCGCACCCTGGTCGTAGTGTAAATCCTGCCATTCCCTTCTGGTGGAACATCTTTTCGTTTTCGCTTACCCAGACGGTGACAGAACCATCCTCGTTCTCTTCTATGGTGCTGTCAACGGGCAGGTATGTGCTGGGACGATGATGCTGAGGCCAGTTAAACTCTATGCCACCGCTAATCCACGGTCCCAGAAGACCCACAAGTGCTGGTTTTATGACATTATTATAATATACGAAGTGGCGCTGGCGAATCTTGTCATACGCCATTTGTACCCTGCCACCCAGTTCTGGGAGTATCATAACCTTTATATACTCGTTCTCAAGCCATACAGCCTGCCACTCGTGGTCAACGGGCTTTTCTTCTATAGACTCGATAACAGGGTAGGGATATACCACACCACTTGAACCTTGATAAACACGCTTCTCAAGGAAAATAGGATTCTTTTCTGCCTTACCTACCTCATATGTAGGAATAACAACGGTTTCACGCCAAGCTTTTACCATCTTTTTATTTATATTAAACATTAAACATTGACCATTGACCATTGACTATTACTCCAGCTCTCTTCCTTTTGTTTCAGGACATCTCTTATATAAGAATATGAAGGCGCAGAGGCAGATGGCGCTGTAAATCCAGAAGCTGCCGCTGGAACCTAATGCTGCATTCATTGAGGGGAATGAGAATGTCAAGGTGCAGCAGCCTACCCACAGTGCGAAGGTGCAGGTGCCCATTGCGATGCCTCGTATGCGAGCAGGGAATATCTCTGACAGCAGTACCCATGTAATAGGTCCGAGTGTCATAGCGTAACAAGAGATGGCGGCAACCACTAACACCACCATCATGATTCCTGTCACCTGGATGTAATAGCAAGTGCCGAGAATCAAGTATATCATGCACAGCCCTCCTGCTCCGAGGAGCATCAGGGTGCGGCGTCCCCAACGTTCTACCGTGCCCATTGCAACAAAGGTAAACAGCACGTTGGCGATGCCTGTGATGACAATATTGATGAACATACCATCTACGTCAAAGCCTGCAGAAACAAATATCTCCTGTGCGTAATTGAAGATTACGTTAGTGCCACACCATTGCTGGAAGACGGCAATGAAGAGCCCTAACAGCAGAATGTTTCGATACTGAGAGCTGAACAAATCACTGAATGATACGGACGAGTCTTTCTTTTCCGTTTCTCCATTTTCTTTTTTCTTGAGGAATACAGGGCTTTCAGGTATGAAGAAGCTGAGTATAAGGAACAGTCCTGCCGGTACCGTCTCTGCCCAGAACATCCATCGCCACGCCCATTCGCGTCCCCAACCTTCTTCTACTCCGGTACCGATGAGCATATTTACCACTTGTGCAGACAGAATGCCCAGCACTATTGTCATCTGGTTTATACTCACCATGCGTCCGCGAATATCTGCGGGACTCACCTCTGCTATATACATTGGTGCCAAGGCACTTGCAACACCAATGCCCATACCACCGATGAAACGGGCGATATTAAACATCGTGAAGTCATCATACCACCCCGTTGCAACGGCACTGACAGTAAAGAGTACAGCCGATAGCATCAGCAGCGGCTTCCTGCCATAACGGTCTGCCATGCCTCCTGCTATCATAGCACCTACGAGGCAGCCTACCAACGCTGTCGTCATTGCAACACCCTGCATAATGGGGTCGCTGCCAATGTTGAAGTACATCTCATAGAACGGTTTCGCACCCCCTATGACAACCCAGTCATAGCCGAACAGCAGTCCGCCCATGGCTGATACCATACAGATAAAAAACAGATAAAATTTATTCATAATATATTTACGGTTTTTGTTTTCGTAACGAAGGTTTTCGGCTGCAAAGGTATGGAATATTTGCAAAACAAAAGATAGACTTTCTTATTAAAAAAATGGATAATATTATTAACTATTTATTTGGATATAAGAAAAAAGAATAGTAATTTTGCTGCCAAATAAATATTTTATTATGCAAAAACAGAAAGAGGGATTCAGCGGGGAGCGCACTGTCATTCTACCGCAGATAATGGTTGAGAGGTCACGGAAAGACCCATTGCTCTCCAGTCTTTACATAACAGACATAGGCTATTATCCTAATGCCTATAATCATTATCGTGAGCGTAAGGCTCCGATATCCGAGTACGTGCTTCTTTATTGTATAAGTGGCAAAGGGTATGTCCGTCATAGCGGAGAAGAATACCCCCTGAACCAAAACCAATATATTGTCTTGCCATCAGAAGTAAGCCATACCTATTGGAGTGATAATAAGAATCCCTGGACTATCTATTGGATACACTTCAATGGCAGCCATGCCCCTTATTATGTGGAGGGAGCGCAGAAGCCACAGGATGTGAAGCCCGGGCTCACGTCGCGTATCTCCGATAGAAACACCATCTTTGAAGAAATATTCACTACCTTGACATTGGGCAATGAGATGGAGAACCTCCGTTATGCCTCGTCGCTGTTGCATTACTACCTTGGTTCTATGCGCTTTCTGCAGCAATTCCGTGCCGTCGGCAAGACTCTCCGTCCCGACGTGGAGAAAGACTACACCTCCATTGTCATCCGCTATATGGAAGAGAATATCGAGACCCGTCTCTCTCTTGATGAAGTTGCCAGTTACCTTGGCTATTCCGTCAGCCATCTGTCGGCAATGTTCAAGAAGGCAATGGGGGTCAGCCCCATCAATTATTTTAATCAGCTGAAGGTACGGCAAGCCTGCATCCTGCTACGTGAAAGCAACATGAAGATAAGCCAGATAAGCCACAAGGTAGGTATCAGCGACAGCTATTATTTCTCCCGACTCTTCACTAAAATCATGGGAATCTCACCCAAGGAATACAGGAGAGTGGAGCATTGACCATTGACCGTTGAAGATAGACTATTCTCCTTCCCTTGGAAGGGTAGGGGTGGGGTCACTCCTCTTACCCCCTCCTTGACAGATTGCAGACATGCAATCCCGCCAATGACCCCATCGCGGGCAGATTGCAGATGAGAAATCGGGTTACCCCCCTCCCCAAGTGACCATTTTCAATTCCTAATTCCTCACTCCTAATTCCTCATTACAATTCACTTTACAAGGTGGTATTGGTTGCCGGAAAGGGCTCTTACGAAGCCTTTCATCTCAAGGGCAAAGATAGTGGCAGAGATGGTGCTGATAGGCAGTTCGGTCGCCTGTGACAGGCTGTTTATGCTTTGGTCGCCATGTTGCAGAACGGCTACTATCTTCTGCTCATCGTCGGAGAAATCGGTAAAAAGCTCTCTTTCAATGCCTTCTTTGCGAGCCTGCTGTATCTCCTTTTCGTCGTGCCATCCGAGAATGTTCGTGATATCTTCTGCGGAGGTAACGAGTGTTGCCTTGTTGTCTCGGATAAGGTTGTTTGGTCCTTCGCTCATGGGTGACAGAACAGAGCCCGGGATGGCGAAGAGCTCGCGGTTATAGTCTATGGCAAGGCGTGCCGTAACCATTCCGCCGCCATGGGAGGCACTTTCTGGAATAAGTGTGGCATCGCTCATGCCGGCAATGATGCGGTTGCGCTGCAGGAAATTACGGGCCTCGGGAAATACGTCGTGAAAAAACTCTGTAATGACGGCTCCGTTACCAAGAACCATTTTGTTGGCTTCACTGCGGTGATGTGCAGGATATAGTGTTGCCTGCCCGTGTGCCACGATGCCGATTGTCGGCAGACCATTGTGAAGTGCCGCCCTGTGGGCTGCTATGTCTATTCCGTATGCAAGACCGCTGACAATATGCAGATTGGGAAGTTTTTCAGCCATCTTATCGACTATTCTGTCAATACAGTCCCTGCCATACGATGTGCATTGGCGAGTGCCGACGATGGAAATAGCATGTTGTGCATTAAGATTAGCCTTCCCACGAACAAAAAGCACCATAGGGGCATCGCAGCAGTTCTTCAGGCGTTGGGGATAGTCGGGGTCGGAGATGGTAATGATGCGTACCTTGTTCTTCTGGCACCATTCCTCCTCTGCCTTCGCTTTTTCTGCAAGATGGGGGAAGTTGGCTGATATTCGGGAAGAAAGAAATTCTAATGCTTCCTCTGCCGAACCTTTTTCGTCAATAGCCCTTTTGGCATCGATGAGGCTCAGTTTCCCTAATGTCAGTTGTGATATGATTAGTTCTGCCTGCAAAGGTATTGTATTAAGGTTTGTCCGACGGCTTTTAGGGTTGTCTTGTCTATATGTTGCATATCGTCGTTGACGGTATGCCATGTAGGTCCGAAGCTGCTTTGTTCGCAGTCTGGGTAGTATGGTATGATGTCTATTGTCGGTATTCCTGCCTCGTTGAGTGGCTTGTGGTCGTCGGTTATGGTGCCGCTTATCTCGTGGATGAAGAAGGAGCCGTATCCGGCTTCGTTTGCTGCCTGCCATACCTCCGTGACTGTCTGTGGGGCATAGCGCATGGAGAGCCCTTCCTGATAGAAGTGTGCCCCTTGTCCGCCTACCATGTCGAGGAGTATTGCTGCCTGCCATTGACCATTGACCATTGAAGATTGACCATTGACCATTCTCCCTCCCTCGGGAGGGTCGGGGAGGGGTAATTCTTCACTCCTTTTGTACTGCTGTGCAAAATATTGTGAGCCGAGAGCCCATGATTTCTCGTCGTGGTTGTCTGACCATTGTGGTGAACCGTAGTCTTCTGCGTCGAAGCATACGAAATCGATGCCGATGCTGTCGCCGATTATGCGTGCTATTTCGAGCATCACGGCGACGCCGCTGGCACCGTCGTTTGCTGCCATGACAGGGGTGTGGTGGTTTTTCTCGTCCATGTCATTGTCTGCCCACGGACGGCTGTCCCAGTGGGCGCACAGCAGATAGCGTTCCTTGATATTTGGATTGATACTCGCTATGATGTTGGTGGAGGCGAGCATGGTGCCGTCCCATCCGCGCAGATTAGCTTTCTGTGTGACGACAGTACAGCCATATCCCTTGAACTTATTGATAATCCACTCGGCACACTGCTCATGCGCCTCGGAATTCATGATGCGTGGACCGAACTGGCATTGCTCGGCACAAAAGACGTATGCGCTGTCTTCGCAGAATGTCGGTCCGCAGAGTGCCGTCGCAGGCTCGTCGGAAGCAGCGGGCTTGCTGTTCTTGCACCCGCAGAGTATGAGGCACAGTAGGAGAACGTTGAATATTGAATTATTGAACATTGAACATTGAATTATTGACCATTGACTATTCTCCCTCCCTCGGGAGGGTCGGGGAGGGGTAATTCTTCACTCTTCACTTTATGCATCACCCTCAGCCAGTTGCCGCCCCATATCTTCCTGATGTCTTCGTCGGAGTAGCGTTTGCGGAGCAGGTGCATGGTAAAGTTGATGGCGTCAGAGGAGCATGCCATTCCCGGCACGCCGCCATCGCCGTCAAAGTCGGTGCCGATGCCCACATGGTCTATGCCCATAATCTTTATGGCATGCTCTAAATGAGCGATTCCGTCGAGAATGTCTGCTTCTCCGTCTTTGCGCAGGAACCCGGGGTAGAAGGTGGTATGTGCCACGCCGCCAACCCGTGCAATAGCCCTCAGCTGGTCGTCTGTCAGGTTGCGGGGATGGTTGCACAGGGCTTTGCAGTTGGAGTGGGAGCAGACGATGGGGCTGCTGCTTATTTCCAAGGCGTCATAGAAGGACTTCTCGCCACCGTGTGAGAGGTCAACCATGATGCCCAGGCGGTTCATCTCGCGTATCACCTTCTCGCCAAATTCCGATACCCCTCCGTGGGTATTGCTGCCTCTTGCCGAGTCGCAGATAAGGTTGTCGCCGTTATGGCACAGGGTCATATATACGATGCCGCGTTCGGCAAAGTGCTGCAGGTTCGTTATGTCGTCCTCTATGGCAAGTCCGTTCTCAATGCCCAACAGGATGCTTTTCTTGCCCTGCTCCTTATTACGGGCGATGTCCTCCCCGGTACGTGCCAATGCAAGACACTCTGGTGCGCTGTTGACGATTTGCCCGATTTTGTCGAAGATACCGTCGGCATATTCCCTTGGCGACCCCTCGCTGTATGTCTGGGGTATATATGCCACCATGACGGTAGCATCCTGATGTCCCTCCGTCATTTTCGGGAGGTCAACGAGGATGCGCGGGTCGCGTTTCAGGAAGTCGATGCCCTTGGGAAAGAACATAGGGGTGTCGCAATGGGTGTCGAGGGTTATGATATGCCGGTGCAGCGCCTTTGCCTGCTGAAAGGTGCGCGCCTCGTTTACAAGCCATTGGAAAAGGGGCAGCCCGTCGTCACCGAGCCACTCCGGATGCCACTGCACACCCATGATGGGCTTGTGCTCGGTGCTCTCCATCGCCTCGATAATACCGTCAGGCGAGGTGGCTGTAGCCCTGAAACGCTTTCCGGGGTTGTCAACAGCCTGATGGTGGAAGGAGTTGACTCGTAATTTTATTGAAGATTGAGGATTGAAGATTGAGGAATAGAGGGAGGCAAGGACTGAGTCGGGGGAGATGTTCACCTCATGTGTGGCGACAGGTCTGTCTTCCTCCTGCGAGTGGTTATGTGCCGTCATGTCGCTGATGTCCTGTGCTATATGTCCGTCAAGGGCAATGGCAATTGCCTGTATTCCCCGGCATATCCCGAGCATTGGCATGTTGCGGTTGTAGGCATGCCTTACCGTGAGCAGTTCCGCATGGTCCCTGACGGCATTGACGGTGCCGAGCTTAGGATGGGGAGCCTCGCCAAACCATTTAGGGTCGAAGTCGCCGCCTCCCGTAAAGACGATGCCGTCCAGACGTGCCAGGGTGTCAGTGATTACCCCTTCGTCGTCAACAGGCGGTATGATGATAGGCACGCCGCCCGCCCTTACTATCTGCTTGTGGTAGGCATCGCGCAGTGTTACGTCAATGTCGCTATGGTTGCCGGTTAAGCCGATCAGGGGACGATTCATTGGTCTTCGGTGTGAATTGGTACATCACGTTTGATGGACTGGTCGAGCGAGATAAGCGTCTCTGTCGAAACCACGCCGTCAATGGACTGCAGCGTGTCGTTGAGAAGTTTCATCAGCTGCTCGTTGTCGCGGACGTATGCCTTGACCATCATGGTGTATGGACCGGTAGTAAAATGACATTCTACGATTTCGGGAATGTTTTGGAGCTTCTTGACCACGTTCTTATACATAGACCCGCGCTCCAGGCTGATGCCTACGTACGTGCACGTGCCGTAGCCGATGCTCTTAGGATTGATGGAGAAGCCGCTGCCGGTGATGACACCGTCTTCCTTGAGTCTTTCTACACGCTGGTGTATCGCGGCACGTGAGACTCCGCATTGTTCTGCCACGTCCTTGAAGGCAATGCGGGCATTCTTTGATAAGATAGAAAGAATCTTTCTGTCCAGTTTATCTACTTTTTCCATAGCTGTAATGCTTTGTTTTCTTCTTTTTCCATTATTTCCCGCTCACCGGGTCCTTTGTCGTTTATTCCGCAAAGATGCAATATGCCGTGTATTATAACCCGATGAAGCTCCTCGTCATAGTCCTTCTCGTATTTCACGGCGTTGCTCTTCACGGTGTCAAGGGAGATGACGATGTCGCCGTTTATAGTGTTGCCCTCATCGTAGTCGAAGGTTATGATGTCGGTATAGTAGTCGTGCCCGAGAAATTCGTTGTTGACCTCAAGTATCTTGGCATCGTCACAGAACAGGTAGCCTATCTCGCCCACCTTGTATCCATGTGCGGATGCTACCTCTTTTATCCAGGCTGTCGTTTCGCGACGGCGGATTTTAGGGAAGGGTATGTTTTCGCTGTTATATGTAATCATGGCAGGAAGTCTGAAATGTCTTTACCGAAAGTCTTTAGCGTACGGACAAGGGATGATGAGAGGCTGGCATACAGGGGATTGGCAAACAGGAATACCGTCTCTATGCCGTTGCTGAGCATCCTGTTATATTCTGCTTGCGTACGTTCGTATTCAAAATCCTGCACACTCCGCACTCCCTTTACGATAGCCGTCGCATTGTGGCGTTTTGCAAAGTCGATGGTAAGGTCGTTGTATGCCTCTACCTCCACCCTGGAGTCGTTGCAGTAGATGGTCTTTATCTCCTGAAGACGCTCTTGCAAATCCTCGGGATGTGGCTTGTCGGGATTGTAGCCGATGCCAATCACTATTTTGTCAAAGATAGTGAGCGCACGGCATACAATGTCGTGATGTCCTTTTGTAAAAGGGTTGAAGGAACCCGGAAAGATAGCAGTTTTCATCTAATCGAATAATGAAGGATGATTGTTTGCAGAGTACATATTTCGTCCGAGATGCTGGTAGGCAAGGTCGGTTACGACTCGACCCCTTGAGGTGCGCTTTATGAAACCTTCCATGATGAGGTATGGCTCATATACATCCTCTATCGTGCCGGCTTCTTCACCGATGGCGGTGGCAATAGTGCTGATGCCGACAGGACCGCCACCAAACTTGTCGATAATGGTGAGCAGTATCTTGTTGTCAATCTCGTCAAGCCCGTAACCGTCTATGTTCAGCGACTCAAGAGCCAGGCGGGCTATTTCCATATTGATGCTGCCGTCGCCTTTTACCTGGGCAAAGTCGCGTACCCTCCTGAGAAGGCTGTTGGCTATACGTGGCGTTCCGCGCGACCTGCGCGATATCTCTTCGCATGCGGCATCGCTGATAGGCATATGCAATAGGCTGGCTGAGCGGCGTATTATCTTGGACAGCATACCGGGATTGTAGTATTCCAGGTGCATATTAATGCCGAAACGTGCACGCAGCGGAGCCGTAAGAAGTCCGGAGCGGGTAGTGGCACCAATCAGGGTGAAGGGGTTGAGGTCTATCTGGATAGAACGTGCCGACGGACCTTTGTCTATCATGATGTCAATGCGATAGTCCTCCATGGCGGAATACAGATACTCTTCCACAACAGGGGACAGTCGGTGGATTTCATCGATGAAGAGCACATCGTTGGACTCCAGGGAGGTAAGAAGACCTGCCAGGTCTCCAGGTTTGTCCAGCACCGGTCCTGATGTTAATTTAAACCCTACCCCCAGTTCGTTGGCTATGATGTTTGACAGTGTCGTCTTGCCCAGTCCCGGCGGACCATGTAGCAGGGTATGGTCAAGTGGCTCACCGCGATATTTGGCTGCCTCGACAAATATGCGGAGGTTGTCAACCACCTTTTGCTGACCGGCAAAATCATCGAAGCAGAGAGGGCGGAGGGCCTTTTCAAATTCCTTTTCGGAATTGTCCTGTCGTTCTGTGTGTATGTTAAATTCTTCTTGCATTTTGCTGCAAAGATATAAAAAAACAAGCGAAGTGCAAAATAATAATCATTTATTGTTTGCGTATTTTATAAAATTTATGTATTTTTGCAACAAAATGTATTGTAATGACAAAAAGCAAAGGTAAAGAGAGTAAGGGATTTCTATTGGCAGAGCAGGCACAGTTCGTCTATGCTGCATTGACAGCAGTGCTGATATTGTTTACGTGGACCAACTTGCAGAACCCGCAAGGATTGCTATGGGAAAGGGTGACGATAGTGTCCGGGACATTGGCATTGTGGATAGTGTATAGGATATGGCAATCAAGGATTATTATGCTATGCAGGGTATTGTATTTGCTGATGATGTTAGGCCATTGGTATCCTGATACGTATGAGTTGAACAAGCAGTTTGGCAGTTTTGACAACGTATTTGCCCAATATGAACAGAGTTTGTTCGGATTCCAGCCGGCGTATGAATTTTCAAAGGCTTTCTCTTCTGGATTCTTTTCAGAATTGATGTATGCAGGATATATGTCATACTATCTTTTCTTCGTATTTACTATATTGATAGTGTTCTTCAGAGATTATCAGCAGTTGAGAAGAGTTACCTTTATCATAATCACCTCCTTCTTCTTGTGTTATGTGATATATCTTTTCTTACCGGTCACAGGTCCTCAATATTACTTCTATGCGATAGGAGAGGACAGTGTCGTTGCAGGAAATTTTCCTGACATAGGGAAGTTCTTTTCTGATACACAGGAAAGTCTTCAGGCACCAGGATGGAAAGACGGCTTCTTCTACAGGCTTAACCAGATACCGCATCAGGCAGGAGAACGACCTACCGCAGCCTTTCCTTCCAGTCATGTGGCAGTTTCAACATTGGTGATGCTGATGGCAGCAAGGATGAGAATGTGGAAATGGCTTATGATACTTGCCATTCCTTTTGTACTATTGTGCTTGTCAACGGTATATATCCAGGCTCACTATGCAGTAGATGCCATTGCAGGAATGGGCTTCGGCATGGTGCTATTCATTGCTCTTGGAGGCCTAAAGCTGAAAAAATGTGGTGGATGATGATGCCGGCAGTCACCGAAACATTTAAGGAGTGCTTGGTGCCAAATTGTGGTATCTCTATGTGTCCGTCACAGATGTCGATGACTGGCTGACTTACACCTTTTACCTCATTTCCAAGAACGATGGCAGTCTTTTCTTTCTTGAAACAATAGTCGTGTAACATTGTGGAACCATGACATTGTTCGATAGCTAATACCTTATACCCTTCTTTTTTTAGCGATTCCACCGCCTCTGTCGCATCCTTGAAATATCTCCACATAACGGTGTCCTCTGCCCCTAAGGCGGTCTTGTGGATTTCCTGAGATGCTTTCAAGGAACTGTCGGGAGTGGCAGTGATACCGCATAGATATATGGCTTCTACTCTGAAAGCATCAGAAGTGCGGAAGACGCTACCGACATTATACAAAGACCTCACATCGTCGAGTACAACGATGAGTGGCAGCTTCTCGGCATTGCGGTATTCCTCAATGCTGAGGCGGTTCATTTCAAGGGCAGTGGTCTTTTTCATTAGAACATTTGGCTGACTCTTTTTATGCCATTGACAAGGACGTCAACCTCTTCCTTCGTATTATAGAGAGCAAATGATGCTCGTACTGTGCCGTTTATCCCTAAGCGGTGCATTAGTGGTTCGGCACAGTGATGCCCTGTGCGTACGGCAATTCCTAACCGGTCTAAAAGGGTTCCCATGTCAAGGTGGTGGATATTACCCACAAGGAAGGAGATGACGGCATCGTGATGCTCTGCATCCAACGGACCGAAGATTCTCATCTCAGGAATCGTTCGCATCTGTGATAATGCGTATGAGGTCAGTTCACGCTCATGGGCTTCTATATTGTTCATGCCAATGCTTTCTATAAAGTCTATGGCTGTGGCTAAACCATGTGTGGCAATATAGTCTGGGGTACCAGCCTCAAACTTAAAAGGCAAATCAGCGAAAGTGGTCTTTTCAAAGCTTACAGTGCCTATCATTTCGCCTCCCCCTTGATATGGCGGCATCTCTTCAAGAAACTTCTCTTTACCATAAAGTACTCCGATTCCGGTAGGACCATACATCTTATGACCTGAGAAGGCGAAGAAATCGCAATCTAAATCTTCAACGTCAATCTTCATGTGTGGAGCACTCTGGGCTCCATCCACCATGCAGGGAATTCCGTGTTCGTGGGCGATACTAACGATTTCCTTTATAGGGTTAATCGTTCCCAAAACATTGCTGATATGGGTTACACTAATGAGTTTGGTGCGATTGGTGATGAGATTTCCTATTGCTGCAATATCCAATACACCGTCGTCTGACATTGGTATTACCTTTATTATAATACCGTTTTTATTCGCTTGTAGTTGCCATGGAACAATGTTGCTATGGTGCTCCATCTCGGTTATAAGAACTTCGTCCCCTGCCTTCATGTATGCCTCAACAAAACTGGAGGCAACAAGATTTATGGACTCCGTGGTGCCACGAGTGAAGATAATCTCGGATGTACTCTTGGCATTGATGAATTGGCGCACCTTTTCCCTGGCACTCTCGTGCAAGTCCGTGGCTTGCTGTGAAAGGTAGTGTACTCCGCGATGTACGTTGGCGTTGGCATTGAGATATTCCTCCCTCATGGCATCTAATACACATAAAGGTTTTTGTGTCGTAGCGCCATTATCGAGATATACAAGAGGATATTTATTGTATATTTTTTTCGATAAAATGGGGAAATTCTCTCTTACTTGCATATTTGGCATGTTCCACATTTCTCTTCTTTGCTTAATCGTTTATCTACAAGGATATGTAATCTGTCTTTGAAAGCACTCCAATGCATTTCATCTAAGACTTGTGATATAAAGGCATTTTTTATAAGTGTTCGTGCTGTTTCTATGTCAATACCACGTTGTTGCATATAAAACAGAGCCCCCTCATCCATTACACCGACAGTAGAGCCATGGGCGCACTTCACGTCGTCAGCATAAATCTCCAACATTGGTTGGGTGTAAACACGGGCAGTATCAGCACAACACATATTGTTGTTGGTCATGTGTGAAGATGTTTGCTGTGCCCCCTCTTTTACAAGAATGCGACCGGCAAAGGCAGCTACAGCATTATCATCAGCAACATATTTATAAAGTTCTTTGGAAGTGCATTTGGGCACTTCGTGTATGATGAGCGTGTTATTGTCTATATGCTGATTACGGTCGGCTATTGCTGCTCCGTTGAGGCTTGCCTCAGCATTCTCTCCTCGTAGAAAAACATCTATGGCATTACGTGTTATGCCGTTGGAAAGGGTTATATTGTTATGATTTATTACAACATCTCTTTCTGCACTTATATATAGATTGGAAAAGCGACTGCATTGTTCTGTTGTTTCTTCTAGGTCATACATATCCAGATGAGAATTGGCTTTACAGAAAACTTCTATTACTTGTGAAGTGAGGTATTTCTTTTCTCCTCGGGTATGATCTACAAAGAATATTGTAGCTTCAGCATTCTCTTCCATTATGACAAGAATACGGCGGACAACCATAGTATCTTGTTCTCCAGATAGGGTGTTCTCTATTCTGATAGGGGTCTTTGCCACTTCGTTTTTAGGAATGTATATTACGAGTGGTGAGGCACAAAATTTTGTATTCAGGTAGGTCATGGGATCTTTATTGTCCGCTATCTTACCTAAATACGGAGTTATTTCTATAGGTGCTTCTTTTGCAGGATATACGTATGGCACTCCCTTTATGGTATAAGTTGTTGGCAATATTCCATAATTAGGAGCTAATGCTGTCATAACATCGGTATAACGGTATCGTTCAGCATATCTTTGCTCCTTTAGGAGGGGGGATATTATGTCGTATAGGTTGAAATCGTTATTCATTTTTAGAGACCCTTGACAATGAAATCAAAACCTTCGTTTTCTATTTTTTTAGCTAAATCAGCATCGCCCGTCATTACGATTTTACCATCTATAAGAACATGCACAACATCAGGTTTGATATAATCAAGCAGGCGTTGGTAATGTGTTATTATCATTGCGCTGGTTTCTGATGTGCGTAGTTTATTAAATCCGGTTGCTACTATGCGCAAGGCGTCAACATCCAGGCCAGAATCTGTTTCGTCAAGTATGCAGAAGGTTGGTTCCAACATTGCCATTTGGAATATTTCGTTGCGCTTCTTCTCACCTCCAGAAAACCCTTCGTTGACAGAGCGTTTTAGCAGTTTCTGGTCTATTTCAACTAATTGGCGCTTTTCCTTCATCATTTTTATGAAGTCGGATGCCTTTAAAGGTTCTTTGCCCATTGCTTGTCTGCGTGCATTTACGGCGGCTTTCATAAAGTTTGTCATAGAAACACCTGGTATTTCAACAGGTGCTTGGAATGACATGAAAATACCGGCATTTGCCCTTTGGTCAGCAGTCATTTCCAACAGATTCTGCCCATTGAAGATGATTTCTCCTTCTGTGACTTCATAGGCGGGATTACCTACGATAACATTTGAGAGTGTTGACTTGCCAGCACCATTAGTACCCATAAGAGCGTGTATCTCACCATCATTAATTGTGAGATTAATGCCTTTGAGTATTTCCTTTTCGCCAGCTCGGGCATGCAGATTCTTAATTTGTAACATATATAATTCTCCTTTTTATCCTACAGATCCTTCTAATGATACACTTAATAGTTTCTGAGCTTCTACTGCAAATTCCATAGGGAGTTGCTGTAAAACCTCTTTTGCGTATCCGTTGACGATTAGTCCGACAGCATCTTCCGTGCTTATACCTCGTTGGTTGCAATACAGTAACTGTTCCTCTGAAATTTTTGAGGTTGTCGCTTCGTGCTCCATAACAGCACTGTTATTATGAACATCTATATAGGGAAAAGTATGCGCTCCACAATGTGAACCTAATAAGAGGCTATCGCAGGAAGAGTAGTTACGGGCACCTGTGGCTTTAGGTGTTGCTCTCACTAAACCACGATAACTATTTTGAGAATGTCCTGCCGAAATACCTTTAGATATAATGGTGGATTTCGTATTCTTTCCCATGTGTATCATCTTTGTGCCAGTGTCTGCTTCTTGATAGTTGTTGGTGACAGCAACAGAATAAAATTCTGCCTGAGAATTATCACCACGCAATACGCATGAAGGGTATTTCCATGTTATGGCAGAACCGGTTTCTACCTGTGTCCATGATAGTTTTGAGCTCTCGCCCCTCAAGTCTCCACGTTTTGTTACGAGATTTAGGACTCCTCCTTTTCCATTCTCGTCCCCAGGATACCAATTCTGTACAGTAGAATACTTTACTTCTGCACGATCCTTTACTATAATCTCTACTATGGCTGCATGAAGTTGGTTCTCGTCACGCATTGGTGCTGTACATCCTTCCAGATATGATACATAGGAATCATCGTCGGCTATGATGAGAGTTCTCTCAAATTGTCCGGTTCCAGCAGCATTAATGCGGAAATAAGAACTCAATTCCATTGGACACCTCACCCCCTTGGGTATATAAACAAAAGACCCATCCGAAAATACTGCGGAATTGAGAGCGGCAAAAAAATTGTCACGATAAGGTACCACACTACCAAGATACTCTTTTACAAGATCTGGATGTTCTTTGACGGCTTCGCCTATTGACATGAAGATAATGCCGAGATCCTTCAGTTTTTCTTTGTATGTGGTTTTTACGGAAACAGAATCCATGATAGCATCAACGGCAACTCCTGAAAGGGCTAAGCGCTCCTCAAGCGGAATACCTAATTTATCGAATGTTTTTTCCAATTCTGGATCTATTTCCTTTTCCCCCTTTTTATTTCCAGACATCGGGTCGGCATAGTATGATATGGCTTGATAATCAATAGGGGGAATATTTACGTGTCCCCAAGTTGGCTGTTTCATTGTCTGCCAATGATGGAAAGCACGTAGGCGGAACTCCAACATCCAGTCGGGCTCTCCCTTCTTGGCTGAGATAAGTCTTACAATTTCTTCTGTCAGGCCGGCTGGGATAATCTCTGTTTGAACATCAGTAGTGAATCCGTGCTTATATGGTGTATATGCAAATAATTCTTTATCCATTGACATCTTTACATAGTCGTGTTTTGATGCTTTCTACTTGCTGATATATATTTTGGGCATCAGCATGTAGAAATTCTCCTTTCCAATATAGTATTTTTCCTTCTATCATTGTCATCTTCACATTCTGTTTTGACCCGGAATAGACAATGTTTTTCTCAATATTGTTAATAGGTTGCATATTGGGCTGTTGCAAATCTATCATTATGATGTCGGCTTTTTGACCTATTGACAGGGTTTCACAGTCTTTTAAATGCATTGCTCTGGCACCATTTACTGTTGCCATTTTCAGTACTTCTTTAGCATCAATGGCAGCAGCGTCATTTTCGTGTAGTTTCGCTAAGCCGGTAACTAAGAACATTTCTCTGAAAAAGTCAAGACAATTGTTGGAAGCAGGACCATCTGTACCGATAGCAATCGGAATGCCAAGTTCCATATATTTCTTTATTGGAGCTATGCCGCTGGCAAGTTTGGTGTTTGATCCAGGATTGGTAACAACAAACAAGCCTCGTTTCTTCATAACGTTGAAATCTTCTTCGCTCATGTGAACACCATGATATATTCCACCGCCATAGTTGAACATCCCTAAACTGTCTAAAAATTGTACAGGTGTCATGCCATATCGTTGCAAGCATCCTTCCACTTCCTGTTTTGTTTCGCATGCATGTACATAGCAGGGGCTTTTTTTCTCATTCATCTGCGCTGCAATAGCTTTCAGATTCTCTATATTTGTGGTATATTCAGCATGAAAACCGAGGATATAAGATTGTAGCGAGTTAGGTTGATTTATTTTATCATACAGGCGACTCATCTCACGGATATCTTTAGAGAAGTCATTGGCTCCGCTTGTCTGGACACAACGAAATCCCATGTCATCCATAGCTTTCGCAACGGCTTCTTGTTCCATATACATATCAAAACAGGCGGTAATACCGCTTGTAAGATATTCCAAGACGGATAGTTGTGACATCCAATAAATATCGTCAGCCGTCATGAGCGCTTCTATGGGGAAAATACTTTTTGTCAGCCAGTCATTCAATGGCAAATCATCAGCAAGTGAGCGTAAACCACTCATGCCGGAGTGTGCATGAGCATTCTTAAACCCAGGCATAAGGAGATTCGCTTGACAATCTATTTCTTTGTCGAATTGTCCGTTAGCAGATTCCTTGCCAATAGCCACAATTTTCCCGTCTTCAACGATTACTTCTCCCATAAAGATTTCTTCTTCTTTAGGGGACATCGTTAAAATGCGTGCATTGTATAGTCTTATTCTCATAGGGGCTTATTTATAGGCTGCAAAGGTACAATTAAGTTATGGAAAATGCAAGAAAAAGAAGAAAAATTTGCATGTTTAGTATAAAATCACTACTTTTGCGGCATGAAAAAATATTTATTACTTTTTGCTTGTGCTATTGCGAGTTCTGTTTTAGCACAAAAAACGACTACTCTTGGCGAGAATTCACCATTACGTAAACTGGCAATAGCCCAGATGGCAATATCAAATCTTTATGTAGATAGTGTTGATAATAAGAAGCTTACGGAAGATGCCATTCGCGGCATGCTCGAGAAATTGGATCCACATTCCACGTATTTCACGCCAAAGGAGGTAAAATCCTTCAATGAACCATTGCAAGGAGGATTTGAGGGCGTTGGAGTACAGTTCAATGTTCTTGAAGACACTTTGCTTGTTGTTCAGACAATAAACGATGGTCCTTCTGAAAAGGCTGGTATTATTGCTGGAGACCGTTTTGTTACCGTCAATGACACTGCCATTGCAGGTGTGAAGATGACGAAGGAAGAGATAATGAGACGCCTTCGTGGACCTAAGGGAACCAAAGTAAAAATTGGTGTTAAGCGTTCTGGTATCAAGGATCTTCTTACCTTTGTTGTTACTCGTGACAAGATTCCTCTTAATACTGTAGAAGCATCTTATATGATTAGACCAGGAGTAGGATATATCCGTTTATCTTCTTTTGGAGCAACTACACCAACAGAAGTCACAGATGCAATCAAAAAGATGCAGAGTGCTGGAATGCAAAATCTTATCTTGGATTTGCAAGATAATGGTGGAGGATATCTTCAAGCTGCTGTTCAGGTGCTCAATGAGCTGCTGGAGCAACATGACCTCCTTGTATATACCGAAGGAAGGACCTCAAAACGCCAAGAATATAGGGCTCGTGGTAATGGAATCTTCCGTCAGGGAAAAGTTGTTGTTCTGGTAAATGAATTTACCGCTTCTGCTGCAGAAATCGTCTCCGGTGCTATTCAAGACCAGGACAGGGGTACCATTATAGGTCGTCGCACCTTTGGCAAAGGATTGGTTCAGAGACCAATAGACCTCCCTGATGGCAGTATGATACGTCTTACAATTGCTCATTACTATACCCCATCAGGTCGTTGTATTCAGAAGCCTTATGTGAAAGGGGATAAGAAAGACTATTATATGGATGTCGAGAAGCGATATAAGCATGGAGAATTGACCAATGCCGATTCAATACATTTCGCTGACTCCTTGAAATTTGAGACATTAAAGAAACATCGTATTGTGTATGGTGGTGGCGGCGTAATGCCAGATTATTTCATTCCACTGGACACAACAATATATACCAAGTATCATCGTGAGTTGGCTGCAAAATCGGTTATAATAAATGCAAATCTTCGCTTTGCAGAGAAAAACCGCAAGTCGCTCATAAAGAAGTATGGTAAGGAAGCTACAACTGATAACGGAGAAAAAACTCCGGGATTTATAGCTTTCGAAAAGGAATACGAAGTTCCACAAAGTTTCATTAACGACATTTTTGCGGAAGGTGAGAAGCAGGGCGTAAAACCAAAGGATGATGCAGAAAAGGCACAGACAATTAAAACTTTGCGTCGAAACCTTAAAGCGCTTATAGCCCGTGACTTATGGTCTATCAATGAATATTTCCGTATATATAATGAGGAAAGTGAATTCATAAAATGCGCTCTGAAGAAAATTGATGAAAATTAATTACATGCACAAAGTATAGGGGTTTGTGCATGACAAAGGCACTTTTTCTCAAAAATATTTGTGTATTTCACAGAAAATAAGTACCTTTGCGTCCGATTTAAATAAAAATATCCCTTTTTATATAGGGGAATAAAACGATTAGACAATCCATTTTATAAACTAAAAATTAAGAATTATGTCTGAAATTGAATCTAAAGTAGTAAGCATTATCGTTGACAAACTTGGTGTTGACGCAGCAGAAGTAAAGCCAGAGGCAAGTTTTACAAATGACTTGGGCGCTGACTCTCTTGACACTGTAGAACTCATCATGGAACTTGAGAAAGAATTTGGTGTAACAATTCCTGATTCTGACGCAGAGAAAATCCAGACTGTAGGCGACGCTATTGCTTACATAGAGAACGCTGGCAAGTAAAAACCTGCTTGGTCAGCAGAATTATACACAGGTGATGGTAGGAGAGAATAATCCAACCATCACCTTATTTTATTTAAAAAGATAGAGTATGGAATTAAAAAGAGTTGTTGTAACAGGTCTTGGTGCTGTTACTCCCCTTGGTCTTACAGCAGAGGAGACATGGAAAAACATGCTTGCAGGTGTCAGTGGTGCTGATACAATCAAACAGTTTGATGCTTCGCGCTATAAGACAACATTTGCCTGTGAGGTGAAAAACTTTGACCCTTCCGTATGGATTGACCGCAAGGAGGTGCGTAAAATGGACAAGTTCTGCCAGTTTGCGATGGCTTCAGCTGCAATGGCTATAGAGGACTCTGCCATGAACCTTGATACTGTTGACAAAGACAGAATAGGTGTTATCTTTGGTGTAGGTATTGGCGGACTGCGTACCATGCAGGAGGAACTGGAGTATTATACAGAACATAGGGATGCCCCAAAGTTTGGACCTTTCTTTATCCCTAAGATGATTGGTGATATTGCTCCTGGTCAAATCTCTATTAAATATGGTTTTCACGGACCTAACTATGCAACCACAAGTGCATGTGCTTCTTCTTCAAATGCTTTGGCTGATGCTTTCAACCTCATTCGTCTTGGTAAGGCAAATGTTATTGTAAGTGGTGGTGCTGAGGCTGTGATTACAGATCCAGGACTTGGTGGTTTCTGTTCAATGCATGCTGTTTCTACCAGAAATGATGAGCCACAGAAGGCAAGTCGTCCATTCTCTGCAAGCCGTGATGGCTTTGTTATGGGTGAAGGTGCTTCTTGTCTCATTCTTGAGGAATTAGAACATGCAAAAGCTCGTGGCGCAAAGATATATTGCGAGATGGTTGGTGCAGGTCTGAGTGCTGATGCATACCATATTACCGCTTCTCACCCAGAAGGACTTGGTGCTAAGTTGGTAATGTCAGAAGCACTGAAGGATGCAGAGATGAACCCAGAAGATATCGACTATATCAATGTTCATGGAACATCTACACCGGTTGGCGATATTTCCGAAGCAAAAGCCATCAAGGATCTATTTGGTGACTGGGCATATAAGTTGAATATTTCATCCACAAAGTCTATGACAGGTCACCTGCTTGGTGCTGCCGGTGCTATTGAGGCAATGGCGTGCGTTAAAGCTGTCCAAGAGGATATCGTTCCTCCTACTATCAATCATGAGGACGGTGACGAGGACCCAGAGATAGATTATAAGATGAACTTCACATTCAACAAGGCTCAGAAGCGTACTGTACGTGCTGCCCTCAGTAATACTTTTGGCTTCGGAGGACATAATGCCTGTGTGATATTCAAGAAGTATGCTGGCTAAAATAGTTAATAGTGTAAGGTTCCTTTTCTTGTCTCGTAAAGAAAAGGAACTTTATACTGCTTTATATAAAATACTTGGCGTATGGCCAAGAAACATACAATATTACAAGGTAGCCCTAATGCATAAGAGTCTTGGGCATCGTGACATCAATCCCAAGACAAAGCGTCTCGGTAAACGGATAAGCAACGAGAGGTTGGAGTTCTTGGGCGATGCTATACTTGATGCGGTGGTAGGAGACCTTGTATATAGGCGTTATAAAGGAAAACCCGAAGGATTCCTTACTAATACACGTTCAAAACTGGTACAACGTGAAACGTTGGGTCGCTTGGCGCAGCAGATGGGAATAACAAAACTCATCATGGTAAGTGGTCGCTCTATACAGCATAACAGCTACATTGGTGGAAATGCCTTCGAGGCTCTTGTAGGAGCTCTTTATCTTGATCGTGGCTATGATGCATGCATGACATTCTGGAATAAACGTGTTATGGGCGAATATCTTAATGCTGACAAGATAGCTTATAAAGAGATGAATTTTAAGTCCAAGTTACTGGAATGGTCTCAAAAGAATAAGGTGCAGTTAGAGTATAGAATGGTTTCACAAAGGCAGGACGAGAATGGCTCGCCAATATTTGATTATGCTGTGGTACTCAATGGCATTGTCTGTCTTGAGGGAGAAGGCTATTCAAAGAAGGAAGCTCAGCAGATGGCGAGTGAAAAAACACTTAATAAGCTGAGAGCGGACAAGGCTTTTGCAGATAAGATTCTCGTAGTGCAGTTAGAACAGCAAGGGAGCGAAACAGAGGAAGGAAAAAATGTGGGAATAGAATCCTTTATGAAGGTGATTGCCGCAGAACAGGCAATAGACGAATTGTCTCTTGATGATGTGTCGGCAAAGGAATTGAGTCGTGAAGATATTATAGCAGCGGCTGAGGCAGCTGCATATTCAGAAAAAGAAGGAGTAATTTAGTATAGTCAAATATGAAAATAGCATTAATAGGATATGGCAAGATGGGCAAGATGATAGAGCAGATAGCTCTCTCACGAGGCCATGAAATCGTTAGTATCATAGATATCGACAATCAGCAGGATTTTGAAAGCCCTGCTTTTGCTTCTGCTGATGTAGCAATAGAATTTACAAATCCTGCTGTTGCCTATGGCAATTACCTAAAGGCTTGGGCTGCAGGCGTAAAGGTCGTTAGTGGAACAACTGCGTGGCTTAAAGATCATGGTGATGATGTTCGTAAGGCATGTTCTGAAGGTGGTAAGACATTGTTTTGGGCAAGTAATTTCAGCGTCGGAGTTGCCATTTTCTCTGCTGTCAACAAGTATTTGGCAAAGATAATGAATGGTTTTCCTCAGTATGACGTAAATATGGTTGAGACCCATCATGTTCATAAGTTGGATGCTCCTTCCGGCACAGCTATAACATTAGCAGAACAGATTGTAGAACGTCTGGACCGCAAAAAGAGATGGGCTTTGCATGAGACTTCTGCTGATGTCCTCCGCATTGACGATATCCGTCGTGGAGAGGTTCCTGGAATACATAGTATCAGTTATGACTCGCCGGCCGATGTCATCACTATAACACATGATGCACATTCCCGTCAGGGTTTTGCCCTCGGAGCTGTTCTTGCTGCAGAATATACTGCAGAACATACTGGCTTGCTTACTATCGATGACATGTTTAAATTCTAATAAATGATGCTCATGACGTAGCATCCTTAACGAAGTTAATGAAAGTAAAGACAAAAGTAAATATGAAGTTGCAATGGACGAAATTTGTAGTAGTCCTTGTGCTTTATCTCTTGTTTCTTTGGTGGCTGAAGAGTCTCTTGGGACTTATCGTCATACCGTTTATATATGATGCGTATATAAGCAAGAAAATCAGGTGGGATTGGTGGAAAGATCTTGACAACCCCATGAGAATGGTGATGTCATGGGTAGATGCTATCGTCTTTGCCCTTGTGGCGGTATATTTCATCAATCTGTTTTTCTTCCAGAACTATGTCATTCCTTCCAGTTCCCTTGAGAAGTCATTGTTGACGGGAGATTATCTTTTTGTATCAAAGGTAAGCTATGGTCCTCGTATTCCACAGACACCATTGACGATGCCATTGACTCAGCATACGTTGCCGGTAGGCGAGATTAAGAGTTATATAGAATGGCCTCAATGGGACTATCGCCGTGCTCCTGGTTTGGGAAAGGTGCAGCTTAATGATATCGTTGTCTTCAACTATCCTGCGGGAGATACTGTAGTTTCTGAACCACGATGGCAGCCTAATGATTATTATCAGATGGTATATGCCTATGGTCAGCAGATTCTTCATGAGAGTGGGGTAGAGGCTAACTTGGATTCTCTGTCACCAATGCTTCTGCGTCAGTACTACCGTATGGCTTACGCAGCAGGAAGGCAGTATATCTTGAATAATCCGAATGAATACGGAAAACTTATAGCTCGTCCGGCAGACCGTCGAGAGAACTATGTAAAACGATGCGTAGGTCTTCCAGGACAAACCCTCCAGATAAAGAACCGTGTAGTATATCTGGATGGCAAGCCTAACAAGGAGCCGGATAATGTGCAATATACATATTATATAAAGCTGAAGGAAATGATACCGGAAGATCTTATAAAAGACCTTGGCATTTCTCAAGAAGACCTAACCCAGCTCAATCAGCAAGGCTGTATGCCTCTGACACAAAGGGCTTATAATAAGCTTAAGGCTCGGAAAGATATTGTTGCTTCAATACGAATCAATAACGATAGAATTGTAGGCGACATATATCCTCTGAATGCAAGATATGGATGGACTCGGGATAATTATGGTCCGGTATGGATACCTCAAAAGGGAAAATCTGTAAAGTTGACACTCGAGAACCTCCCTATCTATGAGCGTCCGATTCGTGTTTATGAGGGTAATGACCTTCAGGTTAGTGAAGCTGGAAAGATTCTCATCAACGGTAAGGAAGCAACGGAATACACATTCAAGATGGATTACTATTGGATGCAGGGTGACAATCGCCACAATTCTGCAGACTCACGTTATTGGGGCTTTGTTCCTGAAGACCATATCGTTGGTAAGCCTATTCTTATATGGTGGTCCAGCGACCCAGATCGTTCCGGATTTGAGGGAATCAGGTGGAATCGCTTATTCCGGTTTGTTGACAATATAAAATAAAAACGCTTAGCGACCTAATTATCTATTAAATAAAAAAGAAATAGTTATGAAACGATTATTACTAAGCATGTTCGCGTTAGCGTCAATGCTGACGTGGGCTGTTGCGCAGACTGATGTGACGAAATTCTTTTTGAAGAACTATGCTTTTGACAGCGGTTATAATTATACTGCTGGTCAAACAAAGTCTGTGGCACAGGAGATTCTTGACATCCCAGGGTGGACGCAGGGTTTTACAGTTAACTACACCATTACTGGTATCTACGAGTTTGGTTTTGCTGGACAGTTCAATGGAGGTATTGTTCCTTCTGCTGGATATGACGGAGAAGCAGGAGGTGGTCTTGCCCTCTCTACTGGCTGGTCTCAGGAGTTCTATTATACTCAGAACGTGACGTTGCCTGCAGGTAAATATACCCTTACCGTTCCTACCTATAATGGCTATACTGCTACTGCTGGTAAGTCTATGCTTGCATGGATACCTAATTCTGGAGCAACTGTCAGCTCTAATGTAACCAGTTATCCCAGCAAGGCTTGGACGGTAGATCAGATTTCCTTTACTCTTGATGCGACAACCACAGGCAAGATTCGCATTGGGTATCAGGCAGGTGCGAATGGCTCTGGCAATAGTGCAAACATTGTTATCGACTATCTGAAACTTACAGCAACGGATATCGATTTGAGCACAATAACTGCTGAACAGAAAGCCCAGTTACAAAGCGTTATTTCTTCAGCAAATTCCTACTATGGCGATGGTAGCGGCAATCAGGCAGCCACTCTAAAGGCTGCTATTGATGCTGCACAGCAGGTTTATGATAATGCTTCTGCTACTCCTGACGAGATCTTTGCTCAAAAGGACATTCTGACTGAGGCAATAGCTCAATATCGTAAGGTGAATGTTTCGCCTGAGAATCCTTTGGAGGTCTCTTATATTACAAATCCCAGTTTCGAGGATGGCACGAATGGATGGATAACAAGCAATGTTAAAACCCAAACCAATTCTGAATTCACCAAGAAAGCTGGCTACGTTTATGTGGAGAAGTGGGTGGAGAAACCTGGCGCAGCAGGTGATGCTTCTGTTTCACAGACAGTAAGCCTTCCAAATGCAAAGTATCGTCTTACCGTAGCAGCTCAGAACTTGAGTCAGGCATCTCCTGCTACCAATAATACAGGAATGTACGTCTTTGCCGGCAATCAGCAGACCCCGATCTATACTCCTGGTGACTATACCGTAGAGTTTACTGTTATAACAGGTTCTGTAAATCTTGGTGTAAATGCCGAAGGTGCTACGGGCAACTGGCTGGCTCTTGATAATTTCCGCCTTTACCAGATAGGATATGTTGATGAGGCGGCATTGGTTGAAGAGTTAGGACGTCTCGTTGGTAATGCAGAAAGCCTGCTTTCAAGCATGATGAGTGCTGCCAAAAAGTCTGCTCTCAATACAGCTATCAGTAATGCCAAAGAGATAACCTCTGGCTCTAAAGCCTATGATGCAAAAGTCGTAGTTGCCCTTGAAAATGCTATGGATGCTGCTGCTGAGAATATAGCAGAATATCAGGCTCTTTATGACGAGATTTCTCTTGAGCAAGCTCTTTATGACGAGGGCAAGAATGGCGCAGCAGAATTTAAGGCTGTAATTGATGAGGCGAATATCCTCTATCAGAATGAGAATGCCACATCTGCGGAATTGTCAGCAGAAATAAAGAAACTGCAGAATGCAGCTTTGGCTTTCAATATCGCGAATGCTACAGAAGGAACAGGTGTTGCTCCTGCCGTAACACATACAAATCCCGATTTCATCGGAGGTGCTACGAAGGCAATGCTTCGAGCAGACTTCGCTGGCAGCAATATTCTGGAGCGCGGTGTCTGCTGGAGCACAGAGCATAATCCTGTAGTTACCGATAACCGTTCTACCAAGACCTGGAACCTTAATGGTTACATCCTTGTTGCAGAAGGACTTAATTCTGCTACTGTATATTACATGCGCCCATACATTATGAATAAGACATATCAGGTAGCTTATGGTGATGAAGTGAAGGTAGTAACCCATCCTGCCGGCACTTGTACTTGGTCTTGGGACGAGGCAGGTCCTGATGAGGCTACAAACAATCGTTGCCGTACAGCTGTAAAGCAGACAATCGACTACTTCAA
>DJWZ01000120.1 GCA_002449535.1 Prevotellaceae bacterium UBA7017 | reverse complement strand
TCAGAAGCCTTTGCTGTCCATTCGTTGTTTGGAGCAAATGGGTCGTATGCAACGATGCGCACCTTACCACCTTTGGCAACAGGTTTCTTGTCGTATTCTATCTTTACAGGAGCCACCATTGCCTGACGGGCATTAGCGAAACCGCGTGGAGGACGATGATAGAATACATACCACTGACCATTAATCTGCTCGATAGAACCGTGAGTATTGTGAGCTGCATTGGTAGTGATGAGCTTTGTGCCATCAGCATTTGGTACTACACCACGGGAGTCAACCAACACACCACCAGAACGCCAAGGACCAAGTGGAGAATCGCCATAGGCGTAACGCAGTGCGCTGTTGGTATTGCCAAGACCGTATTCAGGACCGGAATAGCCAGAGAATACCATTACATACTTATTACCTACCTGACGAATGCTGCTTGCCTCGAAGAAGTTGAAATCACGAGGGTTTTGTCCCTTATAAAGGGCTTTGTATTCGCTGCCTTCCTTGTCGAGAAGTTTTCCGTCGCGACTAACGGCAGGAATGAATGGGTCTATCACCTCTGTTCCCTCACGCTGTGAATACATGGTGTTCTGGTCGAGCTCAAAGGCTGTAGAGTGTTGGAAACCATAGAAGACGTAAGCACGGTAGCCCTTAGCATAGTCCTTATCCTTCTTGTCATTGACAGGCTCAACAAACACTGATGGGTCGAAGTCTATCTTGGAACCAGGCAGACAACGGGTGCCGTCAGGAGTAAGATTTACAGGTGTAAAAGGACCATTTGGTCGGTCACCCTTACAAACCATAGGAACACGTCCGTTACCGCGAGAGTGAGGATAGAGCCAATATGTCTTCTTACCTGTAGAACGGTCGGTTGTCACTACCAAGTCAGGGGCATACATAGTGTCCCACTGTCCATTGACATACCAAGAGAAGATAGGACCTTCGTCACGCCATTGGGAGAGGTCTTCAACTGGTGCTGACCACATACGGATGTCGTTGCCACAATACTTGGTAAAGTGAACGTCGTGAGAACCGATGATATAGGCACGATATTTGCCTGGATTATCAGGGTCTTCAAATACGCGTGGCTCACCGTCTGGAAGATGTTCCCATAGAGGGAGGTAAGGATTCTGTGCCTGAGAACTGACACTAAATGATAACAGGAACATCATCAGGAAACAAAGTCCCAATGGATGTTTAAGAGAGGAATTGATGTTTGTGGTTTTCATTATCAATAAAAATTTATGTTAAGAAAATTAGATTTCTGGATGCAAAGTTAGCAAAAAACTTCTGCATGACGATTTCGATATGTAACATATACTATTTCCGATGTTACATTTGGGTTTTTGTATCTTTGATTTGACTTTTTTATGTTCAATTTGGGAAAAATTTAAGAAAAATACGGTAAATTGTTTGGTAGTAATGAAAAAAATCGTACTTTTGTACCCGGAAATCGCACAAAGCGACAAAATATATAAATATAATATATAAGGTAAATAACAATGATTAATGCAGCTTTCTTTTGGTGGTGGCGTAACTCAAGATTCCAAATCGTGAGAAGATAGCCATGTACCTATAAGAAAACATTCAAGTAATAAAGAGAAACATGAGTCCTGTCGTTCTTACGATGGGACTCTTTTTTGTAAAGGGGAGTGAAGTAAGGGGAGTGAAATAAGGGAGTGAAATAGGGGAGTGGAGTAAGGGAGTGAAAAAGGAAAAGCAAAAATATAAAATATAATAAAAAGAGATGAAAAACTTTCACGTTGACGAAAATGGATTTTACGGAGAATTTGGGGGTGCTTACATACCAGAGATTCTCTATCAGTGTGTTCACGAATTGCAGGATGCCTATCTTCCGATTATTGAGTCTGAAGAATTCAAGACGGAATACAGAGCCCTGCTAAGAGATTATGTCGGGCGTCCATCACCCCTGTACTATGCAAAGAGGATGAGCCAGAGATATGGCTGCCAGTTATACCTGAAGCGTGAGGACCTCAACCATACCGGTGCCCACAAGATAAACAATACTGTCGGTCAGATATTGATGGCAAAGAAGATGGGTAAGACACGCATCATTGCAGAGACAGGCGCGGGACAGCATGGTGTCGCAACTGCTACTGTCTGTGCGCTGATGGATATGAAGTGTGAGATTTTTATGGGTGCTACCGATGTTGAACGCCAGCATACCAACGTAGAACGCATGAAGATGCTTGGAGCAGAGGTACATCCGGTAAGAACGGGAAATATGACCCTTTCGGATGCTTGTTCTGAGGCAATCAGGGATTGGTGCTGTCACCCAAAGGATACCTTCTATATAGTTGGTTCTACGATGGGTCCCCATCCTTATCCAGACATTGTGGCAAGGATGCAGAGTGTCATTTCAGAAGAACTGAAGGTGCAGCTCGAAGAAAAGACAGGTCGCAACTATCCAGACTATCTCATTGCCTGCATCGGTGGCGGAAGCAATGCCGCAGGTACGATATACCACTATATGAATGACGAAAGGGTAAAGATAGTCCTTGCAGAAGCCGGCGGACACGGATATAATACCGACTATACAGCCGCAACCTTCCACAGAGGTACTACAGGCATACTGCATGGAGCAAAGATGCTGGTGATGCAGAATGAGGACGGACAGATACAGGAGGCTTTCACCATTTCTGCAGGACTTGATTATCCTGGCGTAGGACCGATGCACTGTAATATGTATAAGGAAGGCAGGACAGAGGTGCTGAGCATCAATGACGACGAAGCCATATATGCGGGATATGAACTGACACGTACTGAGGGTATCATCCCTGCTATAGAGTCGGCTCATGCAATAGCAGCCCTGAAGAAGATGACTTTCAAGCCAAGCGACGTTGTCGTACTTACCGTCAGCGGCAGAGGCGACAAGGATGTAGATACCTATCTGAAAAACAAAGAAATGGCAAAGGAGTACGGGGAGTTTTAGTTTTTAATTTAGAGTCAGTTAAAAGAGTTTAAGGAGTTTAATTATGAATTATACATTTAACTATACCACAACTTGCAAGACGATTCTTGCAGACCTTTATACCCCTGTGGGAGTCTATATGCGTTTACGCGACCTTTATGCACAGAGCGCGCTGATGGAATGTGCCGACTATCATGATATGAATAATGCGAGGTCTTTCATCGGAATCAACCCTATGGCATCTGTCGCCATTGGTCACGGAATTGCAACCATAACATTTCCTGACGGCAGTACCAAGGAGCGCGAGATAAGCAAAGACTACCAGTCGCACAATGCCATTCACGAACTGACAGACAGCATAAAGGTAGAAGGCGAAGGGGCAAATGTCTGCGGACTGCTGGGATATACTTCCTTTAATATGGTGAGGTATTTTGAGGATATAGACGTAAAAGACGAAACACAAGACAAGAACGATGCTCCCGATATGCTATATGTGATGTATAAGAGCATCATAGAATTCAACCACCACAATAATACCCTCAGAATAGTTACCCTTTCCGACGAAGCAGAGATAGATGAAATCATCAAGGCTATAAACAAAGCTAACAAGCAGACTTACGACTTCCATCCTGTAGGTGATACATTCAGCACCCTGACAGACGACGAGCACAGGGAAAACATCCGCAAAGGCATACAACACTGTCTGAGGGGTGATGTGTTCCAGATAGTATTGAGCCGCCGCTTCATACAGAAATATGAAGGCGATGACTTCAAGCTTTACAGGGCTCTCAGGAGCATCAATCCTTCACCATATCTGTTTTACTTTGACTTTGGCGGTTTCCGCATATTTGGCTCTTCGCCAGAGACTCATTGCCGCATAGAGGGGCAGAAGGCTTACATTGACCCTATTGCCGGCACTACTCGTCGTACAGGAGATGTAGAGGCAGACAGACAGGGAGCTGAATACTTGCGCAACGACCCGAAGGAGAATGCCGAACATGTGATGTTGGTTGACCTTGCACGTAATGACCTCAGCCGTAACTGCCACGATGTGAAGGTGGAGAAATATAAGGAACTGCAATACTACAGTCATGTTATACATCTTGTTTCGAGGGTTTCAGGAACATTGGACAATGATGCCGACCCCATAAAGGCATTTATTGACACTTTCCCGGCAGGAACCCTGTCTGGAGCTCCTAAGGTAAGAGCGATGCAGCTGATAAGCGAATACGAACCACATAACAGAGGTGCCTATGGCGGCTGTATCGGAATAATAGGACTTGACGGTTCTCTGAACCAAGCTATTACTATCCGTACCTTCGTCTCAAGGAACGGTGAACTGTGGTTCCAGGCTGGCGGAGGCATAGTGGCAAAGAGTGATGTGGAATATGAACTGCAAGAGGTAAACAACAAACTCGGAGCCTTGAGGAAAGCTATAGAAAAGGCGGCTGTTTTATAGTTTTTAGTTATTAGTTATTAGTTTTTAGTTATTAGAAATAAAGAATTATGAAGACAGTTATAATAGACAACTATGATTCTTTCACCTATAACCTGAGCCATCTAGTGAAAGAACTTGGTGCGGAGGTTTCCGTTGTGCGTAATGACCAGTTTGATATGGACGACCTGAAGGCGTATGAAAAGATTATCCTGTCACCTGGGCCTGGCATTCCTTCTGAGGCAGGAAAACTGCTGGATGTGATACGCACCTATGGTGGGCATAAACCCATTTTGGGAGTCTGCCTGGGCCATCAGGCAATAGGAGAAGTGTTTGGGGCACAGCTGGAGAATCTCAAAGAGGTGAGACACGGCATCGCGACCCCTTGTAACATCATTGCTGAAGACTATATCTTCAAAGGATTAGAGAAACAGGTTACTGTCGGGCGCTATCACTCATGGGTGATTTCCAATGACAACCTCCCTGACTGCCTTGAAATAACAGCAGTAAGTGAGGGCGGACACATAATGGCCATAAAGCACAGGGAATATGACATCCACGGCATACAGTTTCACCCAGAAAGTGTGCTTACGCCAGACGGAAAAAAGATGCTTCAAAACTGGTTATCCGCATGATTGAAATCGTTCATCCGTATGATTGAAATCATTCATACGTATGATTTACTTAATTCATACGTATCATTCGACCAAATCATACGTATCATTTGACCAATTCATACGTATCATTTTAAAAACAACATAAAACAACACAATGGAACAGACAATGAAAGGCTATCTCTTCCGCCTGCTAAACCACGAAGAGCTCTCCCGCGAGGAGATGAAGACAATACTGATTGGCATAACCCACAGTGAGTATCCTAACGAACAAATCACAGCCCTGCTGACGTGTCTGCAGATGCGTGGCGTGACAGTAGATGAACTGCTCGGATTCCGCGATGGCATATTGGAGACAGGCGTTTCGGCAATACTGAATGCAGACAGATACATCGACGTCGTTGGTACTGGCGGCGACAGAAAGAATACTTTTAACATCTCTACGACGGCATGCTTCGTAATAGCAGGAGCCGGCTATAAGGTAGCAAAGCACGGCAACTATGCTGCAACGTCTGTCAGCGGTGCCTCTAATGTAATACAACATCACGGTATAAAATTTACCGATGACATAGAACGTCTTAACCGTTCTCTCAATGAGGCTGGCATAGTCTATCTGCATGCACAACTGTTTGCCAAGGCTATGAAGTTCGTAGGACCTATACGAAAAGCTTTGCAGTTCCCGACGATATTCAACCTTCTGGGACCTATCGTCAATCCTTCACAGCCAAAGTGTCAGCTGCTGGGTGTGGCAAATCTCGACCAGATGAGACTATATAATAATGTATATCAAAAACTGGGCATAGACTATGGCATAGTAAATTCTATCGATGGTTATGACGAGATTTCCTTGACAGGCGACTTCAAGGTTACCACAAACAACTATGAGCGCATCTTCCGCCCACAGGATTTAGGCTTCGACATTGCAAAACCGGAAGAATTGGTTGGCGGAGCAACGGAAGAAGAGGCAGCAGAGATATTCGATGCTGTTCTTGAAAATCGCGCTCTTCCTGCACAGAAGAATATCGTTCTGGCAAATGCAGCCTTCGGTATTCAGGTGCTTGAGAAGGGACAGAAGAGCATAGAGGAATGTATCGAGATAGCCCGTGAGAGTATCGATAGCGGAAACGCCCTGAAGACTTTCAAGAAATTCGTAGAACTAAACTCGTAATTATGAAAGACATACTTGAAGAAATAGTAGCCCACAAACGCAAGGAGGTAGAGTTGCTTTATGCACCCAAGCCATCCTTGCGACAGGCTCTGCTGCAAAGCGATACAGGCATCATAGCAGAATTTAAACGCAAGTCACCCTCAAAAGGATGGATAAAACAGGAAGGAAAGGCAGAGGAAATCCCATTGAGCTATCAACAAAACGGTGCAACGGGAATATCTATCTTGACTGACGAAAAATACTTTGGCGGAAGGGATGGCTTTATAACTGCCGCACGAGAGAGTGGGGTGGTGATACCTATACTGTATAAAAATTTTGTTGTCAACGAGATGCAACTATATGTTGCGGCATTGTGTGGCGCGTCTGTCGTATTGCTCATTGCAGCCTGTCTTACTAAGCAGGAGTGCAGGTGCCTGATACAGAAAGCTCACGAA
>DJWZ01000044.1 GCA_002449535.1 Prevotellaceae bacterium UBA7017 | reverse complement strand
GGAATCCCTCTGGTAACTCTCCCTCCTGGCTCCCACAAACTCTATCTCCACAGGCGGACGACCTGCTGGAGACATTACTTTTACCTGTGCCGTCCCGAAATTCTTGAATACGGATAGATAAGCCCTCTTGCCCAGTCGTTTCTTGAGTTCTGTGGCAATCTTGATGCCGCTTCCCACTACGACACAATCGATGTCGTCAGAAGGCTGGTCAAGGAAAATATCCCTTACATATCCCCCTACGAGATAACATTCCAACTGCATTTTGTCCGCCACGTCAGAGATGAGGTGGAAGGTCTCGTTATCGAGAATTTCTGCTAATTCGTCGTCACTGTAATTTTTGACTTTCATCTATCCTAATTCCTTTGACTTGTATATTTCTCCGCAAAAGTACAAAAAAAAGTTTATTTATTTGGCGTTTATAATAAATTTTTTGTAACTTTGCACGCAAAAGTGAATTATTATGAAAAGAATCAAGACAGCGTTGGTTAGTGTGTTCCACAAAGATGGACTCGACGAACTATTGAAGAAATTGGATGCTGAGGGTGTTAAGTTCTTGTCAACTGGCGGCACTCAGAAGTTTATAGAATCTCTTGGCTATGAATGTCAGGCAGTAGAAGAGGTGACGACATATCCAAGTATTCTTGGAGGTCGTGTTAAGACACTTCATCCAAAGATTTTCGGTGGCATATTGGGACGTAGGGATAACGAAGGCGACCAGCAGCAGATGGCTCAGTATGAGATACCTGAGATAGACCTCGTTATCGTTGACCTTTATCCTTTTGAACAGACTGTTGCAAGCGGTGCGTCAGAAGACGATATTATTGAAAAGATTGATATTGGCGGTATTTCGTTGATTCGCGCCGGTGCAAAGAACTTTAAGGATGTTGTCATTGTTCCATCAAAGGCTGAATATAGCGTATTGCTTGATATCCTGAATAAGCAGGGCGCTCAGACAAGTATTGAGGAGCGTAGAATGTTTGCTACCCGTGCTTTCGGAGTTTCAAGCCATTATGATACCGCAATCAATTCTTGGTTCGTTTCAACAAAAAAGTAAGTTAAATCTATGAATTTAGGATTTCTCTCCTTCGTTCAGGAGGTCGCTATGGACCTTGGCACAGCAAATACTATCATCATGCAGGGTGATAAGATTGTTGTTGACCAACCGTCCGTTGTGGCAATAGATCGTGATACCAATCAGATGATTGCTGTAGGCGAGCGTGCCAAGAGCATGTATGAGAAAACGAATGATCGCATAAGAACTGTTCGCCCACTGCGTGATGGCGTTATTGCCGATTTCTCTGCATGTGAGATGATGATGCGCGGTCTTATCCGTATGGTGCATAGCGGAAGGAATATCTTTTCTCCGTCGCTCCGTATGGTGATAGGTGTACCATCTGGTTCTACGGAAGTGGAATTGCGTGCTGTTCGTGATTCTGCAGAGCATGCTGACGGACGTGATGTATATCTGATATACGAACCAATGGCGGCTGCCGTAGGTATCGGCATTGATGTCGAGGCTCCGGAAGGAAACATGATAGTAGATATCGGCGGTGGTTCTACTGAAATTGCCGTTATATCACTTGGTGGTATAGTAAGCAACAACTCCATTCGTGTAGCAGGTGACGAACTGACATCTGATATCCAGGAGTATATGTCTCGCCAGCATAATGTGAAGGTCTCAGAACGTATGGCAGAACGTATAAAGATTCATGTCGGCTCTGCTTTGACAGACCTTGGCGATGAGGCTCCGGAGGATTATGTCGTTCATGGTCCTAACCGCATAACGGCTTTGCCGATGGAGGTTTCTGTTTGTTATCAGGAAATAGCACATTGTATCGATAAGACAGTGGCAAAGGTAGAGAATGCCGTTCTTGCTGCATTGGAGACTACTCCTCCAGAGTTGTATGCTGATATAGTTCATAACGGAATATGGCTCAGCGGTGGCGGTGCTTTGCTGCGTGGAATAGACCGTCGTCTTGAGGCAAAGATAGGTATTCCGTTCCATATCGCAGAGGATCCGCTGCATAGTGTTGCTATTGGTGCCGGCGTTGCCCTGAAGAATATTGGACGCTTCTCATTCTTAATGAGGTAAAAAGAAAGATTGTTGAGGGTTGAGAAACCTTATTGACTTCATAAAAAATCATTATAATTGGCTCATCTTTCTCCTGCTGGAGATGGTGAGCCTTACAATGTTATTTCGGTTTAACAGTTATCAGGGGTCGGTAGCTTTTTCTTCCGCCAATAGCATAGTAGGGGCTATATATCAGGGAAAATCAAATATCACGTCGTTTCTGTCCCTGAAGGAAACTAACAAAGAACTTGCTCTTACAAATGCAGATTTGCAGCTACAGGTCTTGAAACTTAAAGAACAGCTTAAGAAGTTTGGTGCCAACTCCTATCATATAGAAAAGTCCCTTCGCGAAAAGAACTATACCCTTATAGGAGCCCAAGTGGTTCAAAATAGTGTCAATAAGCGTGATAATCTCATAACCATTGACCGAGGTAGTGCCGATGGCATAAAGGAAGATATGGGAGTAGTTTCCGGAAATGGTGTCGTAGGAGTGGTGTATATGGTAGGACCGCATTATTCTGTCGTGATGCCGATTATCTCTGTCCATTCCAGCGTCAGTTGCGAGGTGGAAAAGACTGGCTGCTTTGGTTATCTGAAATGGCTTGGAGGCGATTGCCGGTATGCGTATATGGAAGATGTCCCCCTCTATGCCGATATTAAGAAAAACCAGTGGATATTGACGTCCGGCTATTCAGCCATTTTCCCGGCAGGAATACCTGTCGGCAGGATAGCAAGCTATGATAAAAGTCCGGACGGAGTGTCGTATCGTCTCGTCGTTGAATTGTCAAGCGATTTTGTAGGCTTACGTGATGTGTGTGTCTTAGACAACCATCATACGCATGGCCAGTTGGAACTGTTGGAGGCGGCAAAGGATTCCCTTGATCTCATAAAGAACCAATAAAATGATATTATATATAAGGAAAATAGCAATAATGGCGGTAGTGCTGGTACTTATCCAGGCTTTGCTTCTTGGCAATATCCATATCTTGGGTGTGGCAAGTCCCTTGTTGTATATCTATTTTGTTATCCAGACTCCTCGTAACACCCCACGCTGGCTCACTATGGTGGCATGTTTTATCTTGGGCTTGTTTGTTGATGTGTTCTTCTCGACGCCCGGTATGGCTGCAGCCTCAATGACTTTGGCAGGTTTTGTGCAGCCTGCTATATTGGAGTTATATCTTCATAATGCAGATGATAAGGACTTCTGTCCCGGAATACAGTCTATGGGAACAGAAAAGTTCACGGCATATGTGTTGTTCCTGACAAGTATATATACTACAGCTTTCTTTACACTTGAGGCTTTTTCTATACAGCATTGGGAACTATGGTTCTTCAGCATTGTCGGCAGTACCTTTGTTACTGTCCTCTCTATTGTCATTCTTTCGATGGTATTTAGCACTACTGGTGTATTGATGGGTAGAAGGTAATGCGGCGTCCTGATTATTCATACCGACGGCTGGTAATTGGTGGCATCTCGATATTGATAGTCATCATATATGCTATACGTCTGTTCACTTTGCAGATATTGAGTGATGATTACCGTCGCAAAGCCGATTCTAACGCCTTGCTAAAACGGGTGCAATATCCCTCGCGCGGACTTATCTATGACAGAAAGGGTAAACTCGTTGTATATAATGAGGTGTCCTATGATGTAATGATAGTCACTAACGAGGCTAAGAATCATCTGGATACCCTCGCTTTCTGTGATGCTTTGGGGATTACAAGAGAACAGTTCGAGGAACGTCTGAAAGAAATAAAAGATTCCAAGAAGAATCCTGGCTATACGAAATTCTCTCAGCAGTTGTTTATGGGGCAGCTCGACGAAAAATTGTTCCTGTCCTTTCGTGAAAGGCTGTTCCGCTTTCCTGGAATTTATGTCCGCAAGCGCACCATTCGCCAGTATGCATATCCTAATGGAGCCCATGTCTTAGGAGATGTCGGTGAGGTGTCGCAAAGAGATATTGACGAAGCAGAAGACAGGTACTATAATCGTGGTGACTATATCGGCAAAACAGGTGTTGAACGCAGCTATGAGAAATATCTTCGTGGCATCAAGGGCGTACAAATCATGGTACGCGATGCCAGAGGTAGGGTAAAGGGTCATTACCGCGAAGGAAAACTGGATCGTCGTGCTGTATCGGGGAATAATATTACCTTGGGCATTGATATAGATTTACAAGCCCTCGCGGAGCGGCTTATGAAAGGAAAAATCGGCAGCATCGTAGCTATCGAGCCCTCTACCGGTGAGGTGCTGTGTATGGTGTCTTCCCCTTCATACGATCCTCGTGGCATGATAGGAAAACACCGCAGTAAGACGCATCAGGAGTTGGGCAAAAACCCCTTCAAGCCTCTCCTCAACCGAGCCATTATGGGACAGTATCCTCCAGGCTCCACCTTTAAGACGTCACAAGCATTGACATTCCTTTCAGAAGGAATATTGACGCCCTATAGCTATCTGCCCTGTAATGGCGGATTCAGCCACAGGGGACTTCGTGTAGGTTGTCATGCCCATCCCTCACCGATAAATCTTACTGAAGCCCTCTCCACTTCGTGCAATGGATATTTCTGCTGGGGACTATACTATATGATGGGCAAAAAGAAGTATGGCAGCCTGGTAAATGCTATGAATAAGTGGCGTGACTATATGGTGTCTATGGGCTTTGGCTATAAGTTAGGCATAGACTTGCCGGGAGAGTCACGCGGCATGATACCGAACGGCTCATATTACAATGAAAAGTATCGCCATTCCTGGGGTGCCCTGAGTGTCATTTCTATCTCCATCGGTCAGGGAGAGGTAAACCTTACTCCGCTTCAGATTGCCAATCTGGGTGCAACGATAGCAAATAGGGGATATTACTATATTCCGCATGTGGTACGTCAGGTAGAAGGCGGTTCTATCGATTCCATCTATACAGAACGCCATAGAACGATGGCTTCTACATGGGCATACCAATGGGTTGTGCGAGGCATGCGCCAGTCGGCTATCAATGGTACCTGTAAGGCTCTTTCCCGCCTTCCGTTCAGTGCCTGTGGAAAGACCGGAACGGCTCAGAATAGAGGACACGACCACTCCGTCTTTATGGGCTTTGCACCGATGGAGCATCCCAAAATCGCTATTGCCGTTTACGTGGAGAATGGTGGTTTCGGTGCTGACTTCGGCGTTCCTATAGGTGCTTTGTTGATGGAGCAATATATCAATGGCAAGTTGTCGCCTGACAACGAGGTGCGTGCAAAAGAATTTGAAAGCCGCAGCATATACTATAGTGCAGAATCCAGATAACTATGAAGAGCAAGACGCAAAATCCGAACCATACGACTCTCGAGGGTGAAAACATCCTTGATGAGTATGTCCTCAGCCATAGTGATGCAGAACCGGAATATCTGCATCGTCTGTGGCGTGCTACGAATGTGCACATGCTTCACGGCAGGATGGCGTCAGGACATTTGCAGGGACGTTTGCTGAAGATGCTTGTCAAGATGGTAAATCCGCAGAATATAATAGAGGTGGGAACCTTTTCCGGCTATTCTGCCCTTTGTATGGCAGAAGGGTTGAGCGAGCAGGGACATCTCTATACCTTTGAGGTAAATGATGAGCAGGAACCGTTTACGCGAGAGTGGATAGAAAACTCCCCTTGGGCTGACAAGATAACGTTTATTATCGGCGATGCCACTACCGAAGCAAAAAAAATAGGCAAGTCTTTCGACTTTGCCTTTATGGATGGTGACAAGCGCACTTATGTAGAGACCTATGACAGTCTTCTGCCTCTGATGAATAAGGGCGCTTTTATACTTGCAGACAATACCTTGTGGGATGGTCATGTTACTGATGCCGACTATGACAGAGACCAGCAAACAGTAGGCATCCGTCGTTTCAATGACTATGTGGCTGCCGACAAGCGGGTAGAGAAAGTCTTGCTGCCACTTCGCGACGGATTGACGATAATAAGGGTGCTTTAGAGATTTACCAAAGCGTCAATACCCAGTCTGTAGCTGTCTAATCCAAAGCCACATATCACACCCTTGCAAACAGGAGAGAGGTAAGAATGGTGTCTGAATTCCTCACGTTGGTGCACATTGCTGATATGTACCTCTATGACGGGTGCCGTCAAGGATTTTATGCAATCAGCCAGTGCAATGCTTGTGTGGGTGTAGGCACCGGCATTCAGCACTATGCCATCATAGGAGAACCCAACCTCCTGAAGCTTGTTTATCATCTCACCCTCGATGTTGCTTTGGAAGTATTCCAGTTCTACCTCTGGATACCATTCTTTTAACATTGGCAGATAGCTCTCGAAAGAACTGTCGCCATAAATGCTTGGTTCGCGAACTCCCAACAAATTCAGGTTGGGACCATTCATAATAAGTATTTTCATTTTATTTATTGACCATTGACTATTGACCATTGACTATTGACTATTGATAATTTTTTGTCTCTCACCTCTTATCTCTTACCTCTCACTTCTTACCTCTTACCTTTTAAGGGTCTCAATAAGTTTCTTTACTCCTTCGCTGGCTCCGCACATCAGGTGCTGCACCTCGCTTTTTGCCGCAACCGGCTTTGGGTCTATGAGGTATATCGGGGTGCCGGGTTTCACGTATTGTACCAACCCTGCTGCAGGATATACATTCAGTGATGTTCCGATGATGACGAAGATGTCAGCCTTCTGGGCTTCTGCCACAGCATCATACATGTTTGGAACCCCTTCGCCGAAGAATACGATATAAGGTCTGAGCAATGAGCCGTCTCCAGCCTTTGTGTCGTGGGGCACTTCCAATCCTGTCTCTCCGAATCCCTCATGGGGCAGGGTGACATGGTAGCGAGGGTTGTCAACATCATTTGACGAACACATCTTCATCATTTCTCCGTGCAGATGTATTATCTTGCTTGACCCCGCAGCCTCATGCAGGGCATCGACATTCTGGGTGACAATGGTGACGTCATAGTCTTTCTCCATTTCGGCAAGCAGTTTGTGACCCTCGCAAGGCTGCACATCTTTATATTTTACGCGAAGCATGTTGTAGAAATCATTGACATAGTTAGGATTTGCCTCCCAACCCTCATGGGTGGCAACGCGCTCTACGGGATAATTGTCCCACAAACCTCCGGCATCACGGAAAGTTGTCAGTCCGCTTTCTACAGACATGCCGGCACCTGTTAAAACAACAATCTTTTTCATCTTGCACTTTTATGTTAAGGTATTCGGACGCAAAAATACAAAAAAAATATAAAATACAAAAAAACTTCATTCTTTATTCCTTATTCTTTATTTCTTTTTGTAATTTTGCACGCGAATTTTATTAAAGTGCCCCCGCTCATACCCTACCAAGGGAGGGAGAATGGTCAATGCTCAATTTTCAATTTTCAATGAATATACATGGATAAAGTAAGTTATGCCTTAGGTTTGAATATAGGCAATCAGTTTGTAAGTATGGGTGCGAACGATTTGAATATCGATGATTTCGCACAGGCTATTAAGGATGTTCTTGGCGGCAAGGCTCAGATGACGCCAGCTGAGAGCCAGAAGATTGTTCAGCAGTTCTTCCAGGAGCAGGAGGCAAAACAGCGTGCCAAGGTTGCCGAGATGGGCAAGGCTGCAAAGGCAGAAGGTGAGAAGTATCTTGCAGAAAATGCAAAGAAAGAAGGCGTGATTACCACCAAGAGTGGTCTTCAGTATAAGGTGATAACAGAAGGAGCCGGCAAGTCTCCAAAGGCTACTGACAGCGTGAAGTGCCATTATGAGGGCTTCCTGATTGACGGAACCGTCTTCGACAGCAGCATACAGCGTGGCGAGCCTGCTACATTCCCTCTGGGAGGCGTCATTGCAGGATGGACGGAAGGTCTGCAGTTGATGAAAGAAGGTGGCAAGACACGTTTCTTCATACCTTACAACCTGGCTTATGGCGAGGCAGGCGCAGCAGGTTCCATACCTCCTTATGCTGCCCTCATCTTTGACGTGGAACTGATAGAAGTGAGGTAGAGGTGAGA
>DJWZ01000063.1 GCA_002449535.1 Prevotellaceae bacterium UBA7017 | reverse complement strand
CCTGTGGCAGTCGTACCTCTTTGTTTTCTCCGGGACAGAAATCCACTTCCGGCAACATGGCGGTATATATGTTATTATAAGGTTTAGGCTTAGGTGTCTGCTGTTGCTTAGCGTGTTCTATTCTTGCCGTCAGCCTGTGCAGGTCGCTGTCCGTATTTTCTGTTTCTGCCTTTTGTGCTTGTTTTACAGAAAGGTATCTTTCTTTAGGTATGACGGTGTCGGTACTTGCAACTTTCTGCCCGGCATCCTCGTTACCAACAAACAGCGTGGCAGTGACAACCAGTAACCCGACAACAGCGGCAGCAGCGGCTACCATAACTATCTTGTAGCTGCGGATGGTGGATGTCTGATGCTGCCTGATATGCTCTACGGCATCCAGACGCTTGGTGAGCTTTTCCATGAATTCGGCATTGTCGTCGAAATGCGGTGCCTGAGAGAGAAATATTTCCTCGAGAGCTTTGTCTTTTGTCATAGTTGTAGCCTTTCTTTTAATTTGTCTCGTCCCCGTGAGAGTTGCTTTTTGACAGCGTCCTCAGAGGTTTCCGTAATAGTTACAATCTCCTTGATACTATATCCGCTAAGGTAGAATAAAGTGATGGCAGAGCGTTCCTTGGGAGGAAGGGTGCGTAGAGCGAGATAGAGGTTCTGATGCTCGAAAGGAGCGTCGGCGGTCGTGCTGCTGACAAGCGTTCGCGCTTCGTCGATACTCTTCGTGGTGCGCAGACTTTCCTTGTGGTTGAGGAAGGTGTTGTGGGCAATCTTGAAAAGCCACGACCGAAACCGTCCCTTGTCCTGATAGCCCGTCGAAGAGAGATATGCCTTCACCAGCGTATCTTGCGCCAGGTCGTCGGCGTCACCCTTGTTGCCGCAGCAGAGGGCGAGCAAAAAACCTCTGAGAGACTCCTGCTCGCGTTCCACGAGCGTTATGAATTCTTCGCGTGTCATGGGTTATGCCAGTGTGGTCATTTTCTTTTTTCGGTTTCTATCTCTTTGGCTAAACGTCCGTTCGCCTGAACCAATTCACATATATAACAGTTCCAGAAAGCAAAAGGTGACGTCGAAGAGAAAAAAAAGTACGTTCTATCTATATTCTTGCATTTATGATGCAAAAATAAGAATATAAAATGAACTATGCAAGAATACCACAAAAAATCCCCCTCGCCGGCGTCTTCACAGACTTCTGCGAGGGGGTGTGCACACTAAAAAAACTTAACCTTATCTACTAACCCTCATGATAGTCGTAAGTTTAGTTGCACATAGACAAAAACAACCAAGATTTCTTAACTCCTCATTCTTCTGGGAACTTTCCGTTCAGTATATAGTTCACGATAAACATCACGTCCGGCATGCCTACCTCGCCGTCGAGGTTCGCATCGGCAGCCCCCGTGTTGAACGAAGCGTCAGGAGTGCCCAGAATGTAGTTCACAATGAACATCACATCCGGCATGCCAATCTCGCCGTCACCGTTAGCATCGCCAAGAAGAACATCATCGTCACTGCCAGAATATACCATCCATGTATTATAACCATATTCAGACTTTCCATAATACATTGGAACCCACATTTTATTCCAGGCGGTATTTACTTGCTTTTTGGTCATAACGTTGCCTTCGTCTTCTCCATAGATGACATCCAATTCTGCACCTTCATTTACTACCGGAAGGTTCTCAATAAATGCATCCATATTTGGACCTTTGAGTTGGTTATGGTAGCAAATAAGAGACGTCAATGCTGTACATTCTGATACATTGATTGAAGTAAGTTTATTGTTATAGCAATTCAATAACCACAATTTAGGATTATTAGAAACGTCAAGTGAAGTCAACTGATTATCATAACATTTCACTCTATCCAAATCAGAATTATGTGGCAAATCAAGCGAAGTCAACTGGTTGCTATAACATTCTAATCTTTGTAGCAAAGTACTCTTTGACATATCAAGCGAAGTTAGCTGATTACTGTAACATTCCAATCTTTGTAATAACGTATTATTTGATACGTCAAGAGATGTTAGCATATTTTCACTGCAATATAAGCCAGTCAAAGCTGGGCTATTCGATACATCAAGTGTGGTCAATTGATTTTCCATACACTCCAATCTTATCAGTTCTGTACATTTTGACACATTAAGAGAGAGCATATTATTGCCGTAGCAGTACACATTATTCAGTTTGGTATTATTGGACAAATCAAGGGTTGGTATTTGGTTGTAACCACAATTTAATTCCTTAAGTTCTGTAAAGTATTCTATGCCTTTCAGTGATTGGATTTTTTGTTTTGATACTTTTATAGTATTAACCAAAGAAGCCTCCAGCGTTGTCAAAACTCCGTCATACCCATACGATGTGTTGAGTATTATATTACGGAATTTCTCGTCAGGGAAGTTTGTCTCGTCAATGGCGATTCCTATGCCGGAAGGGTCGTTTGGAATGTATTCTATCCAGCCATAAGAACTTGTACTATATGAGCTATAATATGGTATCCAGCCTTTTGCCTTGGCTGCTACAACCTGCTCAAGTGTCATTTCGTTGCCTCCGACACCTTCCACGCCTTCCACGTCATAGCCGAGCATCTTGTATAGTTCATAACTGTCTAGAACACGCATGGTACCCATTGGCACCGTCGGCAGGCTTGCTATCAGAGCATCCATCGCAGCACCTTTAAACTGGTTGTTGTAACAATTCAGCCTATCCAATGAAGTGCATCCCGAAAGGTTAAGTGAACTCAGTTGGTTATCATGGCAACCAAATTCAACCAAGTCTTTACATCCTGACAGGTCAAGTGACGTAAGCTGGTTGTTAGAGAAACCGACTTCTACCAAATTCTTGCATCCTGACAAATTGACCGATGTCAGCTGGTTGTCGGAACAGTCTATATCTGATAATAATGTGTTCTTCGACAGGTCAAGCGATGTCAGCTGGTTTTTATAGCAATTAAGGAATGTCAGCTTCGTATTCTTCGACAAATCAAGTTCTGTCAGCTGGTTGTTATCACATTCCAAATCTTGAAGTGCCGTGAAATATTCGATTCCTTTAAGGCTCTTGATATTCATATTTGATACATCGATGCTTGTGACGGTTGCAAGTTCTTCATCGGTAATCATGCCGTCAGCTCCGTAAGTCTGGCTGAGCAAATAGCCACGGAATCTTGAATCAGGGAATTTTTCTAACAATGCAGGGTCAACATCCATTCCTGCATATTCCTTCCACTCATAATAGTAGCTTCCGTCACTAACATAAGCCTGTGGTATCCAACCTTTTGCCTTGGCGGCAGCTGCCTGCGCGGTGGACATTTCGTTTCCTTCATTATAATTATATATGATTCTCAATTCACCATTGCTGACTTCCGGCAGACTCGCAATAAGTGCATCCATACCTTCACCACTTATCTGATTCTGGTAGCATGACAGGCTTGTCAACTTTGTATTCTTCGACAAATCAAGTGAAGTCAGGCTGTTGCCAGTGCATGACAAGCTTGTCAGTTCTGTAAAGTATTCTATGCCTTTAAGGCTTTGAATCTTGCTATCATACGAGCTGTATATGTACATGCTTGTAGTGAGAATCTCTGTATCTGTCAGCATGCCGTCTTCTCCGTATGACTGAGATAGCAGCCAGTTGCGGAAGCCTTCGTCAGGGAACGTTGTCTCGTTGATTTCAATTACCTTCGAAGGGTCGTAACCGGCATATTCCTTCCAATCAGAACTATAACCACTACCAGCATTATACAGAGGAGTCCATCCCTTTGCTTTGGCAGCCGCTACCTGGTCTATGGTCATCATGTTCCTTTCACTTGAATTGTCTATGACCTGCATTCTACCATCATAGCTGCTGCTGCTTGTGATTGTCGGCAGGCTTGCGATGAGTGCATCCATAGCTTCGCCCTTAATCCGGTTGCTGTAGCAGTAGAGGCTTGTCAGTGCCGTACATCCAGATACATCAAGTGAAGTCAGTTGATTGTTATAGCAACTGAGGCTTGTCAGCGCTGTATTCTTTGACAAATCAAGCGAAGTCAGCTGGTTATAGGGGCAATAAAGATATGTCAAAGCAGTATTCTTTGACAAATCAAGTGAAGTAAACTGGTTGCCAGAACAGGTCAGAGAGTTTAGTGCTGTAAAGAACTCTATGCCCTTTAAATCCTTTATATTTTTCCAAGTTACGCTTAGACTTGTTATCGTTGATAGTTCAGCAGAGGTCAGTACTCCGTCTGTGCCATAGCCTTGTTCCTTTAGGAAATTACGGAAGTTCTCGTCAGGGAAGTTTGTCTCGTTGATTTCTACATCTGCCCATGTGGTGATAGCCATGAGTGATGCGACAAAGGATAATAATAGTCGTTGATGTTTCATTATTGTATGGATTTATGTTTGTTAATGGTTTGACTTCTTTGCTGAAAAGTATCATTTTTAGCTTTCGTCACCAGTGCCGCCAGTGCCTCCTGTATTGGTGCTGCCGCCACCGCCTTGGTCGGTTGAAGTGCCATTGGCGTATATAGGTATCTGCGATGCGATGTCTCTTGTTTCATGTTTCAGGTTTCAAGTTCCAAGCTCAGTGTTCAATGTTTAATATTGAGTCCACTTTAAAAAGTCAGGTGTGTTAAAATGTTTGTATTTTCACTAAAATAATCTCTGATTTATGACGATTTCTGGAATATTCTTCAACCGCACAGGTCGGAATTTTTCCTGTAGTGCACAGGAAAAGTTTTTTCAGTGCACGGGAGAAATTCCTACTCTGCACTGCAGGAAAAAGGGCAATTTTCAATCTTCAATGTTCCAAGTTTAATTTTCAATGTTCAATGTTCAATTTTCAATGTTGTTGTAAAAAAGCATAGCCCCCGCCGCATATATAGAGAATGTTTATCCAGAGCTTGAGTTTGAAATTATGCTTTTTGCCCTTTGCTGGGCTTGGCGGGGGAACTATGCGCCCCCTCTGACTCTCCCCCGACAAGGAGAGGGAGGGGGAAGTTTTTTATGTCCGATGGTAACCTGAGATTTTTAAGTTATTGTTCAAAGACATTTGGCAGCGGATTCTCCGGCATGTCATATATAGGTATGTCTGTGCCGAAGTTTTGCTGGTATCTTTTCGGCAGTCCGGAGCGTTTCCAGAGTTCCGTCACTATGGTTCCGTCACCACGGTCGAAGCGCAGCTTGAAGGTGTTGTCGTCCAACCATTCTATCTTCTTTCTTCTGTCAAATTGTATTATCAGTTCGTCAGAGAGGTATGTTATGGGGCGCATGATGCAGCAGATGTTCATCCTGTCTGCGTTCAGTTCATAGATGTGGAGATATACGTTTTTGTCGAATATCTGGTGGAAGTCGTAGGGGCCGGTCATCAGCATGTCCATGCCCTCTACTTTCGTCATTATGCCGATTCTGCGCCAGCAGCCGTAGAGCTTGTTTTCTGTACGCGGTGCCGTGCGCATCTCCAGCAGGTCTATGACGCGTTTCATGTTGGGGTTTATCTTGTATTCAGAGGAGTAGAGCTCCGTGATGTACTGGTTTGGCGGGAAATACATGTTGTTCATGTAGTCGTTGTGCCATCTCATCTTGTAGCCCTTGCTGTCGCTGTCGTAGATGCTTACGTCTCTTTCGGCGACGTAGCCGGTATAGTTCATGGGGC
>DJWZ01000033.1 GCA_002449535.1 Prevotellaceae bacterium UBA7017 | reverse complement strand
GTAAAGGTTTGCTGACCATGCCTGATGTCCGGCACCAGCCAAACCGATGATTATACAAGGTATCCATGGGCTGATGTGTGCCAAAGGCTGTGCAAACATGGCGAAAAGTGGGAAGAAAGCAAAGATAAGCATTGCTCTCATACGACCAGCGTATGGATTCTGTCCCAGTTTCTCTACGAATAGCTTTGGTAGGTAGCCACCATAGATAGAGAGCACTGTGACAATCAGATACAGGACAAAGATAAGTGCCTGTCCCATGCCGGAAGAAGAGGGGTAGCCCAACTCTGAGAAGTATGCTGGCGCCCAGAACAGGAAGAACCACCATACACCATCAGTCATCAGCTTGCCAACGATAAATGCCCATGTCTGGCGATAGGCGAAACATTGCAGGAATGATAGGGTAGGCTCGTCTGCTTTTGTTTCTTCTTTTTCTGCATCAGCATTGTTCTCGTCCTCATCCTGTGAGATATACGCTAATTCGGCTTCATTAACAAACTTGCTGTTAGATGGTTTGTCATAGAGGAACAGCCATAGACCAGCCCAGATGAATCCGATACCACCGATGATTATGAATGACATTTCCCAACCCATGTGCTCAGCAAGAACAGGTATAGTCAGTGGAGCGGCGAGTGCGCCAACTGAAGCACCGGCATTGAAGATAGAGGTAGCGAGAGCACGGTCTTTCTTTGGGAAGTATTCTGCGGTAACCTTGATGGCTGCGGGGAAGTTACCTGATTCACCGACTGCAAGTACTATACGACAAGCAAGGAACAGCCATACGCTAAGTGTGCTGACAGCAATAGCAGCTTGAGAACCAGCGGCAATACTACGTAATTCCTCGATGGTACCGATGTTTTCAACATACATTGTTACCCATCCGCATCCAGCATGCAGACAAGCACCAAGGCTCCATACCACAATTGCCCAGATGTAACCTTTTTTCGTCCCCATCCAGTCGATAAATCGACCTGCAAAGAGTGAGATAAAGGCATAGAATAATGAGAAGATAGCTGTAATGGTACCATAATCATTGTCATTCCAATGAAAATCAACAGCAATAAAGTCTTTCCAAGTCAGGGATAGTACCTGACGATCCATGTAGTTTACCGTTGTGGCAAGAAACAACATGGCACAAATCACCCAACGGTAGTTTGTCATTTTGTTAGTTTGAACAGAAGTCATATGTTTATTGTTTTAGTTAATAATTTCTTGGATTCAGTTTTGCAAAAGTACAAAAAAAATCCTTTATTGCCATGCAACTTGAAAACGTACCTGCGTTTTATTAAGAAAAATTAACTTAACCTTTTCTACTTTATACGCGTCTATATATAAAATTAATGATTAACTATACTATCCGTAAACAATGAAAAAAATCATTCTGCTTTTAGCTATTCTATTAGTCTCATCATTAGGAATAACGGCTCAAACGTATGTTGAGCGTTTGTCTCGTGGTGTTGTAGCCTTGCCGGCAGAGAAAGGCAACTTTGTAAGTTGGCGGTTCCTGTCAACAGATGCTCCGAAAACAACATTTAATCTTTTGCGTAACGGAGAGGTGATAGCTCGAAATTTGTCTCGTGAGACATGCTATACAGATACGTCTGGCTCTAAGGATAGCCGTTACAGTGTTCAAACTATTGTAAAAGGTTCTGTAGAAGAAACGAGCGAGGAGGTCCTTCCTTGGGAAAAACCTTATCTGTCAGTTCCTCTAATACGTCCATTAGATCAGGAAATGCCTGATGGCAGCACGTGCTCCTATACCCCTAATGACTGTTCTGCTGCTGATGTGGATGGAGATGGTGACTATGAAATAATACTCAAGTGGGACCCGAGCAATTCGCGTGACAACTCTCATTCAGGATATACCGGAGAGGTGTATATTGATTGCTATAAGCCCGAAGGAATTCTGATGTGGCGCATTTCTTTAGGAAAGAATATCCGAGCAGGAGCCCATTATACCCAGTTTATGGTATATGATTTCGATGGCGACGGCAAAGCGGAACTGATATGTAAGACAGCACCTGGGGCAAAAGATGGTAAGGGCGATTTCGTAACACTTGCCGCTACAGATGATGAAATCAAGAATGCAGACAACGATGCCGATTATCGTCACAAGTCGGGACATTGCATAGATGGTCCTGAGTATTTAACAGTCTTTTCTGGCAAAGATGGACATGCAGTCCATACGGTTTTCTATAATCCAAACAGGGCATTTGGTGTCGGTGGTTCTCCCAAATATGCTGTCGATGAGTGGGGTGACAAGAGTGTAATAGGCAATAGGGGAGAGCGTTATCTCGCATGTGTAGCTTTCCTTGGAGGCAAGAAGGAAAATCCATCTGCCGTTATGTGTCGTGGATATTATACAAGAGTATATCTGTGGGCAGTTGACTTTGACGGCAAGGAGCTCAAGACCCGTTGGCTTCATAAGAGTGAGACTCCTGGACCGGAGTCTGCTTATGGTCAGGGTGCTCACAGCATAGCAGTAGGAGATGTGGATAATGACGGCAAGGACGAGATTATCTTTGGAGCTGCAGCTATTGACGATGATGGTAAAGTCCTGTATAATACAGGCTTGGGGCATGGAGATGCCCAGCATCTGGGAGATTTGAATCCTGACAGGAAAGGCTTGGAGTATTTCATGGTATATGAATCAGGTCAACACGGTTCTGCTTTGAGTGATGCCAGGACAGGTGAAATACTCTTCCGTACTTATGCTGATGAGGATACTGGTCGTGGTATAGCAGCAGATATAGATGGCTTCCACAGAGGTAGTGAATTCTGGTGTTCTGCCGAGAAAAAGATTCATAGCATCGATGGCTCAGTAATAGCAGAGACTGAAGGCTGGACACCACAGAATTTCCGTATATATTGGGATGGAGATTTGCTGGATGAGTTGATAGGTAATGGCAGCATGGGGCAAAAGCCTGGTACATGGGGCAATGATGCCTTTCGTGGACAACGTGGACAAAGAGGACAGAGAGAACAGAGAGGACAGAGAGGTCAATGGGGCGGAGGACAACGCGGCATGGGGCGCGGAATGCAGATGCGACGTCAGCAGAACTATTATGTAGCAAAATGGATGGGCGATGGCACGCAAAGTATCTTCTCGTTCAGCAACTACGGTAACTCTGCTTCGTGCAACGGCACAAAGGCAACACCATGTTTACAAGCCGACTTGTTTGGAGACTGGCGTGAAGAGATTATCCTATATGATGCAGGAGATAATTCACACCTTAATATATTTACTACAAATATTCCTACACAGTATCGTGTTGTTACATTGATGCACGATCACATCTACAGAATGGGAATATGTTGGCAGAATGTTGGATATAACCAACCTCCACACCTCAGCTATTACTTGCCGAGTATTAATTCTACAGGACAATGATCGGAGCCCATAATCTCCGTATGTATAGAGGCTGATGTCACTTGTGGCATCAGCCTTTCTGATACCACGAAGTAGTCAATGCGCCAGCCTACATTCTTTTCGCGGGCATGAAAACGATATGACCACCACGAATAGGTCTCGTCATCTGGGTGTAGGGTGCGGAATGTATCCTTGAAGCCGGATTGCAA
>DJWZ01000081.1 GCA_002449535.1 Prevotellaceae bacterium UBA7017 | reverse complement strand
AATCCTCTTCCCTATTATCGGACTGCTTCTGACAACCTTCATCGTTCCTTCTGGACTTCCTCTGTTGGGTATGCTCTTCTTCGGCAATCTTCTCAAGGAAAGCGGAAAGACCGACCGTCTGGCAAAGACAGCAACAAATGCTTTGAACAATGCTATCGTGATACTCCTCGGTCTTACTGTTGGTTGCTCTACACAGGCAAGTGTATTCCTCACAATAGATACTATCAAGATTTTCTTCCTTGGTGCTCTTGCTTTCATCATTGCAACAGCCAGTGGTGTATTATTCGTGAAGTTGATGAACTTGTTCCTGTCAAAAGATAATCAAATCAACCCACTTATAGGTAATGCAGGTGTAAGTGCCGTTCCTATGGCAGCACGTATTTCCAACAACCTTGGACTTGAATATGATCGCCACAACTTCCTCCTCATGCATGCCATGGGACCAAACGTTGGCGGAGTCATAGGTTCTGCCGTTGCAGCAGGTGCCCTGCTTGGATTCCTGTCATAAGAACTATTTCATATATATTAAAGAATAACAACTAAAAAATATACAAAAATGAAAATTTCAAGAATTGACCACCTGGGAATAGGTGTTAAGAGCATCGAAGATGCACTCCCATTTTTCGAGAATGTCCTCGGACTTAAATGTTATGCAGTTGAAGAAGTAGAAGACCAAAAAGTTAAGACAGCTTTTCTAAAGGTCGGAGAAGTTAAGTTGGAACTTTTGGAGCCAACATCTCCTGAATCAGCTGTAGCAAAATGGCTTGAAAATGGTGGCAAGGGTGTTCATCATGTAGCATTCGCTGTTGAAGATGGTGTTCAGGAGGCTCTTCTCGAGTGTGAGTCAAAAGAAATACGTCTTATCGACAAGGCTCCACGTCCAGGTGCAGAGAACATGATGATAGGTTTCTTACATCCTAAATTCACAGCAGGAATCCTGACAGAACTCTGTGAGCCCAAGAAGTAAGCATATTATAATCTATAAGATGTAAAGCACTAATAAATTATGTCAATACAAGCAAACAAAATAAAGAAGCTCATCGAGAACCGCGAAACAGCACGTCTCGGTGGTGGCGAAAAAGCTATTGAGAAGCAACATGCACGTGGCAAATATACCGCTCGTGAGAGAATAGCACTACTTCTCGATGAAGGTTCATTTGAAGAATATGACATGTTCAAGCTCCACCGCTGCACAAACTTCGGCATGGAGAAGAAGCAATACCTCGGAGATGGTGTCGTAGTAGGTTCTGGCACCATCGATGGCAGATTGGTATATGTCTTTGCACAGGACTTTACCGTAAACGGTGGTTCTCTTTCAAAGACAATGTCTGAGAAAATCTGTAAGGTAATGGATATGGCAATGACAATGGGAGCTCCAGTCATTGGTATCAATGACTCTGGTGGTGCTCGTATCCAGGAGGGTATCGATGCCCTTGCCGGCTATGGTGAGATATTCGAACGCAACATCCTTGCCTCTGGTGTCATTCCACAGATATCTATGATATATGGTCCTTGTGCCGGTGGTGCTGTTTATTCTCCTGCTCTTACCGACTTCACACTGATGATGGAAGGTACGTCATATATGTTCCTCACAGGTCCTGCAGTAGTAAAGACAGTTACAGGTGAAGACATTGATGCAGAGCATCTTGGTGGTGCTTCTGTTCACGGTTCAAAGTCTGGTGTCACACATTTTACAGCAAAAACCGAGGAAGAGGGAATTGAGATGATTAAGACCCTGATGTCTTATATTCCTTCTAACAATATGGAGGAGACACCTCGCGTAGCTTGCACAGACCCTATCGATCGTCTTGATGACTCTCTGAACGAGATTATTCCAGAAGATCCTAACCAGGCTTATGATATGTATAAGGTCATCAGTGCCATTACCGATGAAGGTGAGTTCTTTGAAGTACAACCTAAGTTTGCCAAGAACATCATCATTGGTTTTGCACGTTTCAATGGCCAGTCAGTAGGAATTGTTGCCAATCAGCCTTCCGCATATGCTGGAGTACTTGATGTTAATGCTTCTCGTAAGGGTGCTCGTTTCGTACGTTTCTGTGATGCCTTCAATATTCCTATTGTCTCACTTGTTGACGTTCCTGGCTTCCTCCCAGGAACAGGTCAGGAATACAATGCCGTAATCCTTCACGGTGCAAAACTTCTCTATGCTTATGGTGAGGCTACTGTGCCCAAGGTTACTGTAACCCTTCGTAAGAGCTATGGTGGCTCACACATCGTGATGGGCTGTAAGCAGTTGCGTGCTGACATCAACTTTGCATGGCCTTCAGCAGAGATAGCTGTTATGGGTGCAGCAGGTGCCGTTGCCGTACTTCAGGCAAAGGGTGCAAAGCAGGTAAAAGAAGAAGGTGGTGACGTTAAAGCATTCCTTGCTGAGAAAGAAAAAGAATACTCTGACCTTTTCGCTAATCCTTATCAGGCAGCGAAATATGGATATATCGATGATGTCATCGAGCCTCGTAATACTCGCTTCCGTATCTGCCGTGCATTGGCACAGTTGCAAACAAAGCAGCAGCATCTCCCGGCAAAGAAGCACGGATGCATACCAATGTAAAAACAACCTTTAATGAAAAAGATTCTTTTTATAAATCAAGACATTGCGCCTTATGTAGAAGAGACGCCAATGTCTATAATGTGTAAAGAAAACTCTTGTGGCATGCAGGATGCGGGTTTCGAAACCCGCACCTTTATGCCGCGATGGGGTATCATCAATGAGCGACGCGGTCAGCTTCATGAGGTAATACGCCTCTCTGGTATCAATATCTCTATTGGTAACCTCGACCTTCCATTGCTCATCAAGGTTGCAAGCATCGTTGGTTCAAAGGCACAGGTATATTTCATTGACAACGAAGAACTTTATGGTAAGAAGAATATCAAGAAGTCTCGTTCAAAAAGTGGAATATATGCAGAATTCTTTGCACGCGGTGTCATTGAAACCGTAAAGAAGTTGAGATGGAGTCCTGATATCATCCATTGTCAGGGAACCATAACTCATCAGGTGCCATACCTGCTAAAAAAACTTTATGCAGACGAACCAGTCGTAAATCATGCAAAAGTCATCACCACCCTTTTTGAGAAAGATTCTATAAAGACGGCACAGTCAGCCATCGACAACTCTAATGGCATCATTCTCGCTTCCGACACTTATAATAAGAATCTGTTACAATATATTTCTGAGTCGAAAGTGAAGACTCTGAAGAAGGTTGACTGTGATGACATCATAAAGAAATATATCGAATTCTATAATAAAGTATAGGATAAAATCAAACAATGAGACAGCGTTTCATACCCTTATACCTTTTTATATATATACTTCTATTAGGTTCATGTACCGAGTCAACAGACACTATTGGTACATCGCTGACTGACATAGAGAAGACATTTAACGATACAGCTGCTGTTTATCCCGTATCATCAAAATCCATAAAGGCTTCCAACGTTTTTGCACGTAGCAGGAATGGCTATCTGGGTATGATGAAAGACTTGGAAACTGACTGCTATATCACATGTAACTATATGACTCAGTTGCGTACCATGGGAGACAATCAGTTCCCAGAAGTTCGCAGTGTCCATATTAAACCTGAAAAGTATAATCCTAATATCGACAGATGGAAGCAGGTTGAGGCAGACTCCTGTTGGTTGGAGTTATATATACAATCTTTTGTAGGCGATTCGCTATCACCCATGAAAGTAAATCTTAAAGAGATGGCTGAGCCTTACAAAGAGGGTGTGACATACTATATTGATTTCGATCCAGAAGCACTTAATATGGTTCGTACTGGTAAGGGGACTGTCAATAGCTATATGACCTATACCACCAGTAATCATGTTTTTAGCGATGCCGAACGTGCTAAAACCAGCTTTGCAAATTATATCAGCATAGGTCTAAACGATTCTATTTATGACAAGGATGACCCTACCATAAAATATAACAACTACGGAACATATCTCATGAGGAAATACTTCAATCCTGACACACATAATTATTTCCTCAACCAATATAATTTTACAGAGAAAATCTGTCCAGGCTTCTATATAAAGCATGCAGGAGGCATAGGTAACATTTCTACTATATATGTAGCGCGACTTGTTGTTGCCTTTGTCAGCGAGGTCAATGAACAGCCCATGTACTCCGCCTTTGCAGGAACGGAAGAGGTTGTGCAGAGAACGTACGTTGAACAAGATGAAACAGAGTTACAGAAACTCCTCAACAACGACCAGTGCACATATATAAAGTCACCTGACGGAATATGGACAGAGCTGGAACTGCCAGTGGAGGACATTATGACGGGACATGAGCAGGACACTCTGAATACTGCCCGCTTATTCATTCCGCGAGTTAACAATGAATTCATAAACGACTATGCTTTCAATGTCCCCAAGACACTCCTCATGGTACCTGCTGACAGCGTATATAATTTCTTCGATAAACAACAAGTGGCAAACTTCCGTAACACCTATCTGGCATCTTACGGCTCAAAGACTAACGGATATACATTCAACAACATATCCATTCTCATTTCCAATCTGTACCGAAAGAAACAGGCTGGTAACGTGTCTGAAAACTGGAACAAGGTGGTGCTCATTCCTGTGGAAACGACCTACTCTACCGTTTCGACAACATCTACACAGGTGCTGACAAAGGTAACCCACGACATGTCAATGTCAAGTACCAAACTTAATAAAAATGATTTAAAGCTAAGTGTCATCTACTCACGAAAATAGCGTAATGCGATGGCAGACAATTTTTTAGAATATCACCACGACGAATACGAAAAGCGTAAAGCGAAGTGGCTTGCAAAGAAACAAAATAATAAATTAATATATAGGAACAATGATAAAAATTAGTTTTCCTGACGGCTCTGTCCGTGAATACGAAAATGGTGTAACCGGTATGCAGATTGCCGAGAGCATCTCACCTGCTCTTGCCCGCAACTGCGTTGCATGTGGTGTAAATGGTGAGACAACAGAGTTGAATCGTCCTATCAACGAGGATGCCAAGATAACCCTCTATCGCTTTGAAGACAAAGAGGGTCAGCATGCCTTCTGGCATACCTCTGCCCATCTTCTTGCTGAGGCTCTTCAGGAGCTGTTCCCTGGCATACAGTTCGGTTTCGGACCTGCCATCGAGAATGGTTTCTTCTATGACGTTCTCCTTCCTAACGGAGAGATGATTAAGGAGAGCGATTTCAAGAAGATAGAAGACAAGATGCTCGAACTGGCTCGTAAGGACGAGGCAGTAGTACGTCGTGAAGTCTCCAAGGCTGATGCCGTAAAGCAGTTCAGCGCACAGGG
>DJWZ01000087.1:11399-11652 GCA_002449535.1 Prevotellaceae bacterium UBA7017 | reverse complement strand
CGTAAAGCAGTTCAGCGCACAGGGTCAGACATATAAGGTAGAGCATATCGAGCAAGACCTCGAAGACGGCTCTATCACCACCTATACACAGGGTGCTTTCACCGACCTCTGTAAGGGTCCGCACATAGTTTCTACCGGCATCATAAAGGCCGTTAAGTTGACATCCGTTGCAGGTGCTTTCTGGCGTGGTGATGCTTCAAAGGCACAGTTACAACGTCTCTATGGTATTTCCTTCCCGAAGAAGAAGATGCTC
>DJWZ01000087.1:0-11334 GCA_002449535.1 Prevotellaceae bacterium UBA7017 | reverse complement strand
CCCGAAGAAGAAGATGCTCGACGAATATCTTGCGATGCTTGAGGAGGCAAAGAAGCGCGACCACCGCAAGATTGGTAAGGAGATGGAACTCTTCATGTTCTCTGACCGTGTCGGTAAGGGTCTGCCTATATGGCTTCCAAAGGGCACAGACCTGCGTCTGCGTCTGCAGGAGATGCTCCGCACAATTCAGAAGCGTTTCGGTTATCAGGAGGTTATCACTCCACATATCGGTAGTAAGAACCTTTATGTCACCTCTGGTCACTGGGCACACTATGGCAAGGACTCTTTCCAGCCTATACATACACCGGAAGAAGATGAAGAGTATATGCTGAAGCCTATGAACTGTCCTCACCACTGTGAGGTGTTTGCTTCAAAGCCACGTTCATATCGCGACCTGCCATTCCGCTGTGCAGAATTTGGCACCGTATATCGCTATGAGCAGAGCGGTGAGCTCCACGGACTGACCCGTGTACGTTCCTTCACACAAGATGATGCACATATCTTCTGCCGCCCAGACCAGGTAAAGACAGAATTCCTCCGAGTGCTCGATATCATACAGGCAGTATTCTCTATATTTGGTTTCAAGGACGACCAGGTAGAATTCCAGATTTCCCTTCGTGACCCTGAAGACAAGGAGAAATACATCGGTACTGACGAGATGTGGCAGAGTGCTGAGCAGGCTATCATTGATGCTTGTGCCGCCCGTGGGCTGAATGCAAGGACAGAAACTGGTGAAGCAGCTTTCTATGGTCCTAAGCTCGACTGCATGGTAAAGGATGCCATCGGACGTCGTTGGCAGCTGGGCACCATACAAGTGGATTATAACCTTCCAAACCGCTTCGAACTGGAGTATGCTGCCGAAGATAATACCAAGCAGCGCCCAGTCATGATACACCGTGCCCCATTCGGTTCTATGGAACGTTTCACCGCAGTGCTCATCGAGCATACTGCCGGACACTTCCCACTGTGGCTCACACCAGAGCAGGTTGCCATTCTCCCTATCTCCGACAAGTATATCGACTATGCAGAGAAGGTACAAGACTATCTTGAGAGTGTCGGCGTACGTGCTATTATCGACTCACGCAGCGAGAAGATAGGACGTAAGGTTCGCGATACCGAAATCAAGCGCATACCGTATATGGTAATCGTTGGTGAGAAAGAGGCAGCAGACGGCACTGTTGCAATGCGTCAGCAAGGTGGCGGCGAACAGGCAGTAATGTCTATGCAGGACTTCGCAGCACGCATCAATAACGAGGTTGCAGAAATGCTGCAAGCCATGAACATCCGTCCGAAAGAATAAAAGAGGTCAAAGGTCAAAGGTCTGAGGCTTTCAATTTTCAATTATCAATTATCAATTAAAAAACGTGTTTGAAAACTTATCCGATAGATTAGAACGCTCGTTTAAGATACTCAAGGGTGAAGGCAAAATCACCGAGATAAACGTAGCAGAAACCCTTAAAGATGTACGTCGTGCCCTACTCGATGCCGATGTCAACTATAAGGTAGCCAAGACATTCACAGACACCGTAAAGCAGAAAGCCCTCGGTATGAATGTGCTGACAGCCATCAAGCCTGGACAGCTTATGGTAAAGCTCGTCCACGACGAGATGGCGAAACTGATGGGTGGCGAGGCAGTAGAACTCAATCTTACCGGTCGTCCTACCGTCATCATGATGGCTGGTCTTAATGGTGCTGGTAAGACAACGATGTCAGGCAAGCTTGCCCTCTACCTGAAGAGTCAGAAGAACAAGCGTCCTCTCCTCGCAGCCTGCGACACCTTCCGTCCTGCTGCCATGGAGCAGTTGCGTGTATTGGCAGAGCAGGTCAATGTGCCTATCCACCTTGAAGAAGGTGCCACAGACCCTGTACAGGTAGCTCTCAATGCTATTGCCGAAGCAAAAGCAAAGAGTTACGACGTTGTCATCGTCGATACTGCTGGTCGTCAGAGCATTGACGAAGAACTCATGCAGCAGGCAGAGAATATAAAGAATGCCATAGAGCCACATGAAACACTCCTCGTAGTCGATGCCATGACAGGTCAGGATGCTGTCAATACCGCCAAGACCTTCAACGAACGCCTTGAGATAGACGGTGTAATACTCTCTAAGCTCGATGGTGACACCCGTGGCGGTGCGGCATTGTCTATACGGAATGTTGTCGATAAGCCAATTAAGTTCATCGGCACCGGTGAGAAGATGGAGGCACTCGATGTCTTCCATCCCGACCGTATGGCAGACCGTATTCTCGGCATGGGAGATGTAGTGTCTCTCGTAGAACGTGCCCAGCAGCAGTTTGACCTTGAGGAGGCTAAGCGTCTTCAGAAGAAGATGGCGAAGAACAAGTTCGACTTTGAAGACTTCCTCAACCAGATTCATCAAATACAGAAGATGGGAAACATCAAAGACCTTGCCGGCATGATACCTGGTGTAGGCAAAGCCATCAAGGACGTAGATATCGATGACAACGCCTTCAAGGGCATCGAAGCAATCATCTTCTCTATGACACCGAAGGAGCGCCACAATCCCGAACTCCTCAACCTCTCTCGCAAGCAACGCATTGCGAAAGGTTCCGGTCGCGACATCAAAGAGGTTAACCAGCTCATAAAGCAGTTCGACCAAATGCGAAAGGTACTCCGCATGTTCTCAGGTCCTGGCGGCATGGCAAACATGGCAAAGATGGCAGGAATGATGAAAGGCGGCTTCCCTGGCGGAATGCCGAAGCTGTAGGTGAGAAGTGAGAGGTAAGAGGTGAGAGATTTCTATTTCTCCCATTAGTCTAATAAGTCCAATAGGTCCAATAGGTCCAATAAGTCCAATAAGACCCATAAAATAAATATGCAACTAATAGACGGAAAGGCGACTGCCGCAGCCATAAAGGCAGAAATAGCTCAAGAAGTAAAAGACATCGTAGCCCGTGGTGGCAAGCAGCCCCATCTGGCAGCAGTTCTCGTAGGTCATGACGGAGGTTCCGAGACATACGTGAAGAACAAAGTCCTTGCCTGCGAGGCATGCGGCTTCAAGTCAACCCTCATACGCTATGAGGATGACATCACGGAGGCAGAACTCCTTGAATGTGTTGACAGTCTCAATAAAGACAAAGACATCGACGGTTTCATAGTCCAGCTGCCTCTCCCAAAGCATATCGATGAGCAGAAGATTATCGAGGCTATCGACTACCGCAAGGACGTTGACGGCTTCCATCCCGTAAATGTCGGACGCATGTCCATCGGGCTTCCCTGCTTCATCTCTGCTACCCCACTCGGCATCATTACGCTCCTGAAACGTTACAACATTCCTACCAGCGGAAAGAAGTGTGTCGTTCTGGGACGTTCAAACATCGTCGGCAAACCTATGGCACAGCTTATGATGCAGAAGGAATATGGCGATGCCACCGTCACCGTATGCCACTCCCACTCTGCCGACCTCAAGAAAGAATGTCGCGAGGCAGACATCATCATTGCTGCCATCGGCAAGCCTGGCTTTGTCACTGCCGATATGGTGAAGGACGGTGCTGTAATCGTTGATGTCGGTACCACTCGCGTACCCGATGCTACCCGCAAGAGCGGATTCCGCCTATCTGGTGACGTCGATTTCGAGAATGTAGCCCCCAAGTGCTCATACATCACTCCCGTTCCAGGCGGTGTCGGTCCTATGACCATCTGCTCGCTGATGAAGAATACCCTCACAGCATACCAGAGGAGGAATTAGGCCCCACCCCTTCCCTCCCCAGTTAGGGAGGGGGGAAAGGTTCAAGTTAAAAAAATGGGAAGAATTCGTAACATATTAGTTTTCGTTCTGGTTTTCGTTTGTTCCGCATCTGCGCAGCAGAAGCCAAGCGGTCCTTTCAAGTGCATCGTTACCAATACGGAGTACAACGTCTTCATGCGCCTGAACCTGTACGAAGAAACCATCCCCATCCCTGGGCAGGAGATTCTCGGCAACACCTTCGGCTACCTGAAGAAGTCCACCGACTCCCGCGTATGGATTGTGACAGGCGTCACCATCAGCAAAGACGGCAAGAAAGCCGACCTGGAGATGATAAACGACTACGGCTCCGAAGACCTCAATGCCGAGCTCATTCTCAACAGCGACAGCACATACCTCTTACGCCAACTCTCTGGCAGCACTATCAAGATTGCCGGAAAGAACAAATGGATAAAACTCCCCAAAGAACTGAAATTCATCAACAGCAGGAAATAACATTCCTGCTGTTTTTTTTTGCATTCTTCATAACTTATTGCATAAAATTTTCACGTTCCAGAGAAGAAATCTACTCCTTTTCTTTTCACTTAACCAAATTTTTCATATCTTTGCACTCAGAAGTTTGCGAACAAAATAAACAGCAACCACAACCTATGAAGCCTATAGCCTATACATATACCTCCCCACCGGCAGGTTTAGCAAGGTTTAATCATGCGCCACGCGGCGCAGTAACTATAAGGCACGTTGCGGTCCTATGAAGAAGGACTGTGACGTGCCTTTTTGCGTGCTTAAGCATATCAATATTTTTATATTATTCTTAAACTTTTGTTTCACTATTAAAAATCTACAATTATGAAACGACAACTACTCCTTTCGCTGGTCACTATGTTTGTGACGGCTGTTTCGTGGGCAGATGTTGCCATCAACTCGACGAACTTCCCTGATGCTAATTTCCGCAACTATCTTACAAATGAAATGTTTAGTGGTGCTGGTTCTGACGGTGTATTTACAGATGCGGAAATACAAAACATTAACTCAATTGTCGTCGATAATAAAGATATCAGTTCTTTGAAGGGAATAGAATTCTTTACTTCAATGACTTGGTTAGCATGCAGCAATAACCAGTTGACATCACTTGATGTATCAAAATGTACTAGTTTACAAATGCTTATCTGCAATGTCAACCAGTTGACATCGCTGAATGTATCTGGATGTACGGCTTTGCAAACATTTTATTGCGGCAATAATCAATTGACATCACTTGATATATCTGGATGCACAGCATTAGGTCTTCTTGACTGTCAGAACAACCAGTTGACGTCGCTAAATATATCTGGATGTACAGCTTTACGTACGCTGTTTTGCTCAAACAATAAACTCACGTCTATTGATTTGTCAAAAAACACACAATTAGAAAATGTCGATATTGCCAACAATCCATTGGCAGGTGTTATCGAGGGTTCGTGCGGCAGCAATGCAAGATATTCTCTTAACCTTGGAACGGGTGCTTTTTCTGTCACGGGTACCGGTGCTATGAATGACTATGAAAGTAGCAATCGTAGGCCTTGGCATTTCTACAGCTACTACATAAAGACTGCCAACATTGCCAATGGCATTACGCGAATTGGTGCTGAAACCTTCAAAAGATGCAGAAAACTGACTTCCATATCAATTTCAAACAGCGTGACATCAATCGGGGATGAAGCGTTTTATAAATGTGATGCCTTGGACTTGACTTCCTTCACATTACCAAACAGCGTGACAGAAGTTGGTTACGGGATTTTTGGGGAAATACGCGTCCCCGTAACGATATATAACAGCAGTTGCTTTGTAATATTGGAAAACTCTTACAGCGGTGCATACACAATTCCTGCAGGAATAAAGACTATTGCCGGAGAGGCTTTCTTAGGTTGTGATGTTACTTCTGTTATCATACCAAATAGCGTGACAACTATTGGTTTGGCGGCTTTCGCAGACTGCACAGGATTGAAATCTATTACAATACCAAACAGCGTGACAAACATTGAGACTGAAACTTTCAAATCATCAGGTTTGACATCTATAACGATACCGAGCGGTGTAAAAAGCATCGGTGAAGAAGCCTTTGAGCATTGTACCAGTTTGGCATCTGTAACAATCCCTGGCAGCGTAACAAGCATTGTAAAAGAGGCTTTCCACGGCTGTAATAACCTCACGAGCATTACCTCGAAGATTAAAGTACCTTTTGCAATAGAGGAAAATGTTTTCCAATATCAGGATGCATCATATAACGAGCAGACCATTCCTGCAACATTGTATGTTCCTGTCGGCACGAAATCGCTGTATGCAAGCACAGCTGGGTGGAGCCAGTTTGCAAACATCGTGGAGAAGGAGTTTGAAGATGATGACAACGGTGGCGGCAACGGTGGCGGCAGCGTTCGCGGTGACGTAAACGGCGACGGCGAGGTAGGCATGGCGGACGTGATGTTCATAGTGAACAAGATACTGAACGGGAAGTTCCCGGACGAGTGAGGAATGAGGAGTTAGGAGTTAGGAGTTAACTTTTAACAACAAAGCATAGTTCCCCGCATTTGCCTCTTGCGAGGTAAGGTCGGTGAAACGGAATGAAGGAACTTAATGCATCACCATACATGCAGCGGGGGCTATGCTTTTTCACTCCAAACAGGAAAGTGATATTTGCTAAACTGTTAGTCCTAAACTGTTAGCTAACGTTCCAACAGGAAGGATGCATTTGTAAATGTTACATTTGCAACGTTTTTAGCAGGAAAATAAAATAAAATTATATATTTTCCTGTTTTTTTTACATTTTTTTTTGCTAATTAAAAAATATTTACTACATTTGCACCAGATAACTAAAATACAATTCAATATATCACTATATAAATATTGTTTTTTCATTTTTTTAATTTACTAATTTTAACAACAAAAGAACTATGAAAAAGTATTTGTTTTCGAGTTTCCTGTTAGTATTATTTGCAATGGGATTCACAGCGTCCAGCGAAGACGACAACGCATCTGGCGGCGGTAACAGCACACCAAGCGAAACCGAACTTACTGGCATTGTAAAGTTAGACTCAAAAATTGGAGCATGGGATGCTGCCTACCTTACGCAGTATGGTTACTTCACCCACAGTAATGACATGTCATCAGAGACGGCAGGGAACTTCTGCTCTACGTCTTACCTGTCAAATGACGGTACAGAAATGGCAACGCTTATTGCCACGAAAGACGAGAATCTCCCTACACAGATTGTTGTAAAGGACAAGGGTATTATTTATTTCAGTTTCCCCAACGACTCCATTGTTGAGATGGTTTATGACAACGGCAAGGCTGTTACGTTCCTTGGCAGTTACAAGTGTTGGAAGAACAGTCTCCCAAGTTTCAAGGATTTAGACAAGAAGGATGCCTTCCGTGCTGCCTTGGCAAATGCCGCAGCATTGATAAAGGCTAATACTGGTGAGGAGACTGTTGCTGCCGGCATCAAGTCGCTAATCAACCATTTTGCAACACTCTTTGGAAACGTTGGTGCCATGGAGTACCAGAAAAACGCAGATGCCGTCTCCAAGATTCCGGTTAATTCCTCTGGAGTATATACTTTTACCGCTACAATACAGAACTGGTATCAGGTGGAAATAATAGTACGTATGTATAACACGATTTCACTCTGGACGGGCAAAGCCACGTACAAGGTCGGCGGTTCTTCCTGTACATTGAGCGGAACGATATGGTGTAATTCTGACACATATAATACCCTTGGAACATACGGCATAGTATGCGATGCCGATGCTTCGAAGCTGCAGATTGGCGAAGAAGGTGCCGAATATCAGGGTACGGGAGTCCAAGCAAGCGGAGACTTGAGCTATGACGTTGATTTCCGTGGACTGAAGCCCAATACTACTTACTATTATAGGGCATATTATAAATTCAACGATACAAATCACGGTAATCTGATTCCACGCTACGGAAGCTCTACAGAGCAGGTTTTATATGACACTACCGTAAAGTCATTCACTACTGGTGACAACACGCTGACAGTGGACGTGGTGATGTGTATCGACTATACTGGCAGCATGAGCAGTGTTATCAACACTGTCAAGAACAATGCCATGTCTTTCTATGATTCCTTCAAGGCAAAGTGCGACAAGCAGGGTATAGGCTTGACTGGACTGACTGCTCAGGTGATAGGTTTCCAAGACATAAACGTTGACGGTGACGACTGGTTCCGTCAGAGTCCAACCTACAAGCTGCCTGACCAGCGCGCTGCATTCAACTCCTTCGTCAGCAACATCCATGCCATGGGTGGCGGTGACACTCCTGAGAGCGGACTTGAGGCACTCGATGCTGCATTCAGCAAGGCAGACTGGGGCGTGGACGACGGTTACCATCGTCAAGTGGTTATTCTCTGGACGGATGCTCCTTATCTGGTTGGCAAATCATATACAAAGCTGACCGTTGATGCCATCAAGGCAAAGTGGGATGATATGCCTTCAGGTCGTCGTATGGTATTGTTTGCTCCAAATGGTAACTGGGATTCTAACGGTGGAGACTGGGCTGTCATGGACAGTTGGAAGAACGTAATTCACCTAACGAACCTATATTCCGGATTCAACGACATGGACTACGTTCTTGAGGCACTGATTGGCGAGCTGACAAGCAAGGCTTCTGCAAAGTCTGCAATCAGGGGAACCAATGCTATCAAGATTATCAGCAGACCAAACAACTGATTATTATAAGAAATAAATAAAAAACGGAGGATGTGGCAGCGACTTGCCACATCCCCTTTTTTGACAAATGAACAGGAACGAGAAACTGGAGCTAACGGCTGGAGCGGTTACACTCTTTATAGGGTGCGCCATATACCTGCTGTTTCGCAGCCCATCAATAAACCTTTATAGATGGAGTTCCGCTACAGTATTCGGTGACATTATCATTGTCATGAGACAGGCTGTCAACTCATGGAATATTCCAGACTTCGTAAAATACTCTCTCCCCGACGGACTGTATTGTATATCATTTATCCTGTTAATGGATGCGTTGTGGCATGACAGCAAATCATGGGCAAGACATATCATAATCTTATCCATTCCGCTGATAGCATGCCTTCATGAAGTTGCACAGGGCATTGGAATAGCGGAAGGAACTTTTGATATTGCCGACATTGCCTGCTATGTCATACCCGTCATCATCTACGTCATAGCGGTTAGAAGGCAATAATAGTACCTTGTTATCCCCTTTCATAGTCATGAAACCTTAGGAATCAGGAGTGAGGGGTAAAGAAAAAAAACGTTTTCTTTTTGGTGGTTAGAAAAAAAGTATTATCTTTGCAACCGAAAATTCCTGTTAACGTTATAATTATGACAACATTAGAACTCAGAACATCGTATTGATATTAAATTCGCCAAAATAATGGAAACGAATTTTTCTTCTTTGCCAATATTTATTTCTTCTGCTGCCAAGGACACCCGCGCAGCGGCGGGAAAGACGGCATTTAGCGAAGCTATTCCCCCCCTCGCAAATGATTAAAACCAATACTTTATGCGCTAAAATGGCGCAGCAACTATAAGGCACGTTACGGTCTATAACGAAGGACTGTGACGTACCTTATTACATACTGACGCATTGCGACCTAAACAAAACTGTAATCAAACAAATATAACTTTTAATTATTATCATTATGAAAAAACTAACGACTTTATTCTTGCTTGCACTGCTGCCGTTGATGGCGAGTGCGTATGATGCTGAAGTTGACGGCATTTATTACAAACTTAATGCCGAAACGAAAGAGGCAGAGGTGGCTTCTGGTGATGCGAAATACACTGGAAGTGTTGTTATTCCTGAGACGTTCACCTACGGCAGCATAACTTATAGTGTGACATCGATTGGATATTATGCTTTCAATAAATGTGAAAGTCTTACGTCTATTACCATCCCCAAAAGCGTAAAAACCATCGGAAACAGTGCTTTCTCTGATTGTTACAGTCTCAAATACGTCAATATAACTGATTTGGCAGCATGGTGTAGAATAAATTTCACAGAGATGACATCCAATCCATTATATTATGCACATAATCTGTATTTTAACGGCAGCGAAATAAAAGACATGGTTATTCCCGGCAGCGTGACGTCTATTGGGGCATATGCTTTCTATGGTTTCTCCGGGCTAACATCTGTGACGATTCCTAACAGCGTTACATCTATTGGACGTGATGCGTTCAGTAGCTGTTCAAAACTTACTTCGGTTCATATAACAGATCTGGCAGCATGGTGTAGAATAAAATTCATTACTACTTCAAGTCAATATCGTTATTCTTCCAATCCTTTAGACAATGCTCAACACCTATATATGAATGGTGCAGAGATTACAGACCTTGTTATCCCTAATGGTGTTACATCAATCGGATGCGGAGCATTTTCTAACTGTACAGGTCTTAAATCTGTCACTATCCCAAGCAGTGTGACTACTATAGAACGTGGTTCTTTTTGTAGTTGTTCAAATTTGGAATCCGTCACTATACCAAACAGCGTTACATCTATTGAAGATGGGGCATTTGAATATTGCAGTGGAGTTGTTACCATAAACATGGGGAATAGTGTGACAACAATAGGAAACAATGCTTTCGCTTACTGCTCAAACTTAGTGTCAGTAAATATTCCGAATAGTGTTACATCCATTGGATATAATGCCTTCAACAGTTGTAGAAGTCTTGTTTCAGTTACTGTTCCAGACAACGTACAGTCTATTGGTGGCTCAGCTTTCAGCGGCTGTAGTAAACTGATGTCTGTCAGTATCGGCAGCGGTCTGAAAAGCCTCAGTGGCAATATTTTTGGAGGCACAAACAGCATTGCTTCTATAAAAGTTTCTACTGAAAATAATGTATATGACTCCCGTAATAATTGCAATGCCATAATAGAAACATCTACAAACACTCTAATCTCCGGGTGCAAAAACACTGTTATTCCCAACAGTGTGACAAGTATCGGAAGTTGGGCTTTCTATGGCAGCAACGGGTTGACATCAGTGACTATTCCCAACAGCGTGGAATCTATAGGAAACTATGCTTTCTCATCCTGCTATGGGCTAACATCAGTGACTATTCCCAACAGCGTGGAATCTATAGGAAACTATGCTTTCTCATACTGCTATGGGCTAACGGACATATATTGCTATGGAAGAGACGTGCCGACAACGGGGAGTTCTATTTTTTCTAACGTAAGAATTGCCAATGTTACATTGTATGTGCCAGAAGCATCAATTGAGGCATACAAGACCACATCTCCTTGGAGCGGATTTGGCACCATCAAGACTATGTCGGGAGAAACACCTGAAATTCCAGAGACCCCGAAGTGTGCCACACCTGCCATCAGTTTTGTTGATGGCAAACTAAGGTTCTCATGCGATACGGAGGATGTGGAATATGTCTATAACGTTACTCCTCCATCATATATTGCCGGCACTGGCACAGATATCAGTATATCGACTACCTACAAGGTTACCGTCTATGCCACGAAGAAAGGTTATGACAATTCTGACGTTGCCACGAAAGAGATTAACGTCGGCGGTGCAGGCACGGGCGGCGTTCGCGGTGACGTAAACCTTGACGGCGAAGTGGGCATGCCGGACGTGATGTATATC